>JBEKYD010000207.1:0-14087 GCA_049511335.1 Bryobacteraceae bacterium | reverse complement strand
ACCCTCTCAGGTAATCACGAATGAAATCGTTTTGAGCTGCTTTCCTTGCAAGTATATGAAAACTAGCTGGTTCTCGAAGCTGAGAAAAATTTAACGGGACAGGTGTGGGGCAGACCATCGTTTCTTGTGGTCTGCCATACCCGCGGGTACTCAATCGGGGTGCTTAGCCGATCCGGGGATTTCGCAATTCGGGCGCGTCAACCGCTCCCTGACGGTCGCGGCTCGGTAAATGACAAACATGCGGCATCCATAACCGAGCCGCGACCGTCAGGGAGCGGCTGTCGGGAATGGATTTCGCCAGATGGTTAAGTACGGCCGGCAGGCCACAAAACGATGGTCTGCCCTGCACAAGGGAGAGCCAAGATGCTTGCTAGTTCAAACGCCGTAAATGCAACAACGGATCTTTCCGCTCTCAGGGGCGGTGACATTATCGCCTTCGGGGGAACCGGGTTCGTGTCGGACGCGATCGAGTGGCTGACCCGATCGAAGCTATCGCACGTGGCGATGGTGGTGGATCCGCGGCTCAACGTGGATGGCCGGCCGCAGACGCAATTACAAATCGTCGAGAGCACCATTCTCAACGGTCGAAACGGGGCGCAGATCAATCCGCTCGAAGCGCGGCTCGCCATGTGCGGCCCGGGCGAGCGGGTATGGGCGCTATGCCTGTCGGACGCCATTCGCGGGTTCCTGAATTGGGACCGGCTGTGGGCGTTCGCCATGGTGCGCGTCAACCGCGACCGTTACAACGTGCTGGAGCTGGGCGCTTACATCGCCCGCATGATTCCGGTGGTGCAGGACCTGCCGGTCTGGTACCAGCCCAATTCGCGCGAGGAAGTGTGCTCGGAGCTGGTGGCGGAGCTGCTGGCGGCGGGCGGACTGCCAGGGCTGCGGCCCTACCAAACTCCGCCGCAAGGGATCGCCGAGCTTAAGCTCTACGGGGATTGCCGGCAGCTCATGGGCAAGCCGGCGGCCATCCGTAAATTCAACAGCCAATAAAAAGGCAAAACAACTTTCAAAAGAGGTAAAGGAAAAACATCGTGTCTACCAACAACCTAAGCGCCGCACCGGCGGCGACCATTTACGACCAGATTTACGCCTGGGTCATGCAGGCGGTGGGATTAGCCGAAACCCAGTACGGGATCACGCTCATCCCCGTGGTCAACCAGTTAAACCTCCAAGGCATCGTCGATCCGAATACCGGATTGGGCTACGTGGACGAGATCACGGTCTTGTCGCCGCAGTATCCCACCGCGCCATTCTACGTGGCGAACTGTCTGTTCGGAACCTTTGCCTGGACATCGCAGCAACTGCTCAGCTCGATCCTGCAGTATTTCTGTCAGATGACGGGGCAGGCCTACCCGAAACCGCTTCCCAATTCGACTTCGATCACGCCGCCGACGCCGGTTGTCTCCAATCCAGTGGGCGCCGCAGTGGGCGACGGATACTATAACAATGCCGCGCCGACGGTTTATACCACGGCCGGCGAGACCTATACCGCGAGCAATGGGGCCGTGTATGTGCTGGTCTCGATGAACTCCATTTTTGGGCCGAATAACTATTGGACCGTCAAAACTCCGGCCCCAGCGGTTTCCTGACATGCACAAGTGGATCCTCCTGGGTGTGGCGCTGGCCGCTGGCGTCCACGCCCAGACGGTTACCTTCTCCCCACAGGTGAGCCTGGGAAAGTCGCTCACCCTGTGGGAGGTGGATGTCAGCGGGGCCAGGCAGGATGTGCCTGCGGCGCAGATCTGGGCGGTGGCTGTCGCCCACGGGCTGGGGCACATCGAGAACTCGACCGCCGCACAGTTGGTGAGCACAGCCACGGGCAAGAGCGTGGCTTCGAAGGTCCTGCGTGTCTGCACGGACGCCGCGGTGGGCGCGGCTATCGGGGCCTATATCAAAGGACAGGGGAATTTTTCCACCAACCAGGTGGCCACCGGCATTTCCTTGGGCGCCACGACGGTGGCCGGGGTCTGCGGTTTGCTGTTACCCACCCTACAAAAAGATGCGGCCTCGGCGGCGCCGAATCCCAGCCTGATGGGGACGGCAATCGCGATCGGCAGCAGCGGTTCCGGCGCCGGCTTGTTCTGGGCCCGCGCATCGGCTGTGGCGGCATTTACGGATAAGTTGCCATAAGCTTCCATAAAAGTGGGGCGGACGCGGAATTCGTTGGTTGGAGCGTCAATCCTGTCCGGCTGGATCGACAGTCCTGTCCGCAGTCCCGCGTCCAACTTCTCAGAGCCGGCCGCGCCGGCTGGTGCACATCCACGGGTCGGGCGTGATACGGCCAAGTGCATTGTGTCCCTTCGGCGAGCGCGCGTGACTCGACCTCGCGGTAGCTGGTAACGTCGGCCTTTCGCCCGGGCAAGGGAAAGGAGGGTCCGCTATGGCCAGGAGTGCCTGAACCGGCGCCAACCCCGCGCCATGGATGCCCCGGGAACTACCGCGAGAAGCTCGCCGGCGCCAGCGTGGATTCTGGGTTCTGACGCTTCGTCTCCGCCCATGATCAGCCAAGCCCCCCCTGTAGTCTTGCGCTACGGTTGATTACGACCTTGATCTAGAGAACACCTTCATATAGGATGACTCTATATGGAGCTGCTGCAAGGCACTCTGGACATGTTGACCCTGAGAACGTTGCTTTTCGGACCCCTTCACGGATATGGCATCGCGAAGGCGATTCGCAGCACATCCAACGAGACGCTGGAGATTGAATTCGGCTCGCTGTATCCGGCGCTCAAGCGGTTGGAGGCAAAGGGCTGGATCGCTTCGAAGTGGGAAACCTCCGAGCACAATCGGCGCGCAAAATACTACCGGCTTACCCGCACGGGGCGGAAGCAGCTCACGCGGGAACATTCCAAGTGGGCGGAGTTTGTGGACGCGATAACCCGGGTGATGGGGACCGCTCCCGGCGAGGTGGAACGATGATTTGGAGAAGGCTGAAGCATCTTTTTCTGTCGCGCAGGCGCGCAGAAGAGCGTGATATGCAGGAGGAGCTGGACGCGCTGGTGCAGATCGCGGGCGAGCGAGAACTCGGCAACCTGACGCTGGCCGCGGAGAACGCGCGGGAGACCTGGCAGTGGACATCGTTGGATGCCGTTGTGGCAGACGTGCGCTACGCGTTTCGCGGGCTCCGGAAGAACCCGGGCTTCGCGGCGGTGGCGATCGCGACGCTAGCAGTAGGGATCGGGGCGAACACAGCCATTTTCAGCGTGGTGAACTCCTTGTTCCTTCGGCCACTACCGGTCCAAGACGCATATCGGTTGGTTGTCTTGGCCCCACGAGAAAGAGGCTCTTCGGAGTTCCACGATCTCTCATACCCGGATTATCGGGACTATCGCGCTCACGCCAGAGCATTCTCGGACATGCTGGGCTTCGCCGTTGGGATGGATGGGATAGCCGTGGATCAGGGGCCCCACCAAGTGCTTACCAGTTATGTCACGGGAAACTATTTCTCGATGTTGGGCGTGCGGCCGGCACTCGGGCGGCTTATCGAGCCGGCGGAAGCGGAGACCCCCGGCGCTGCACCGGTACTGGTGCTCGGGTACACCTGCTGGCAGCGGCAATTCAACAGCGACCCTGGAGTCATCGGCAAGAGTGCGCGGCTGAATGGGCACGCCGTCACCATCGTGGGCGTAGCGCCGGAACAGTTCCACGGTACCTTCTCATTGGCGGAGACGGATGCTTACCTGCCGGCAGGCATGCTTGCGATCGAGGACAGCAGTTTCTGGACGGCAAGGGGCAAGGGAGAACTCCGAGCCATTGCCCGGCTCAAGCCTGGGATGAGCCTGAAGCAGGGACGCGCCTCACTTCAAGTAATAGCGCGAAGCCTCGCCGAGCAGTATCCCGAAACGAACAAGTACACTTCGATGGAAGCCTATCCGGAGTGGCGGGCACGGCCTCAACCCGATTCGGCCGGCTCCTGGCCTGCCATGGTGGGCATCTTCCTCACTCTGGCGTTCATCGTTCTGCTGGTGGCTTGCGTGAATCTCGCCAGCATTCTGCGTGCGCGAGGGAACGCCCGTGAAAGCGAGATGGCCGTCCGGAGCGCCCTGGGCGCGGCGCGCGGCCGGCTGGTGCGGCAGTTGCTTACTGAGAACGTGCTGCTGGCGATTGTGGGAGGCGCGGCCGGAATCTTGCTAAGCACGTGGATTTCCATGGTGCTCAGCTCGATTTGCACGCCGATCGATCTCCCGATGGTCCAGTTAGATTTTCGCCCGGATTGGCGGGTCTTTGCTTACGCGTTCGGGGTCGCGTTGCTGGCCGGTCTCATGGTTGGCCTTGGCCCCATGCGAAGTGCCTGGCGCTCCAATTTGAGCATCGTGTTGCATGAGGGCGGACGCGCGCTATCCGGTAGCCGGAGGAGAAATCGCGCCCGCAATGTGCTGGTCGTTACCCAGGTTGCCGCATCAATGGTGCTGCTGATTGCGGCGGGCCTGTTAGTCCGCAGCCTGGAAGAAGCGCAGCGGATGAACCTGGGTTTCGATCCCCATCACGTGCTCAACCTCCGCATGGATGTCCACCAAATCGGCTATGACGAAGCACGAGGGAGAAATTTTTACGGGGAACTGCTGGCGCGGGCTCGGGCGCTGCCCGGCGTGGAATCGGCCGCTTTCGTCTTCTCGGTCCCGTTCTTTCATGATCGGTTCCTGAGCACGGTTCACATCGAAGGCCGGCCGCTCTCGCAAGGTGAGGCGCCTTCGGAAGTGTCTTACAACGTTATCGACCCTGCCCTCCTCCAGACTCTGAGGATTCCCATCCTGCGCGGTCGCGGGTTTAACGAGGCCGACAACGAGACGGCACCACGTGTGGCGATTGTCAGCCAAGCCATGGCGGAGCGTTTATGGCCGGGACAGGACCCGGTGGGGAAGCGATTTAGGATCACGAAGCCGGCCAATCCCTTGCTGGAGGTGGTCGGCGTGGCGCGAAATACCAAATTCGTGAGGCCAACACCCGAAGCAGAGCCCTACTTTTATGTGCCTCTATCGCAGAACTACACAGCCCCGATGACGCTTCAGGTTCGCAGCTCACGCCCCGCGAAGGCCCTTGAGCGCGAAGTACTGCACGAGATCCGTGCGCTTGCACCAGACCTGCCCTTGTACGATGTGCGCACGATGGAAGAATCCCTCGGAGGAACTATGGGCTTCTTTCTCTTCCGCGTAGGAGCAGACCTGGCGGCGGGACTCGGAATACTCGCTTTGTTCCTGACCACCGTCGGCGTTTACGGCGTAATCTCCTATGCGGCGAGCCAGCGCACTCATGAGATCGGCCTTCGCATGGCCTTGGGCGCAACCGGCCAGGACATCCTCCGGATGGTACTTGGCCAGGGGTTGAGGTTAATAGGAACCGGGGTACTGATCGGTCTGGGGATAGCGCTGGCCGTGTCACGGGCGGTTTCCAGCTTGCTCGTAGGAGTCAGCGCGTCTGATCCGATGACTTATACCTCGGTCGCCGTGCTCTTGGGCGGTTTCGCGTTGGTGGCCGGATATATGCCGGCGCGCCGTGCGACGCGGGTGGACGTAATGGTTGCCTTGCGCCATGAGTGAGGAGATCGCGGCCAAATACGTGGACAGAATCCAGGACGAGGTCTCACCTCACTGTTCCTTTACTAAGAACTGAACCCTCCGGGCGAGGATTCGAGAATCCATTTGGACGATTGTCGCCGATACGCCCTTCTGCCACGCGGAGCCGGCAGAGGCACTCGGCTTACAATAACCCTGCATCAAGCTTCACGATCTGCCCGGGCTATATAAAATCAGCGGCAGTGGCGACCCGCGCTGCTATTCGCCCCAGGGGCGGCTAGCGATTTGAGGAGAGAACGACGAGAGCCAGGTTGCGGCTCGTAAAGTTCTGCCGATACGGGACATTCTGGCCGCAAGCGAGCAGCAGATCGACCCCGCTTGCTCCGCTGCGTCCAGCAAAACTCCGTTCTCCAATCCCTGCCGGCCCAATTCATCCGTCTGCAACGGAGTAGGCCTTTGGCCAGCGCTCACGCTGACCCACGGCCAATCCTTGATGAACGGGGCCAAATCGGCATGCGGTCCATGGAATCCTCCGGCCGGAGTGCACGCCAAAGGCCTACTCCACTTTTTCCCGGCCGCGAAGGTGACATTTCCCTGCCAATCCATGCATAATTAGGTAACACCCCCCCCGAGAAGAAAGAGCCTGGAACTGCGTGTGGAACAAAACTAAGCACGAACGGCCGTCTTCCGCCGCAGCCGCCGCGCCCGCTTTGAAAGAGCCCCCTCTCAGTGCGGCGGCGGAGGCCAGCGTCCGGCAACTGATCGCCAACGGCAAAGATAAGGTCGCCGTCGAAACCGCCAAGGAGATTCACAAGGCGCAGGGCACGGCCGCCTCCGAAGCATTGCTGGTGGACGCGTATGCGGCGCGGATTCAGGCGCTTTTCGATCGGAATCTGGGGTTGGAGGCGAAGGCGCTGCTGGAGCTGGTGCGCGAGCGGTATCCGTCCGCGCGGCAGCGGCTGAATGGGTGCGGCGCTTCCGCAAAAGTGCAAGCTGGCCGGCTCGAAGACCTGGTTCGGCCCTTGAACGATCCCGAGCTGAGCGCGGAGCGCCGCGCCGCCATCGAATCCACCATCGCGCGCGAGCCTGACCTCGGGGCGCTGGCGGAGTGTGCCGCGTTGCCCCCGGAACATCCTCTGCGCCAGGCGGCTTCCGGGTTGCAGCGCGCGTTGCTAACCGTGACGGAAGGGCCCGTTGGCGAGGAAGCGGTGGAACTGGCGGAGGTCTCGCACCGCAGCCCCCTGGCGCCCTGGAAGCTGCTGGTGCGCGCCATCGCTTGCTTCTATCGGGGCGAAGACGAAGCCTGCCGGCGATACCTCGAGACCATTAAGCCGGAATCCGCGCCGGCGCGGCTGGTTCCGGCGATGCAGGCGATGCTCGGCGGCAAGCCGGCAGGGCTGACGGCCGCGGCGGCCGCGCTGGTATCGTCCATCACCTCCGATCCCGGGGTGCTGCGCAAGGCTCTCGAGGCATTGGACAAGGCGTTCGACTCGGACAAACACGGCGCCATTCTCAACGCCATCCGCGACGCCGTCAAGGCTTGCCGCGAAACTGCGCCCGATCAAATGGAAAGGTTGAAACAGCACATTGCGGTGCGCTGCTCCTTGGCCGATCTGAACGTGGACAGGGTCCAGGCGGCCCTTGGCGGGAATTCCCGGCACGACGCCTATTTTTGGAGGTTATTCGCGCGCGGGATGGAGCAGTTAGGAGAGCCCCAAAATATCGTGCAGGCCTGCAGGATGTGGGAGGAGTTCCGCCAGCAAGCAGTGCGCGAAGGATGGTTTACGGCCAACGGCCCGGAAGCGGCCACGCTCTATCTCCACATGGCGGGCGTGCTGCAAACGCTGCCCCACGATTTGCTGGGAGAGTTGCAAAAGATGGCATTGCGCCAATCCAGCAAGACCGCCGAAGAGCCGTATTACCTGTACCCCGAAAAACTGTATGCGCGGGCCTGCGCGCTCGATCCGCATACCGAATCGTTCTCGCAATGGATGGAATGGGCGAAGCGCGGCCGGAAGGGGACGGCCGAAGATGTGGCCGAAGCGTGGCACAAAGCCCGCCCGATGGACATCGAGCCCATTCTCTTCCTGATGGAAGAGAAGGAGAAGCGAAACGCGTTCCATACGTCGCTCCAATATCTGGCGAAGGCGGAGCGCATCGACGGTGTGAATCCCGCCGTGCGGAGAGCGAGGCTGCGTCTGCTGGCGTCGAGCGCCCTGCGGCACATCCAGCAGAAAAAACCCCATCTGGCGGAGGAGAGGCTGGCGCAAATGGCGGCGCTGCCGCAGGCGCAACAGGGCGACCGGCCGGCATACCTGGCGGCCTTGCGCTACATGGTTTCGCGTGTTCGCTACGCTGACGACGAAGCTGCCGCGCATCGCCGCGAAGTGGAGCGCGTGCTCGGAAGCAAAGAGGCCGCGGCGCTGGTGATCTTCGGCGTGGCCAATGCCGCGAAGCAGGCCGCGCTCGATGCGCCGCCTCCCGTCTCACAGCTCGGCAAAAGCGAACGCGCCGCCCTGCCCGAGGCCGTGATTCGGGTTTGCGAGCTGGCCAAGGACATGCGCCTGATCCAACCGATTCCCGCCGATTGGATGGCGGAAACGGAGAAACAATTTTCGCGCAGCAGCCAATCGCTCCAGTCGGGCCAGCTCCAGACCCTGGCGATGGCGTGCCTGTCCTTGCGTCAGTTGGGACTGGCGTATGCCGCTTCCGCGGCCGGGCTGGAGCGCGGCGGCACGGACGAAGTCAGGTTTCTGCTGCTGCGGGCGCGGTCCTTGCCGGAGCATCTCCAAGAGCGGCGGGCCATGTGCGCCTTGGCGGCGGCGCAGCTTGCGCGCCACGCGCGCCAGATGGACATAGTGGAAGCGGCCGTGGGATTGGTTTCCGATACGCCTTTTCGCGAGCTCTCCTTCACCCCGGAACAGGCAGCTACGGTGCTCAAAAAAGAGAAAGCCGAACGGGCGTTCCCCACCCCGTCCCGTCCCGGCCCCGACTATCGCGAATTCTTAGGGCGTCCGTGCCAGTGCCCCAACTGCCGCCGCGCGCGCGGTGAGGCGGTCGCTCCATTCGAAGATTTCGAATTCGATGAGGGCGAAGACGATTTCGACGAAGACGAAGATTTCGACGAATCGGACATGGACGCGGCGTTCGCCGGAATGCCACTCCCGCCGGACATGCCGCCGGAGATCGCCAAAATGATGTTTGCGGAAGCCGCCAAGGCCCTCGACCGCGGCGAGTCCTTGGATTCCCTGCTCAACCGGTTGTTCGGGCCGGGGACACTGCCCGCCGGGAAACGCAAGAAAGGAAGACGGAGATGATAGGTCCCGGAGAAGTACTGGGTGTCGGCCCGGATGCCGGCGAAGAAGAGATCCGCGCCGCTTACGTGCGCAAGGTGAAGGAGCACCCGCCCGACCGTTCGCCGGAGGAGTTCGAGCGCATCCGCGATGCCTACGATAGCCTGCGCGATCCCCGCCGCCGCATGCGGGACAGGCTGGTCTCCGTGGATGCCTTCGCGCCGTTTGTTTCCGTTATCGACGTGAAGACGCGGCAGCGCCGGTTCGCCGGGCCGCGGCCGTGGCTGGAGGTACTGAAAGGAAAGTGACCGGGGGAATCAGCCGGGAGATGATCCTGCGCCGCTTTGAGGAATGGCTGGACGGCGCGCTTGCCGGCGAGGAGCCGCCGCGCGGGATCGAGTCGGAAATTCTGGCGGCCATGGCCGGCGGCAACGGCGGCCAGGCGTCCAGCGCCGCTTACTCTCTGTGGGCGGCCATGACGGCGCTCACCCAGGAAGTCAAACTGCAAGGCCGGTCCTTCAAGGAATTGAACGACACGCTTGGCTCGCAGGCGAACCGGATGGCCGAACGCGAGCGCGACTTGCTGCGCGAGACCGAACGCCGCGAGACGGAACGTCGCACCCGCAAGGAAGTCCTTGGCGTCCTGATCGATCTGCGCGACCGGCTGGGGCGCGGCCTGGAATCGGTGCGGGCAAGCGAAGCGGAGATCTTGAAATCGGCCCGGCGGGGCTGGCGCCAACGCATTTTCTCGCGGCCGGCCGACGATGCCACCGGCCGCACGCTCGCGGCTTTGAAGAAAGGGTACGAGTTGGGGCTCGAGCGCCTGGATCAAACGCTCGAAGAATTCAATGCCCGCGAAATTCCCTGTGAGGGGCAGACGTTCGATCCGCGGCGCATGAACGCCATCGATCGCGAGGCGTCGAGCGATGTTCCCGAAGGCACGGTGATCGAGGTTTATCGCAGCGGTTACGAGTGGAATGGAGAAGTGTTTCGAACGGCGCAGGTCAAGGTTTCTTGTGCGCCGGCGGGAAAAGAAAATGAGTGAACTAATTGCCGGTATCGATCTGGGGACGACCAATTCGGAAATCGCCGCTTTCACCGGCGGCCAGGTGCGCGTGCTCGGGCCGGGAGATACGCGCATGCTGCCTTCCTGCGTGGGATTCTCCGCGTCCGGAGAACTGCTGGTGGGAGAGGCGGCCCGCAACCAGCAGGCGCTCTATCCCGAACGCACCGTGCGCAGCATCAAGCGCAAGATGGGCAGCGAGGAAAAGGTGCGGCTGGGCAACAAAGATTTTCTGCCGGAAGAGATCTCCGCCTTGATTCTGCGCGAGCTCGCCGAATGGGCGAACCGCGCGCTAGGCGAGCGCCCGCAAAAAGCTGTGATCACCGTTCCGGCCTACTTTTCGGATGCGCAGCGCAACGCCACGCGCGAGGCCGGCGCGCTGGCCGGGCTGGAAGTGGTGCGCATTCTCAACGAGCCCACGGCGGCCAGCCTGGCCTATGGCTACGGCGACGGATCGCGGCACACCGTGCTCATTTACGACCTCGGCGGCGGCACCTTCGACGTCTCGGTCGTGACCGTAGAGGGAGAGATCACCGAGGTGCTGGCGAGTCACGGCAACAACCACCTCGGCGGCGACGATTTCGACGATCTGCTGGCCGAGCGCCTGGCGGCGGAATTCGAAAAGCAGCACGGCATCGACCTCCGCCAGGGAAACCCGGCGGCCAAGGCGCGGCTTTGGTGGGCGGCGGAAGAAGCCAAGAAAAAACTGAGCTTCGAACCGTATGTCAAGATCCGCGAGGAGGCCCTGGTCACCCGCTTGTTCAGGCCCTTGCATCTCGAAATGGAAATTTCGCGCGATGAATACGAGGCCATGATTCGCCCGCTGGTGGAGTCCACGCTCGACAGCGTGTCCAAAGCGCTGCAGGATTCCGGCAAGAAGCCGGGCGATATGGACGCGATTCTTCTGGTCGGCGGCTCGACGCGTACCCCTCTGGTCTCGAACTTGCTCATCGAAAAAACCGGTCTGGAACCGCGGCAGGACGTGCATCCGGATCTGGCCGTGGCGCTGGGCGCCGGGGTGATGGCATCGCGCCTGGCCGGGCGCGCCGTGGACCGCGTCCTGGTGGATGTTTCACCGTACTCCTTCGGCGTCTCCTACCTTGGCGACCGCGGCGGATATCCTTATCCCCACTGTTACAAGCCCATTATCCGGCGCAATACGCCGCTGCCTTTGACCCGCACCGAACAATACGTGACCAGCTACCCCTATCAGACCGAGGTGGATATCCACGTATATCAGGGCGACGACGACGACGCGCTGAAAAACATCCTGGTGGGAGATTTTAGCGTTGAAGGAATGACCCGAACCGAGGATGCAAACGAGATTCTCTGCCGCATGCGCCTCGACCTGGACGGCATTCTGGAAGTCGCGGCGGTGGAGAAGCGGACCGGCAAATCGAAGCAGATCCGCATTGAAAATGCGTTGCGCGCCAAGAGCGCCGAGGAGATCGCGGCGGGACGGAAACGGATTCAGGAGCTATACGAATCGCGCGGCGAGATGCTGGACGGCGAGTGGGAGACCAGCGAAGACCTCGAAGACGACGTGGTGGATGCGGGCGCCCGGGTGATCGAGATGCCGGCCCCCGAGCGTGCGGGCGGCGACGCGGAAATCGAGAGCCTGATCGAGCGTTCGCAAACTCTGCTCGCCAAAATGCATGCCGAGGATCGCGAGGAGGCCATCGACCTGCACGAGAAAATCGATACCGCCATCGCATCGGGCGACCAAGCTGCGCTGAAGGAGGCCTCCGCCGCGCTGAAGGAGTTGCTGTTCTTCGTCGAGGGCCAGAATTGACCCCATCCATTCGGGCGCAAGCGCTCCTGCGCGCCGCGTCGGCATTCCTGTCGACCCTGCTGCGGCGCTTTCCGGAGGCCGTTTCCAGTACCGTCCAACCCGCTCCACGGGCGGTTCTTTCCTCGGGGCCGCGCAGCGCGGGCGTCGAAAACCGATGCCCGGTCTGCCAGGCGCGTTTTCGCGGCGCGCGTATCTGCTCGCGTTGTGGCGCGGATCTGGAGCCGCTGATGCGGCTGTCGGTGAAGGCCTGGCAATTGCGTCAGGCCGCTAGACAGGCGCTCCACGCCGGAGACGTGGGCGGGGCGCTCCAATTCGCCACCGCGGCGCAAGGCATTCAGAGCACCGAGAGTGGAGAAGCGTTGCGCTTGCTGGCCGCGTGGTGGAACGCCGGCCGCGCTACGCCCCGGCTTTTTTCTGCGCGGGTTTCACTTCAATTCCCGCCATATCCTCGATGAAGTTCACGATGGCGGAGTGATCCAGGTCGCCTTTGCCGTCGTTGATCAGCGCCATCAACATCTGCTGCACGCTGCTGGTAAGGGGAAGCGCCACCTTCATCGATTCGGCGGCCAGCAAGGCGTTGCGCAGATCTTTCTGGTGCAGGCGAATCCGAAAACCGGGCTTGAAATTCCGGCCAATCACCATGGGCGCCTTGGCATTCAGTACCGTGCTGCCCGCGAGGCCGCCCTTGACGGCGTTGAAAACCACTTCGGGATCGAGACCCGCGCGGGTCGCCAGCACCAGCGCCTCGCCCATGGCCGCGATGTTGCACGCCACCATAATCTGGTTGGCCAACTTAGTGACGTTGCCGGCGCCCACCGCCCCGGTCAGGGTCACGCTCGACCCCATGGTTTTGAGGATCGGCTCCATCTTCTGAAACACCGCTTCGTCGCCGCCCACCATGATGGCCAGAGTGCCATCGATGGCTTTGGGTTCCCCACCGCTCACCGGAGCGTCCAGGAACTGGACCTTCTTGGCCGCACAAGCAGTGCCTACTTTCTGTGCCACCAGCGGGCTGATCGAGCTCATGTCCACCAGGATCGAGCCCGCCGTCGCGCCTTCCAACACGCCCGCCGCGCCGAGCACTGCCTGTTCCACCTCTGGCCCATCCGGCAGCATCGCGATCACGATCTCCGTCCGCGCGGCCACGTCCCGGCACGATTCGCCGCGCGCCGCGCCGTAGCCCACCACACGCTCCACCAGCGCCGGAACAATGTCGTAAGCCAACACCGAGTGGCCCGCTTTCAATAAATTCCGGGCCATGGCGTTTCCCATGATGCCCAGACCGATAAATCCGATATTCGCCACGTGATTCTCTCCTTGCCCGCCCGCTTCCCTCAGCAGGCCGAACACGTAGAGTAGCGAATTTCGCCGGCGCCCGGGGGGCCGGCTCGCGCCCATTCTCGAAACGGTTAAATACTGGCGCGGTTTGCCTTGCGCTAAAATTGGGAACCGAAGCGTCGATTATGAAATTGGGCATCGTGGTTGGTTCCCGAGGCGCGCCGCCGAGCGCGTACGTAACACTGCGCGAGGATTTCGCCAGGGCAGTCGAGATCGCCGCCGGAATCGGCTTTCACGGCATCGAGCTGGCGCTGCGCAGCGCCGATGAAGTCGATCTCCCCGCTTTGCAAAGTGCGCTTTCCGCGCACGGGCTGGCAGTGCCCTGCATTTCCACCGGCCAGGTTTTTGCCACCGATGGGTTGTCCTTCACGAATCCCGATCCGGCGGTTCGAGAGCAAGCCACCGGTCGCATTCTCGCCATGATCGAGCTGGCCGGCGAGTTGGGCGCCGGTGTCAATACCGGGCGGGTGCGCGGATCGGTTCCCGCCGGACAAACGCTGGACATGGCCCGCCAGCAGTCTCTGGTTTGTCTCCATCGCTGTGCCGACGCCGCCGCCAAACGCGGGGTTCGCCTGCTCATCGAACCGATAAACCGCTACGAATCGAACTTCATCAACACCTGCCAGGAAGCTCTCGATCTCATTCACCAGGCTGGCCGGGACTGCGTCTTCGTGATGCCGGATTTGTTTCACATGAACATCGAAGAAGCTTCCTTCGGCGATGCCCTCCGCGGCGCCGGCAGCCGCGTGGGCTATGTGCACGTCGCCGATTCCAACCGTTGGGCTCCCGGCTGGGGCCATCTGCCGTTCGATGAGATCCTCGGATTGCTGGACGAAATCGGCTATGATGATTTCCTCACGGCCGAGATTCTTCCCCAACCCGATGCCCTCCGCGCAGCCGCCCAGACTTTTGCTTACCTGGCGCCGCGGCTTGAGCGGAGGCGGGCGGCCGGGCGAGGTTAACCCGCTATGACCAAAGTGACCATGCGCGATGTGGCCCGGCTCGCCGGAGTTTCGGTGGCCACCGTTTCCGCCGTGATCAATGGCGGCCCCAAAGTCAGCCAACTGCGCTCCGAGCGCGTG
>JBEKYD010000206.1:0-14111 GCA_049511335.1 Bryobacteraceae bacterium | reverse complement strand
CCACAACGGCTGGGAAGACGAGCAACGCTCCTTCGACTCCACCTGCCGCAAGTTCCACAGCTTCCTCATTCAATCCCAGCGCTGAAACCCGCAAGTTACCCACAGATTCCCCGGACGAGCCTGACATCTTTCACCTGCCTGTTTTGAAAATGAATGCCGAGTATCTCTCTAGCATCTTACAGCCAGGGCGCGCTATACCTGATAGCAGCATGAATCCCGGCGAATTCGACCAACTGGTGGAGGCTGCTTTTCGGCGCATCCCGGCGCGCTTTCGTAAACGCATGGCCAACGTGGCGCTGATCGTAGAACCGGAACCGCCGCCCGGACGCGTGGGGCCCGGGTATACTCTGTTCGGTCTTTACGAAGGGCGTCCGCTAACCCATCGCAGCGTGTTTGAGCCGATCGCCATGCCCGACCGGATCACCATCTTTCAAGGGCCGCACGAGCGCCTGGCGCGGAGCCCCGAACACCTGGCCAGCATGGTCGAAGACACCGTGTGGCACGAAGTGGGACACTACTTCGGCATGAATGAGGCCCAGGTGCGAGCCGCCCAGCGGAGGCGCAGGACCAATCGCTAGCTCACACGGATGGGGCCGCTCACGAGGCAACGACGCTTCCCGGGTCGCCCCCTTGGGGCAAGGCGTCCTGGGGTACGCCGCCTGGGCCGTTCTCGCGGCGCAGACGGTCGAACAGAGAGCGCGCCGCGCGCTGCGCCGCCAGCTTTTTTGTGCGGCCTTCGGCCTGCGCGATCCATTCCTTCCCCACGCGAACTTCCAAGGTGAACAGCTTAGCGTGTTCCGGACCGCGTTCCCGAAGGATGGCATAGCGCGGTTGGGGCATGTGACGAGACTGCGCCAGTTCCTGCAACGCGCTTTTGAAGTTGGTGAGGGCCGGATGAATGTCGGTGTCGATCTCTTCCTCCGCGCCGGGGGGCCCGTCCAGGACGCAAGTATTCACGAATGCACGGACCGGCTCGATGCCGCCATCCATGTACATGGCGGCCAGCAATGCTTCGAGCGCATCCACCAGAAGAGTCTTCTTGGAGCGGCCGCCGCTCATCTCTTCGCTGCGGCCCAGCGCCAGGTAGCTGCCCAAATCCACGCGCCGCGCCACTCCGTGCAAATGCGCGGCGCTCACCAGGTGCGCCTTCATGCGCGACAGGTCGCCCTCGCGGGATTCCGGGAAACGCTCGACCAGGGCTTCCGCAATCAGAAACCCGAGAATCGAATCGCCCAGAAATTCCAACTGCTCGTTGTCGCCGCTGGTGGTGGCCGGGCCGGGCCGCGCTTCGTTCGCGAAGGACCGATGTGTCAAGGCGCGGCGCAGCCAGACGGGATCGCGAAACCGGTAGCCGATCCTCACCTCCAGCAGTGACGGCTCCGCCTGCATACCGGGCCTTACGGCTTGGCCGGACCTTTGGCCTTGGCAGACGCGGCCTTGATGCTGTCGGCGATCTGTTTGATGCGGGGATTCAGGTTGGGTTGGGCCAGCACCTTGTCGCACGTGGCAATGGAATCGTCGAACTTGCCCGCGGACTGATAGGCCGAGGCGAGACGCACCAGGTATGCCGGCTGCGGATCGATATCTTCGGCCTTCTGGAACTCGGCGACAGCGTCGTCCCACTTCTTGTTCGTCATGGCGGCCAGCCCGAGATCGCTGGTGGCCTCGGCCTCGATGCCCTTCTGGAAATCCGCCCACTGCGCGTCGGTCACCTGCGGGTTGGGCTTAGGCGCGGCTTTGATGTTTTCGATGGCCTGGTGTAAGTACTTGTCGGCCTTGCCGAGCTTGTCGTCCTTATCGAGATCGGTATCGCGAGTGTGCTGTACCAGCACTTCGCCGGCCGTCAGCGCGGCCTGGTAGTTCTTGGGATTAGCTTCGAGCGAGCGCCCGGCGAAGATCTCGCACTTCTCCCAATCGCCCTTTTCCCGATAAGCGTCGGCTTCGAGCGACAGCGCGACGTCTTTGAATTGCGTATCGGCGTACTTGGTGAGCAGGTTCTCGGCGGCGGCAATTACCGCGTCGGGATTGTGTTGCTGCTGTGCCATCACCATGGCGTTGTAGGCTTCCGCCTCGCCGCGGGACGGCTTCGGTGCCTGGGGTGCCTGAGGTGCCTGGGCCATCAAACAGGCGCTGGCCGCGAGTAGTGCCATTCCGGCCACTAGGATTCGTTTCATTCCTGAAAACTCCTTCAAAGAGGATTACTTCCCTGAAACTTCTTGCAGCCCCACGCGCGCGGCGTCCAGGGCCTTTTGCGAACCGCCCTGGACCTCCAGAGCGTCGCGAAAATACCGGGTTGCCTTATCGAACTCCTGGGCCAAACCCGCCAGCCTGCCCAGATACACCAGGCACCAGGCCTTCACTGGAGGCTCGGGCTCGTCATCCAACGCCTTGAGAAACAGGCGTTCCGCCGTGGCAGGGTCCTTCTCCAGCGCGGCAATACGCGCCAATCCATAATAAGCCGAAGCGTGCAGCGGTTTCTGATCGGTCTCCCCTATCGCCGCCAGAAACATTTCCTTGGCTTTATCCAACTGGCGTGCCGTATAAAGGTCTTCGGCGTCTTCCAGCGTCTTGGCCGCCCCCTTGAGCACGGGCGGCTGCGGCGCAGAGGCGCTCCTGACTGCCCTTTGCGTCGAAAACTCCACCTGCGAAAGCCGGCGCTCTTCCTTGGTTAGATCGATTGCGCCGAGCAGCGTCAGGTAATACTCCGCCATGGAGCTTTCCTGCTTCTCGTAGACCCCCAATTGCTCGTAGAAATAAGGCGTCAAAATGAACCCTTGATGGAGGTCCTCGTCGATCGCGCCGGATTTATGATCGAGCCGCGCTTCCACCGCCTTGATGAGGCATTCGGTGGTCAGCAGCAACAGGTCCTGGCGGAAGGAATCGTCCAGCACGGTAGCCCTGTCGACGTGCTCGAACAGCATCTTCTTGCGGTCGACGATTTCGCGGTACTCGGTGGTGAGCGGCTCCAGCGTGTAATGCAGGTAAGCGTGGCGAATATCGAAAGCGCGCGGCTCGGGCGAGGGCGTCACTACCACATAGTAATCGTATCCATAGCTGCGCGTCTGAACCTGGTTGGGCTCAGCCAGAAGCTCGATGAAAATTTGAAAACGCCGACCGCGGACCCCGGAGGTCTGCTGGCGGAGGTAGGCGTTCACCTGTTCCACGTCTTCCACCACGGGCCTGTGATAGCGCGCGATCGCCGAGAGAATGTGAGGCTGCGAGCGGCGCCAGAGATCGTCCACATTCGCTTCTTTATAGAAGGCGGCAACCAGCGGCCCCAGACCCTTCAAGGCCGCGGCGTCGGGTGGAATGTCGGCATCCTTTTCCTTGAACTGGAAGGCGGGCGGCCCGGAAACGGAAAGCGCGAAAGAAATGTATTGGTTGAGATCTTCCGAGCTGGTGCGCTTGCGGTGATCGGCATAGAAATCCTTCAGCTTGGCCAGCGAGGGAATCTGGCGTTTGGCCAGCTCATCGCGAACGGCCTTGCGCAGCGGGTCGGCGTTGGGCGAATCGAGCCCGGCATCGTAACCGGCGGCGTTGACGGCCGCCATAACGGTGAACAGGCTGGGGCTGGCATCGAGTTGCCCTGGGCCGGAGTCCTGCGCGCGCGCCACCGCCGCCAGCGCCAAAATGGCTGAAAGTGCAAGCCGTTTCAAGTGGGTTCGCCTGCGATAACACCAGTGTACTCTAAGGCCGCGGGCCGCACAAAAATGCACCAACGCAAGACCGGACGGGCTCGCACCGCCGCGCCCGAATGCCCTCCAATTCCACTGGCGGCGGTCAGCTTGTCGTGTTCGCCCGCGTCATCCTCGCCACAACCGGCCGCGGAATACCGACCGGACAAGCTGGTGGATGTTATACTTTGGATCGCTTCAGGAGGTCGATCCCCGATGCGGCGTTTACTGGTATTGCCCTTGTTCTGCTGGCTCGCGGCCGGTCCGGCCCAGGCCGCAAGGGAGACTATCTCCTTCGATCTGAACTGGCGTTTCTCCAGGGGCGATACGGCGGGCGCATCCGACGTGCGCTTTGACGACAGCTCCTGGCAACGCGTCGATACGCCCCACGACTGGAGTATCGACGGCCCCTTCGACCCCAAAGCTCCCGCCGGTGGCGCGGGCGCGTTCCTGCCGGCCGGCGCGGGTTGGTATCGCAAGCATTTCTTCCTGCGCGAGGACCCCGAGCGGCGCGTCTCTGTGGAATTCGACGGCGTGATGGCGAATAGCGAAGTCTGGATCAACGGCTTTCGCCTGGGCAAGCGCCCGTACGGATATGTAAGCTTCGCGTACGAGCTGACCGGCCATGTGCTGCTGGACGGCCGCGAAAACGTCCTGGCGGTGCGCGTGGACGACCAGGCGCAGCCGGCTTCCCGCTGGTATGCGGGGGCGGGCATCTACCGCCACGTCCGGCTGATCGTCGAGGAACCGGTGCACCTGGAGCGCTGGTCTACCTTCATCACAACTCCGCGCATCAGTGCCGCGGCGGCGACCGTTCGCGTTCGCACCAGCGTGGTCAATCAGGATGCCGTGTCACGGTCTTTCTCCGTGGAATTGGAGCTCTTCGTACCGGGTGGCCAGCGGCTGATCGACCGCGAGACTGTGCCCGCGATGCTGGGAACCAGCTCTTCCGCCGACGAAACGCGCGACCTGGAAGTCCCCCACCCGGTGTTGTGGGACCTGGACCATCCCGCCTTGTACCGGCTGGTTACCCGCGTCAAGGCCGGCGTCAAGGTTCTGGATCAGCAGGAAACCTTGTTCGGCATTCGCGAGTTCCACTTCGACTCGGCTACCGGATTCTGGCTGAACGGCAGGAACTTCAAATTGAAAGGCGCGTGCCTGCACGAGGACGGCGGGGCCGTGGGAATGGCCGTGCCGGCGGCGGTTTGGGAACATCGGCTGCTTGCGCTCAAGGAAATCGGCGTGAACGCCATTCGCATGGCGCACAATCCGCCGGCGCCGGAGTTTCTGGATCTATGCGACCGCATGGGCATTCTGGTGATGGATGAGATGTTCGATTGCTGGACCGCCGGCAAGAATCCGTACGATTATCATTTGTACTTCCGCGACTGGTCGCAGCAGGATACGCGCGACACCGTGCTGCGCGATCGGAACCATCCGAGCATCATTCTCTACAGCGCCGGGAACGAAATTCGCGACACCCCGGAGCAAAAGCTCGCCAAGGGCATTCTGAGCGGTCTGGTGGAGGCGTTTCACGCTTACGATCCCACGCGGCCCGTGACCCAGGCGCTGTTCCGCCCCAATGTGAGCCATGATTACGAAGACGGCTTGGCAGACATGCTGGACGTAGTGGGCCAGAATTATCGTGAAAACGAGCTCTTGGAGGCCCACCGGCAGAAGCCCACCCGCAAGATTCTGGGCACGGAGAACCACCAGGACCGCCAGGTTTGGCTGGATCTGCGCGACAACCCTGCCTTCGCCGGACAGTTCCTATGGAGCGCCGTGGACTATTTGGGCGAATCGCGGTTCTGGCCGCTGGTGGGCAACCCATCCGGATTGCTGGACCGCACCGGCGCCATCAAACCGAACGGGTACGAGCGCATGAGCTGGTGGTCCGCCAAGCCCATGGTGTACATTGCGCGGCGAGTGGCGGCGCCGGTATCCTCGGCTACCGATCCAGGCTATGAGAACGCGGCGCAGCAACAGCAGCAGCGGAGCGCCGGTCAAACGCTTTATCCCGATTGGACGCCCGCCGATCTGAGCGCCCACGAAGAGGACGTGGAAGTGTACAGCAACTGCGCGGAGGTAGAGCTTCTGCTGAACGGGCGCTCGCTGGCCGCGAAACCGCTGGCCACGGACGCCTCTCCCCGCGTTTGGCAGGTTAGCTTTGAAGCGGGCGCACTTCAAGCCATCGGCCGCGATAAAGGGCGGGAGGTGGCGCGCGTGGAGCTTCGCACCGCTGCCAAGCCGGCGCGGATCGTGCTCGAAACCGATCGCCAGACCCTGCCCTCGGATTGGGAGAGCGTGGCGTTCGTCACCGCGCGCGTGGTGGACGAAAACGGCGTTACGGCGCCGAGGGCCGACAACGCTATTGACTTTCAGGTGCAAGGTCCAGGGTACATTTTGGCAACCGATAACGGCGACCTCTCCAGCCACGAACCGTTCCAATCCCACGAACGCCACGCGTTCGGGGGACACGCGGTAGCGTTGATTGTGGCGCGCGGAGGAGGAAAGATCACCGTCAGCGCGCGTGCCGAGGGACTCGCCGCCGGTTCCGTCGCGTTTATGGGGGAGAAATGAGAATACTGCTGGCCGGGCTTTGGCTTGGTTTCGTTGCGGCCGCCGGCGGCGCCGAGTTTTCCGCCGCGGATTTCGGCGCCAAGGGGGACGGCAAGACGCTGGACACGGCGGCCATCCAGAAGACCATCGACGCCGCGGCGAAAAGCGGCGGTACGGTGGCGCTCGCTCACGGCGCCTACCTGAGTGGGTCGGTGTTCCTGAAATCCGGCGTCAAGCTGCGGATCGACGAAGGCGCCATCCTGATCGGCTCCCAAAATCTGGCGGATTATCCGCTGCTCGGAACGCGCGTCGCGGGCGTGGAGATGAAATGGCCGGCGGCACTGATCAACGTTTACGAGCAACACGACGTGACGATCTCCGGCAAAGGTGTGGCCGATGGCGACGGCAAGATCTGGTGGGACAAGTACTGGAAGATGCGGCGCGAAGATTACGAGCCCAAGGGCCTGCGCTGGGCCGCCGATTACGATTGCCAGCGCCCGCGCCTGATCCAGATCTACCGTTCCGAAAACGTGCGCGTGGAAGAGCTGACGCTGAAGCGTTCGGGGTTCTGGACCGTGCACATCTGTTATTCGCACAACGTCGCCGTGGACGGAGTAACCATCCGCAACAACGAGGGCGGACGGGGACCGAGCACCGACGGGGTGGACGTCGACTCATCGAACGGCATCACCGTGGCGAATTGCGATTTCGAATGCAATGACGACACGATTTGTCTGAAGGCGGGGCGCGACGCCGACGGGCTGCGAGTGAATCAACCGACCGAGAATGTGACCATCCGCAATAACACCGTACGCGCCGGCGCCGCGGGCGTGACCTTCGGCAGCGAGACCTCGGGCGGCATTCGCAATGTTCAAGTGCTGGGCGGGCGAGTGCTGGCCGGCGTTCCCGTGGGCATCCTATTCAAGTCGGCCAGCACGCGCGGCGGCATGATCGATAACGTCCATATCCAGGACATGGCGATGGAGGGCGTCGGGACCGTGTTCAGCGTCGCGTTCAACTGGAACCCGAGCTTCAGCTACGCCAAAATTCCGGAAGGCATGAAGAACGTGCCCGAGTACTGGCGCGTGTTGGCGGAACCGGTGCCGCCCGAAAAAGGGCTGCCTCGTCTCCGGAACGTCTTCATCTCCCACATCCGCGCCACCGGCGCGCGGCGGGCGTTTGCGGTGATGGCCTACAAGGGTTCGCCACTGCGCAATTTCCAGTTCGACGATCTGAAGATTGACGCGCGCGCGGCCGGCGCCATCGAGAATGCGGACGGCTGGACGTTTACGAACACCGAGATCCACACCGAAGACGGCAGCCATGTCGCCGTAAAAGACTCTACCGGGGTGACGGGGCTGCCATGAACAGGGCCGCATCTCGGAGTCAGAGCCGCGACCGTCAGGGGGCGGTTACCGGATTGGAACCACGGCTCAAGCCCAGCAGGCGCGGCTTCCTGGCCGTGCTCGGTGGCGCCGGGCTGCTGCGCGGACAGCCCAAGACTTTCGACGTGCGCGCCTACGGCGCCGTAGGCGACGGCAAGACCCTGGACACGGCGGCCATCCAACGTGCTCTCGATGAGGCCGCGGCCGCGGGCGGCGGCGCGCGGGTGCTGATTCCGGGCGGCAAGCGCTATCGCACCGGCGCCCTGAAATTGAAGGGCGGCATCGATCTTCATCTGGCCGACGATGCCGCGCTCGAGGCCAGCACCGATCCGGCCGATTACACGGCCGGGCGCGGCCTGCTGCTGGCAGAGGGCGCGCAGGGCCTCAGAATCACCGGGACGGGCTGCATCGATGGCCAGGCCATGCAGTTCATGACCGGCTATTCGAAAACCGACGAACGCTGGGAGCCGAAACCGTTCCGGCCTCGCATGCTGGCGCTGACCGCTTGCCGCGACCTGGAGATCTCCGGCATCACCATCCTGCACGCGCCGGAATGGACGGTTCACCTGCTGGGCTGCGAGCGCGTGCTGGTGGATGGCATCAAGGTCCGCAATCATCTGGATGTGCCCAACTGCGATGGCATCGACCCGGATCATTGCGGGGAGCTAGAGATTCGCAACTGCGACATCGTCTGCGCCGACGACGCGATCGTGCTGAAAACCTCCCGCCAGCCGATCGATTACGGCCCCACCGCCAACGTGACGGTGCGCGACTGCGTGGTGGAGACGAGGGATTCGGGACTAAAGATCGGCACCGAAACCTTCGGCGATGTTTATCACGTGCTCTTCGAACGCTGCAAGGTCCGCTCCGGCGGCCGCGGCCCCACCATCACCCACCGCCAAGCCGGAAACATATACGACATCGAGTTCCGCGATATCGAGATCGCGGCTGAGCACCACGCCGCCCGTTGGTGGGGTTGGGGCGAAGCCATCTCGCTCACCGTGAGGCCGCGGGCTAGCGACGGTGTCGTCGGCAAGCTGAGCGACGTGCGCATCCGCCGCGTTTCCGGCAGGGCCGAAAACAGCGTCCGCATCGACGGGTCGAAAGACAATCCGGTCCGCAACCTGTTGCTCGAAGGCGTGGATGTGACCATCGACCGGTGGACGGCCTACCCCGGCGGCATGTTCGACAACCGCCCTACCGGGCCAGGCGTGCCCGGTCTGGAGCCGCACTCGACGCCCGCCTTCAGCATTCGCCGCGCCGAACACGTGACGCTCAAGGATTGCCGCGCCCGCTGGGGCGGACAACGCCAGGATTACTTCAGCCATGCGCTCGAGGCCGAGGACGTCAAGGATTTGGAGCTGACACGCTTCACCGGCGAGGCCGCCCATCCCGACCGGGACGAAGCCGTGGTAGTGCGGTGAGAACACGTAGGACAGGCCTCCTGGCCTGTCATTTTGAATCCGGAAATGACAGGCCAGGAGGCCTGTCCTACAGCTACTCCGTCGCTTCGGAGTGGTGCCGCACGTCGATGCCTTTCACCATGAACAGGACGTCTTCGGCGATGTTGGTGGCGTGATCGGCGATACGCTCCAGATTCTGGGCGATGAACATCAGGTCGACAGAGCGGTGAATGGTGTTGCTTTCTTCCTGCATGAATTCCAGCAGCTCGTTGTAGACGGCATCGCGCAGATGGTCCACTTCGTCATCGGAGCGCAGCACCTTGCGCGCCAGATCGGCGTCGCGCTCGGCAAAGGCATCGAGAGCGTTGTGGACCATGCCCTGCGCCAACTCGGCAATTTTGGGGATATCGATCAGAGGGCGGATCGCCGGTTCTTTCATGAGCGCAAGCGACCGCTCGGTGATGTTCACCGCCAGATCGCCCATGCGCTCCAGGTCGGTATTGATCTTGATGGCCGAGGTCAGGAAGCGCAGGTCGCGCGCCATGGGCTGGAACAGCGCGAGCAGACGCGTGGCCAGGTCGTCGATTTCCATCTCCTGCTGATTGATCAGCGCCTCGGTCCACATGACCTCCTTGGCCATCTGCTCGTTGCGCTCTACCAGCGAATAAACGGAGTTGTGAATCGACGATTCCACCAGCCGGCCCATATCGACCAGCTTGTTCTCCAGCTCTTCCAGTTCGTCGCGAAAGTGGCGCATGGCTTCTACCCGAACCGTCCCGTGATGTAATCCTCGGTTTCCTTCCTGGCCGGCCGCTTGAAGATCTTCTCCGTCCGATCGAATTCTATCAGCTTGCCCATCAGGAAGAATCCCGTGAACTCCGCTACGCGAGCGGCCTGCTGCATGTTGTGAGTGACGATCACCTGGGTGCATTGGTTTTTCAAATTGAACATCAGGTCTTCGATCTTGGCGGTGGCAATGGGATCGAGGGCGGAACAGGGCTCGTCGAGCAACAGCACCTCCGGGTCCACCGCCAGGGCGCGCGCAATGCAGAGCCGCTGCTGCTGGCCCCCTGAGAGCGAATACGCCGATTCATGCAGCTTGTCCTTGACTTCGTCCCAGAGCGCCGCCACGCGCAAACTGTGCTCCACTTTTTCCGCCAGCGAACTCTCGCCGGCAAGCCCGTTGATGCGGATTCCGAAGGCAATGTTGTCGAAGATCGACTTAGGAAAAGGATTGGGACGCTGAAACACCATGCCCACGCGGCGCCTGAGGCTGGTGACGTCGGCCGTCTCGAGCACGTTCTCCCCGTCGAGCGTGACCGTGCCCTCCGCCCGCGCGTTGCGCACCATGTCGTTGATGCGGTTGAGTGTGCGCAGGAACGTGGATTTACCGCAACCGGAGGGGCCGATCAGGGCGGTGATGCGCTTCTCCGGCATATCTATATTGATATCGTGAAGCGCTTGATAAGCACCGTAGAAGAAATTGAGACCTTTAACCGAAATCTTCGGCCGGGCGGCGGCCGGAGCGACCGCCTGCCCGCTCGAAACGATTACTGGTGGACTTGACACATGCGGCTCCCGAGTTGCTAAGTTGCGCGCGGTATCCATCGTTTAACTCTTTTGCACGGCGGTTCCCCGTGAAAGAACCCAGCGCGCGGTGATATTGGTTACGAGCACCATGGCCAGCAGCACCAGGCCCGCGGCCCATGCCTGGCGGTGCCAGTCGTCGAAAGGCGACATGGCGTGGGTGAAAATCATGACCGGAAGAGCGGCCATCGGCTGGCGCAGGCTGGTGGCCCAGTACTGATTATTGAGCGCGGTAAACAGCAGCGGCGCGGTTTCACCGGCAATGCGCGCCACGCCCAGAATCATGCCCGTCAAAATTCCGCGCATGGCGGCGGGCACCACCACGGTAGCCACCACTTTCCATTGCGGAGCGCCCAGCGCCAACGCGCCTTCGCGAAGCGCTAGCGGCACGCCGAGCAGAAACTGCTCGGTGCTGCGCAGCGCGATTGGGATCAGCATCAGGCTGAGGGCGAAACCGCCGGCCAGCGCCGAGAAAGAGTGCATGGGAGCCACGATCACCGTCCAGGCGAACACGCCGATTACGATGGAGGGCACGCCGTTGAGCAGGTCCGCCATGTAGCGGACGGCTGAAGCGAAGGTCTTGTTGCCGAATTCAGCCAGATAGATCCCGCCCAGGAATCCCACCGGCAGGCCGATCAGGGCAGCCAGGCCCACCATGATCGCACTGCCCACAATGGCGTTGGCCATGCCCCCGCCGACCTGCCCTTGCGGCAGCGGCAGCTTGGTCAGGAAGTCCCAATCGATGGACTTGCCGCCGTTCCACACCAGGTAGCCCAGAATCACGAACAGCACCGAAACCGTCAGCAGGGTACAGACACCGGTGGCGGCCAGCATCACGTTGTTGACGAACTTGCGATAGCCCCGCCGCCTCATGCAGCCATACCCGTCCCTTTGCCGCGGGTGGCCATGATCAGCAGCCGCGCCAGGCCGTTGATGATGATGGTGATCAGGAACAACACCAAGCCCAGTTCCACCAGGGAGCTCTGATACAGCTTGCCCACAGCCTCGGTGAACTCGTTGGCTATGACGGCAGCGATGGTGTAGCCCGAAGCGAGCAGGGAGGCGTGGATATTCGGGTCGTTGCCGATCACCATGGTGACGGCCATGGTTTCGCCCAGGGCGCGCGCCAAACCGAGAAAGATCGACCCGATGATGCCCAGCCGGGCGTACGGCACCACCACCTGGGAGGTGGACTCCCACCGCGTGGCGCCTAGCGCCAGGGCCGCTTCCCGCTGGTCGCGGGGTACTTCCAGCAGGGACTCGCGCGAGATGGCAATGATAAAGGGAAACGTCATCACTGCCAGGATCACGCCGGCCGCCAAATATCCGAATCCCAAAGTTGGCCCGCGGAACAGAATGCCTACTCCGGGAATCTCTCCCAAGGTGTGCTTGAGAAACGGCTCCACGTAGTTGCGCAGCAGCGGGATAATCGTAAATGCTCCCAGCAATCCATAAATCACGCTGGGAACGGCGGCCAGCAACTCCACCAGAAAAGTGAACGCTTCCGCCCATTTGGGTGGCGCCAGCTCGGCCAGAAAAATCGCCGCGCCCACGCCCAGGGGCACGGAGATGATCAAGGCCAGAATCGAGGTGAGGAGCGTTCCATAGATGAACGGCAGCGCGCCAAAATCGCCGGCCACCGGGTCCCAGTTGGCGCCGGCGAAAAAGTGCAGACCGAATTTCGCCCGCGAAGGCCCGGAACTCTGCCAGAGCTGCCAGACCAGCAGCACCGTAACCAGCAGCACGCTGGCGGCGAAGACCAGGGTAAGGAGCCGCGCGCTTTCATCGCCGCTCCACACCCTGTGCTTACGCTTCGCAATCGGTACCGCTATGGCCGGCGACGACATGCTTACTTCACGAGCGAAATCTGCTTCAATTCCTTCGTTACCACTTCTTTGGGCAGTGGAGCGTAGCCCAAACCGACAGCTTCCTTCTGTCCATCCGTCAGCATCCACTGCAAGAAATTGGTGATAGCTTTACGCTTGGCCGCATCCGGAATCTGGCTGGGAATGAGCAGCCAGGTGAAAGTGGAAATGGGATAGGCGCCTTTGCCGGGCGCGTTGACGATGGAGACGCGGAAATCGGCCGGCATGGCCTTGGCCGCGCCCGCCGCGGCCGCAGTCACGGCATTGGCGTCGGCATTGGCGAATGCGCCACTCTTGTTCTTCAGCGTGGCATAGGCAATTTTGTTCTGAGTGGCGTAGATCAGCTCCACGTAACCGATGGATCCAGGGGTGCTTTTGACCATGCCCGAAACCCCGTCACTACCCTTCTGACCGGTGCCGGCGGGCCATTTCGGCGAAGGCGCCTTGCCCACTTTGCTCTGCCACTCCGGGCTGACCGCGGAAAGATAGTCGGTGAATACGAAGGTAGTGCCGCTGCCGTCGGAGCGGTGCACCACCACGATTTCGTCCGAAGGCAGTTTGACGCCCGGGTTATCCTTGGCGATCGCAGCATCGTTCCATTTGCCGATCTTGCCCAGAAAGATGCCGGCCAAGGTGTCGGCGGAGAACTTCAACTGCTGGCTGACGCCAGGTACGTTGTAAATGATCGCCACGCCGCCGAGAACCGTCGGAAAATGAAGCGGCTTCACTTTCAAGTCCGCGATTTGTGCGTCGGTCATGGGGACGTCCGACGCCCCGAAGTCCACCGTTCCCGCGGTCAACTGCTGGATACCGGCGCCGGATCCGATGGACTGATAGTTGATCTGGACACCGGTTTTATTCTTGTATTCGTTGAACCATTGCGAATAAATCGCGTTGGGGAACGTCGCCCCCGCCGCGTTAATCGATTGCCCTACCGCAATCCCCGCAAACCAGAGCCCGGCAAACCCAGCCAGGGCCAGAGTCCTGCTCTTTCTCATTTCGGCTTGTTCCTTTCTCCAAGTTCTCACGCTGAAGTTACAAATATGTTGCTGGCCTGTTACAATTCGGCAACCACCGTAAAAGCCGCAAAATCAAGGAATTAAGCGTTCTCATCCGCTACTTCGAGGCTGGCGCGGCGCCGGGAAGAGTGTAACGGACATCTACGTACATGGTGTTGTCGTGGGTGGCCTTGGGTGCGCCCGGCGCGACGTACCAGGGATCGCGAGTGAGGTACTCGTATTGACCGATCAGGCTCAGAGCGCCGTAACGCGGGTCCTTCCAGAAGGTGTTGGTAAAGCCGATGGTGAACTCCTGAATGGCGCGATTCTGGCTGTTGGCCGAACCGCGGTAACCGTAGCCGACCAGGCTGGTGCCGTTGGCATCCACCGCCACGTTGCGACCGATATAGATGCCGCCGTAATAGCCCCAAAGCGCCAGGTTCTTGGTTGCATTGGCTTCAAATCCTTCATTCAGGCCGCCCGCGTGAACCGGGCTGATGCTGCCATCGGAGCGAACCATGAAATCGGGCGCTTGACCGAAGATGTAGCGACCGCCGCCGTCGCTCCAATAGTTGTTGGTAATGAGGCGGAAGTTCTTCGCCACTTCGAGATTGGCATTGACGGAGCCGCCCACACCCGC
>JBEKYD010000205.1:0-14214 GCA_049511335.1 Bryobacteraceae bacterium | reverse complement strand
AGACGGACCGACGGGGAGGCTTTGGGATCTTGGAGGACTTCGCGGAGGGAATCGAAGGCCAGGTCGGCGAGCTGTTGAGCGCGTTCGCGGAAGATGAGGGCACGGTCGGACTCGAGATCGGCAAGGGCCTGTTGAAATTGTGGGGAACTGCTGCGCCAGTTGGCGACGGTGTTGCGGTGAACGCCGGCTTGGGCAGCGGCTTGGGTGAGGTTGGCGCCGCTGGACAGGGCGTCGATGACCTGGAACTGTTGAGTGGAGAGATGGGAATCGTTCATGGGATCAACTCCGGCTCCACGATAGCGCGCGAGCATGCCGGCGACGGCGTGGGCGGAAGGGGCGAATTGGCTGTAGCTCTATGAAACGGTGGAGGTAAAGAAATATATCGAAAGTCTGTGACTGCCTTTTTCGCCGGCCGGCGAATGGTGGGTTTTTGTGGCCTGGGCGGTGCGGCCGCTATGCGACGCGAAGTTCGGCCGTACCGCGCTTTCTAGGCTTTACGACGATTTCCACAGCGTGCCCGAGTGCGACCAGGAAACCCATGAGGCGCTCGACCGAATATCCCCGGAACTGCCCGGACAGCATGGCTGAGATTTTGGGCTGGTCGATGCCCATGAGCTGTGCCGCGGCTGCTTGGGTCAGCTTCCGTTGGCGGATGGTCCGGTCGATCCGAATCACCAGGCCGGCTTTAATCAGGTGTTCGCCGGCGTCGGGCAAGCCGAGGTCGGCGAATACATTGCCCGGGCTAGCGCTAGGCTCCTGCTTAAGGGCTTCTCTTTTCGGCATTCTTTACCTCACTTCTCAACTGTCTGAGCCGCTCGTGGAGCGGACTCTCAGTCTGCCACGCCGGGACTCATCCCGGCGCTTTTGGTTGCGGCTACGCCGCTTTGCAGCGGTCGTCTTGTACGCGCGCCGGAAATGACTTCACATTGGAGCGGGAATCGGCAAGCCATGTGAGCTTCTTCATCCGGTGGTACATGCCTATATTGGCATAAGCCCGACGGAGCGTCAAAAAGGTGGCGCGAAAGCTCCGGTCCCGGGCCGAAGTGGACGGCCGAAGTGGCCGAAGTGGACAGCCTGACCTGAGCCCTTCGCGTTTTGGCGAGGAGGGACGGAGCACTCAGCCCGATTTGAGATTTCCCCGCCGTGCGGCAACCAATTACTGAGGCTCGCAAGTTACAGTTACGGATGGCCCGAGATTGTGGGGCAGGTTGGTAACCTGCAGCGGGTTGGTAACCCGCTTTCGGCAGTTTCTCAGCGGCCCGCGAAACGCCGATTCACAATCGGCGGCAGGATACCATCCTGCCCCACAGGTCCACTGCACCGATTGAGTCGGAGGGCTGCCGCCCCGCCCAGGATACGCGACAGAATCTCAGCACTAGTACCTGTAGATCTAATAGGCATTAGAAGGTTCTAAAACTTCTAAACCCAGAAGGTTCTTAGATCCAGTTAGGCATGGAAGGTACTATTGAGCGTTTCAAACCCAGAAGATTTAAGGTAGAATTGCCGTCGAAGAGGAAAAGCCTGATGGCTACCTAGATTGGAAAAAAGAAAGAGGGCGACACTATGCTTTCTCGTCTTTCGCGCCGGCTCCTGCCTGGGCTCCACCAGGATATTACGACAAGAATTCGTTTTCCTGAAAAACGGTCATTTTTGCCGGTGGCCGCCATCGCGTTACTGCTTTTCACGGCTTTGTGCCAGACCCTGTCCGCACAGGCACTGCTGGGCACGGCGCAGAGCTTCGCGGTCCTGGGCGCCTCAACGGTGACCAATACGGGCCCGTCCGTGGTTACCGGGAATCTAGGTTTATCCCCAGGTACTTCGATCACTGGTTTTCCTCCGGGGACCGTGGTCGGAACGACATACATCGGTGGGGTCGCGGCGCCGGCTCGGGCGGATGCCCTTAATGCGTACAATGTTTTAGCCGGCACGGCACCCACCCGTGACTTGAGTGGCACGGATCTGGGTGGACTCACGCTCGGGCCAGGCGTATACTTTTTTTCCTCTTCGGCTGGGTTGACCGGAACGCTTACTCTTGACGCTCAGAACAACCCCAACGCGGTCTTTATCTTCCGGATAGGAAGCTCGCTCGTGACTGGAAGCAACTCGTCCGTTATCATGATCAATCCGGCTGGGGGTGCGCTTTGCAACGTGTTTTTCCAGGTTGGCAGTTCCGCAACTCTTGGCACAGGCACCCAGTTCCTAGGAACTATTTTGGCGGACGCGAGCGTCACGGTGGAGACCGGCGCGGGCGTCGAAGGCAGGGTTGTCGCGCTAACCGGTGCGGTGACGCTGGATAGCAACATAGTCTCGGTCGGATCCTGCAATAACGGTTCGCTGCAGGTTTGCAAAGTCGCCGGCGCCGGCGTCACCGCAGGAACGCCCTTCAGTTTCAGCATTTCTCCCGTCATACCGCCGCAATCGACAACGGTCACGGTTGCGGCCGGCCCCGCGCCTTTGGGCACTTGCAGCGCGGCCATTGCGGTCCCTGCCGGTTCGGTGCAAATCCAGGAAAACCTGCTAGTGCCAGGGGGCTACGTGCCGACGAGCATCTTCACCTTGCCGAGCGGAGCGCTGGAAAACTCCACCGTTCTGACGGCGGGTACGGCTTACGTGACGGTCACTGCCGGGGCTACGACGACGGTCACTTTCGTCGACGCGTCCCCACCACCCCCCGCCGGCTTCGGCTACCTTCAGGTCTGCAAAGTAGCTGGGAACGGCGTCACCCAAGGAACGGACTTCTATTTCGCCATTCCTTCCGCCATACCTCCGATACCGCTACCGCCGCTGCCAGGGCAGCTCCCGGTTCCGGCCGGCGCTGCGCCAGGCGGCACGTGCAGCGCGCCGGTGCTGGTACCGGCGTCGACCCCCGTGTCAGTCCAAGAAGTAGACCTACCAGCGGGTGTCGTGCCGACGAGCATCTTCACCTTTCCGAGCGGAGCGCTGGGCAGCCCCACCGATGTGGCAACGGGTTTGGCTACCGTGACGGTCGCTGACGGGGGGACGACGTTTGTCACTTTCGTCGACGCGACCCCACCCCCACCCGGCGGTGGCTACCTTCAAGTTTGCAAAGTCGCTGGCGACGCCGGCACTCTCGGTAAGACGTTCAACTTTACTATCGGTGGAGTCGGAATACCGGGAATTGTGGCCGGCGCTGCGCCGGGCGGTACGTGCGGCCCGCCGGTACCGGTAGTGTCTGCCTTCCCCGTGGCAGTCGCGGAAGTCCTGACAGGGCCAGGGGGCCCCCCGGGGGGCGCCGTGCCGACGAGCATCTCAGTCTTGCCGAGCGGAGCGCTGGCCGCCTCCCCCGTCCCCAATCCCAATCTGGCCGCGGGTACGGCTACCGTGACAGTCATTCCCGGGATAACGACGATTGTCACTTTCACCGATGCGGTCCCGACCGGCTCTCTGATGATTTGCAAGGTGGCCCAGGGCGGCGTTCTCTCGGGAAATGTCACATTTAGCGTTGCTGGAACTCTGGTCATGGTTCCGGCCGGCCCTGCGCCCGTGGGCTCTTGCAGTCCGGCGCTGGTTGAGCCAGCCGGTCTCGTGTCAATCACGGAAACCATACCATCCGGTTTCCTGCTAACCTCCATCGCGACCTTGCCGAGCGGAGCGCTGGCCAGCCCCGCCCCCAATCTAGCCGCGGGTACGGCTACCGTGACGGTCTATGCCGGGGGACAGACCATCGTCACTTTTACAGACGGGATCCCGACACAGGAAATGTGCTACGCGGCTAACCTCCAGGCCGGGGAGTCGTATATCAACATCGGAAACACCGGCTACAATGGCGACTCTCTGACGGGCCCCGGTTCCGGCGCTTTCGGCAACATCTGCGTGAACGTTTATGCGTTCGATGCCACAGATGAGCAGTTAATCTCCTGCTGCTCCTGCCTGGTAACGCCGAACGCCATGGTTAGCCTTGGGGCCAAAGCGGACCTTACGTCCAATACCGATACGGGCGTCCACCCACTCTCGATCACGGTGAAGCTGCTCGCCACCCTAGCGGGCCCTGGCGGCACTGGCACCGCTTGCAACAACAGTGCGGAATCCGTGACGCTGTCCACTGTCGTTCCCGGCATCGTTGCCTTTGGTACGACACTCGGTGCGGCGCCCACCGCAGGCACGTACGCGACCACCGGGACGGCGTGCATTCCTGGGAGTTTGGGCGCGCAGGACGTAGCCAGCGTGGCCTACAGGTGCGCCTTCATCATCGGCAATAGCAGCAACTCCGGCATCTGCCTCGGTTGCCAGGCCGGCGCACAGTAAGCGTCGGGACAAAGCGGGGCAAGCCTTAAGTTAGCGCTTGTGAAGCGTCTGCCCCGCGGATTGCACCCGTCCGGGCCAAACCACGAACCGCGAGGACCCCCCACCGGCCCCTGCTAGAATTCTCACTGGTATGAGACCCCCCACCCCCGCGCGAGTTCTGGCGTTCGATATTTTGCGGGAATGCGGGAATGCGAGGCAGACGGAGCTTTTACGGTTTTCGCGAGAGCCGTCGCAGCCCGAAGTTCGGCTCCGGTCGAAGTGCGGATTGACGGCACAAAAGCCGGGCGATCGAAGCAACGTGAGGTTTCGGTGAGCTTGCGAGAGGGCGCTTACTCTATTTCTTCGGGAATCGGAACGGACCAGAATCGGACGAAGCAAGCACCCGATCTGCAAAGCTCAAACCTGTCCCACTTCTTGCTTCCCCTCACTCATGCCGCAACGCGATCAGCGGATCCACTCGCAAAGTCCGGCGAGCCGGGATATAGGACGCGACGATCGTAATCAGCGCGAGCACGACAGCCACAGCGGCAAACGTCGCCGGATCGACCGCTCTCACCGAGTACAGCAGCTTCGCCATCAACCGGGTGAGTCCCAGAGAAGCTGCGCTGCCGATCACGATCCCTGCAGCCGAGATCTTCCCGCCCTGCGCCAGCACCAGGCGCAGCACATCGGCGCGTTGCGCGCCCAGCGCCATCCGGATCCCGATCTCTCTCTCGCGCTGCGCTACCGAGTAGGAAATCACGCCGTAGATTCCGATTCCCGCAAGCACCAGCGCCAGCCCGCTGAACAGCCCGAGCAGGATGAGCGTGATGCGCCGTGTGGAAACCGAAGCGTTGACCACTTCCTGCATGGTGGCGATGCGAAAGATGGGCTGCTCTTTGTCAATCGAAGTCACAATCCCGCGAATGGCGGAGACCAGCGCGGTTGGTTCCTGGCCGGATTTCACCAATAAAGCCATCTCATTTGAGGTCGCCTGGCGGAACGGCAGATAGACCTCGAGACGCCCGGGATTGGCGAGGCCGTACATCTTGGTGTCCGCAACCACTCCCACGATGGTGACCCACTTCAGCGGGTCCGTTCCCGGATGGCCGAACATGAACCGCTTGCCGATGGGGTCTGCGCCGGGGAAGAGACGCTGCGCCACCGTCGCATTGACCATAGCCACCTGCGGAACGTTCTCCTGGTCCGCATGCGTGAAGCCCCGGCCCCGCAGCAGGCGAATGCCCAGCGTCTTCTCATAATCCGGGCTGACGATGTGGATATCCGGATGCGGGAAACTGCCCGGCTTCGGCACGGTCCCTTCTACCGTAATGTCGGTGCGCGAATGGTCGCCGGTGAGCGGAATCGCGGTCCCGAGCGCCGCCCATTCCACGCCTGGCAATGCGCGGACGCGGTCCAGCGTTTGCTGCCAGAAAGCGATCACCGCCGGGTCCTTGTCGTATTGCGCGGTCCGCAGGTCCATCTCCAGCTTTAGCACGTGCTCAGACCGGAAGCCGGAATCCACCGCTAGCAGGCGATACAGGCTTTTCATCATAAGCCCGGCGCCCACTAGCAGAATCAGCGCCAGCGCGACTTCGCTGGTGGCAAGTAAATCGCGCCAACGATTGCGCGCACCGGCGCTGGTGGTCTTGCCTCCCTCCTTTAACTCCGATTGAAGATCGCCGCTCGTCGAATGCAGCGCGGGAGCCAGCCCGGACACAAACATCGACAGCACCACCAGGCCGGCCGAAAAAAGCAGAACGGCGCCATTCATGCCCACGCTCGCGCCGGCCAGCGTGTCCGGCGGAATCAGCCGCGCGATCGCGGGAATTCCGGCAATGGCCAGGCATACTCCGGCCACTCCGCCCAGCAGCGCCACCAGAAAACTCTCAGTCAGAATCTGGCGGATAATCCGGCGGCGGCTCGCCCCGATGGCAATTCGCAGCGCCATCTCCTTGGCCCGCACCGCACCGCGCATCAGGAACAGATTCGCCACATTCGCGCAGGCCACCAGAAGCACGAAGATCGCAGCTCCCAGCAGCACCAGCATCGCCGGGCGCACGTCGCCTGAGAACGCTTCACGGAGCGGCCGCAGGTTGACGCCGATCTGGTCGTTGGCCTCGGGATACGCGCGAGCAAGTCCTGCCGCAACGGTTTCCATTTCCGCGCGGGCTTGCGCCATCCGCACGCCCGCCGCCAGCCGCCCCACGACTACCCCGTCGCCACGGTCACCCCTGTTGGTGGCGCTGTCGTTGTGCGTGGCCCACACTCCCATCGGCTCCATCACTTCGCATTTCTCTACCCAGCGAAACTCCGGCGGCAGCACTCCAACGATTGTCACGGTCTGGCTGTCCAGCCGAATCGTCTGCCCGATCGCCCTGCGGTCCGCGCCGAAACGCGACTGCCAGAGCGCGTAGCTGAGCAGAACTACCCTCGCGACGCCGGCCTTTTCCTCGTCAGGGGTGAATCCGCGACCCATCACCGGCCGCACTCCCATCATGGGAAGGAAGTTCGGCGAAACGGCGAGGCCGCCAATGTTCTCCGGTTGATTGCTGCCGGCCATGTTGAACTTGACAGGGTTCACCGCCGCCATCTCCGCAAACGAATGGCTCTGACTTCGCCAATCCTGAAAATTCGGATAAGAGACGCTCACATCGCCGACCTTCGGCATGGTCTCGTTCAGCAGGACCAGATGAAAGGCATCCCGGAAGGGCAGCGGCCGCAGCAGAATGCCGTAGACCACCGAAAAGATCGCGGTGTCGGCCCCGATCCCCAGTGCCAGCGTGAACAGCGCCGCCGCCGCGAAACCGGGTGATTTGAGCAACGTCCGCCAGCCATAGCGAAGATCCTGCGCCAGCGTTTCCATCAGGGACACGCCGCGCGCGTCGCGGCAATCTTCCTTCACCTGTTCGAGGCCGCCGAACTCCATGCGCACTCGCCGCAGAGCTTCGCCGCGGCTCATTCCTGTCTTTAGATACTTCTCGATCTGGTGTTCGGAATGAAATCGCAATTCGCATTCCATTTCGGATTCGACGGTCTCCCGCCGGAACAGGGAACGCACACGAAAAAACAAGTCGTCCAGCATGGCAAGCTCCTAGGCTGGGCCCAGAACTTGGGCCACGGCAGCTGTCAGTTTCTGCCACGAATCCTTTTCGGTGGCGAGCTGCCGGCGCCCGCTCCTGCTGAGTTCATAATATTTGGCGCGCCGGTTGTTGTCCGACGTGCCCCAGTTAGCCTTGATCCATCCTCGGCGCTCCAAGCGGTGTAGCGCCGGGTAGAGCGATCCCTGCTGAATCCGCAGCACATCGCTCGACATCTGTTGCACACGCTCCGAAATGCCCCAACCGTGCTGCGGTTCGAGCGCCAGCGTGCGTAGGATCAAAAGGTCCAGAGTGCCTTGCGGCAATTCGATGCGGTCGTTCATAGATTCTCCCCCTTTGCTTCTACAAGGAAGCATAGCGCACCCTCTGTAGAAGTGCAAGGGGAAGGCCTGCCGCCGCTACCGCTGAAGAGTTACTTCGGGAGGGCCGGAGGAGTTTCCGTGGTCCAGCGCAAGGCCGATTACCAATCGGCCGCAGATTGACAATCTGCCCCACAATGCCGCGCACCTAGGCCCTGAGATGTAGAAACTGCCGCAGCGTGTGGGGCAGGTTGGTAACCTGCAGCGGGTTGGCAACCACAGGCGCCGCTTGCCGTCGGTCTATTACGAGGGCCTCAATAAAGTTGTACTCGTGAGGCGTCCGCCACGCCGACCGCGCCCGTGCAGGGCAGACCACGAACGGCGATGGTCCGCCCCACGGTAGAATTCTCAGTGGTATGAGACCCGCCCCCGCGCGCGTTCTGGCGTTCGACATTTTGCGCAAGGTGGAATCGGGCGGGTATGCTTCCGATTTGTTGCTCGAGCGCGGCGTCGGGGTCGACAGCCGGGACGCTGGGCTGGCTACCGAAATCGTGTTCGGCGTGCTGCGCTACCAGGCGCAATTGGATTACCTGATCGGGCGCTATTTGGGGCGGGCGCGCAAGCTGGACCCGGAGGTGCGGGTGGCGCTGCGGATGGGCATCTACCAGTTGCGGTACCTCGAACGGGTGCCCGCGCACGCGGCGGTGGGGGAGAGCGTGGAGCTGGTGCGGCGCGCGCGCAAGACGTCGGCCGCGGGGCTGGTGAATGCCGTGCTGCGGAAGGCGGCGGGGAACCGGGCGGAAAAGGGGGAGTGGCCCAGCCGGGAGATCGCGCTTTCCTGCCCGGAGTGGCTGCTGGCGCGGTGGGAGCGGCATTATGGCGCGGCCGCGGCGGAGGGGATTGCCCGCGCGGCGCTGGAGGAACCGGCCAAACATCGCCACGGCGAGCGGTTCCAGGATATCGGGTCCGAGACCATCGTGCCGCTGCTCGAAATCGAGCCTGGCCAGACGGTGCTCGATTTGTGCGCGGCTCCGGGGAACAAGACGGCGCAAGCGGTGGAGGCGGGCGCGCGCGTGATCGCCGCCGACCTGCACTTTCACCGCATTACCCAGGTGAGAGGCATTACCGATGCGCTGGTGCAGCTCGACGCGACCCGGCCGCTGCCGTTTGGCTCGCGCTTCGAACGCGTGCTGGTGGACGCGCCCTGCTCGGGCACGGGCACGCTGGCGCGCAACCCGGAGATCAAATGGCGGCTGAAACCCGAGGATCTGGCCGATCTCGCCGGCCGGCAGCGAGCCATTCTGGCCAATGCTCTGGCGGTGCTGGCGCCGGGCGGGCGGCTGGTTTACGCCACCTGTTCGCTGGAACCGGAAGAGAACCGCGCGGTGGTGGAAGAGGCGGTGGTGGGGGCGCGGGAAATGCGAATCGTGGCCAACTACGAGCGGCTGCCAGGACGCGACCCAGGCGATGGTTTCCTGGCCGCTGTGATAAAATCGGAACTGCCCCCAAATGCTTGAAATCGTTCCCTCAATCCTGTCCGCGGACTTCGCCCGCCTGGCGGAGGAGATGGCCCGCGTGGAACGCGGCGGGGCGCACATCCTGCATTTGGACGTGATGGACGGCCACTTCGTCTCCAACATCACCATCGGCCCGCCGGTGGTGGAATCGGTTCGCAAGGCGACCGGGGCGCATCTGGACTGTCATCTCATGATCGAGAACCCCGACCGCTACGCCACCGATTTCGTGCGCGCCGGCGCGAATTCGGTTTCGGTGCATTGGGAGGCGTGCCGGCACCTGGATGGGACGCTCGAAATGATCCGCTCGGCCGGCGCCATGGCGGGCGTTGTGCTGAATCCGGCCACGCCGGTATCGGTGTTGGAAGACGTGCTCGATGTGGCCGACTACGTGCTGTTGATGAGCGTCAATCCCGGATTTGGAGGCCAGAAGCTGATTCCGTACGTGCTGGAAAAGGTACGGAAGCTAAAGCAGACGATGCGGGAGAGACGGTTGGCGCTGCCCATCGAAATCGATGGCGGCGTGCATCCGGGAAACCTGGCGGAAGTGGTTCGGGCGGGGTGTGACTGGATCGTCACAGGTTCGGCGATCTTTCACAGCCCGGACGCCGAGGCGACGGTGCGGCAGATGCGCGAGATTGCCGCGCAGGCGACCGCGGTACGGGTCTGAAGAAGGAAGAACGGAACGGGGAAGCGAAATGGGTTCAAGAGTCTTACGTACGGTCGCGGTGAGTGCCGCGATCATTGCCATGGCCCTTGCGCCGGCATGCCGCAAGAAGGTTTATGTTAACCCCATCGCCAAGGATACGCAGCAGCCGGACAAGGTGCTGTTCGACACCGCGGCCAACGACATTCAGCACGGCCGCTATGAGCGCGCGCGCCTGACGTTGCAGACGCTGATGAACACTTACGACACCAGCGAGTATCTGGCCAAGGCGAAGCTGGCGGTGGCGGATAGCTGGTTCCGGGAGGGCGGCGCGCACGGCTTGGCGCAGGCGGAGGCCGAATACAAGGATTTCATCCTGTTCTATCCGCAGATGGAGGAATCGGCCGAGGCGCAGGCAAAAGTTTGCCAGATGCAGTACGACCAGATCGATAAGGCCGATCGCGACAACCTGCACGCCCGCCGCGCGCTGGACGAATGCCGCACGCTGCTGGCGCAATACCCGAATTCGAAGTTCGCGCCGGCGGTGCAGCAGTACCTGCGCAACACCGAGGAAGTGCTGGCGGACGGCGAAGACAAAGTCGCCGAGTTCTATCGGACCAAGGGTAGTTTCCCGGCCGCCACCAACCGCTTCCAGGGATTGGTGGACCAATATCCGCTCTACAGCAGGAGTGCGGACGCGCTGTGGGACCTGGCCGAAGGCTATCATCGCATGGGCGACAATTTCGAAAACCAGGAAGCCGCGACCTATTCGAAGATCGTCCAGGAATACCCGCTCAGCGCGCACGTGGCGGAGGCCAAGGCCAAGCTGACGGCCATGCACCGGCCGGTGCCGGAGGCCGACCCGGTAGCCTATGCGTGGCAAAAGTACGAGCAGGAGAACCGGCTGAAGCGCTCGATCATCGGCAAAGCAGCCGGGCCGTTCGTGGGCAGGCCAGACACAACCCAGGCGGCGCGCTCGGGATCGCCGCAGATGGGCGATTTCAAGCCGTACATTCCGGTGAGCGTGCCTCAGGTGCCGGGCGTGGGTGACAACACGGTCACGGCAACGCAGGGCACAGGCGGAGGCGGCGGCTCGGATTCGAACGTGACCGCGGGAACGGTCGGTTCGGACAGATCGCTGATCGACCGGCAGCCGGATGCGCGCGAAAGCGGAGCGGCAGCCGCGGCAGGCACCACCACGGTTTCGCCGAAGCCATCCGACGCCAAGAATGCCACCGCTCCGCCCATAAACGCGGCGGCGCCCAAGCCCCTTCCCCAGAACCACACCGGCAATCTGAGCCCGAAACAGCAAGCCAGACTGCTGAAGAAGCAACAGGACGCGATGCGCAAGCAGCAGGAGACGGCCGCCAAGGCGAAGAAGCGGCAGCAGGAGCTGGACGACAGGAAGAAAAAGAAAACCGGCCAGCCCTCCGACACCCAAACCGGACAGGCGAACCCGGCGAGTTCGGCTGCAACCACCGCCACAACAGCCAAGCAATGAACCGCATTCTGCTGGTGGACGACAGCCCGCACGCGCAGCGTATGGGCGAACGGATCCTGAGCGACGAGGGATTCGAGGTCGTCACCGTGAGCAATGCCGATGCGGCGTTGGTGCGCCTGGAGGATGTGGATCCGGACGTGATCGTGGCGGATACGGTGATGCCGGGAAGGACCGGCTACGAAATCTGCCAATACGTGAAGATGAGCCCGCGGCATCGGCACGTGAAAGTGATTCTGACGGCGGGCGTGCTGGAGCCATTCGAGGAAGAGCGCATTCGCCAGGCGGAAGCCGACGGATCGCTGAAGAAGCCGTTCGAAGCCAGCGCGCTGGTGGGGCTGGTGCGGCCGCTGGCGGAAGCCTCGGCCGCGGCTCGGGCCGATGCGGCGGCGAAGACTTCGAGCTCGGCCGTTGCCAAAGCGCCGGCGCCGCCGGCCGCTCCCTTCATCGCGGTGGTAGATGCCGAACAGGTGCGCGCGGCGGTGACGGTGGCGCTCGATGCCTCCATGACCGATATGGTGGAAGAGATTTCGCGCCGCGTGATTGCCGCCCTGAGCGTGCGCAAGCATGAAGCGGCGGCCCCTGTACCGGCTATCGCCCCGCCCGTCGCGCCGATTGCGCCCGAACAACCCAGGGTGGCCGAGCCGCCGCCGGCAGCGCCCCGCCCCGATATCGTGCGCCGCGTGACCCCGGTGCGCGCGCGTCCTAGTTCCGGCTTCTTTGTCAGTCTCGATATCAACCGTCCCGATCCCGAATGAACTTATGCCCGATAACAGCTTCGACGTGGTTTCCAAGATCGAAATACCTGAAGTCATGAATGCCGTGCAGCAGGCTCAGAAGGAGGTCCAGCAGCGCTTCGACCTCAAAGACACGCACTCGTCGATCGTGCTCAACGAGAAAGAGAACAAGATCGCCCTGGCCAGCAAGGACGAATATAAGCTAAAGGCGGTCGTGGAGATCCTCGAATCCAAGCTGGTGAAGCGCAAAGTGCCGCTGAAGGGATTGCAATTCGGCGAAGTGATTGCGGCGGCGGGTTCGAGCGTCAAGCAGGAGATCACCTTGCAGCAGGGGATTCCGACCGAAAAAGCGCGCGAGATTGTGAAGACGGTGAAGGACAGCAAGCTGAAGGTGCAAGCTTCCATCCAGGGCGATTTCGTGCGCATCGCCGGCAGGGATCGGGATACCCTGCAGGCGGCGATCAAGCTGTTGCGCGATGCCGATTTCGGCATCGACATGCAGTTCGTGAATTACCGGACGAACTGAAAGAAGTTATCAGTTATCAGTTGTCAGTTTGTCAGTTTGCATCGGCGAGCCGACTGTGTTAACTGAAAACTGATAACTGACAACTGACAACTTTTCTACCTCGGCTGCCTTAACTGACAACTGATAACTGACAACTGACAACTTCCATGCGCCGTATCGAATCCTTGACCCTGCCAGGTCCCGCGGGCTCGCTCGAAGCATTGCTGGAGGAACCGGAGGATGCGGCGGCCGGTTTTGCCGCGCTGGTTTGCCATCCGCATCCACTTTACGGAGGCACTATGCTCAACAAGGCGGTGCACCGGCTGGGGCGAGGGCTGCGCGCGGCGGGCGGGGTCGTGCTTCGTTTCAATTTTCGCGGCGTGGGCCGGAGCCAGGGCGAGCACGGCAACCTGGTGGGCGAAGTGGAAGACGCGCGGGCGGCGCTGGGTTGGCTGCGCGGCCGTTATCCGCATCTGCCCTACGCACTGGCGGGCTTCTCATTCGGCAGCCGCGTGATCGCACGGCTGGGTTGTGAACACGGCCGGGAAGAAGTATCGCCGCGTTTTCTGATGGCCGCCGGATTTCCCACGCGCCTGGGCGAAGCCGAATACCTGGAAGATTGCGGCCTCCCCAAGATCTTCCTGCAGAGCACGCGTGACGAGTTTGCTCCGAAGGCGGAGCTGGAAGCCGCGTTTGCGCGATTTGCAGAGCCCAAGCGTTTGATTTGGGTGGAGGCTGCGGACCATTTCTTCGCCGGAGCGCTGGACGAGCTGGAGCGGCAAGTGACGGCGGCCGCGGCCAGCAGCGCTAGTGTTGGCAACCTCGAAAGTTGACCCGATTACAGCCTCTGTCAGGTCCGGTTCCGATCCGTGTGCATCCGTGTCCATCCGTGGCCCTCTTCCATAAGTTCCGCGGAGCAAGAATCTCACAAATCAGGACCAGAATCCGGCCACGGATGCACACGGATGAAAGAAAGCTGAACACGGACAAATGAAATAGTGAAATTGTCCGTTTTCATCCGTCGCTCATCCTGCCTTCCACCCGCCTCCGGGCGGCTGCTAGACTGAAAGCAGATGAGGAGCTGTCTGTTTCTGTTCGCGCTTGCCGCCTTAGCCCTGTCCGGACTGGCGGCGGACGCATTGCCTCACAGCGAAACCTTGCGCGGCACCCTGCACGTCCCCGCTAACGGGCCCGCCACCGTGGCTACCGCCGGCCATCGCACGGTTGTGGTTGACGGCGATGAAACCACCCGTAAAGTGCTTGGCGACCGGCGTCTGAACGGATTCTCCATCGAAGCCAAAGGCCATTTCACTGCGCCGGACCGATTCCTTCTCGACCCCTCCTACCTGCGCAGTCTGTTGGTGCGCCAGGATGGCAAACTCAAGTTGATTACCTACTTCTGCGACGTTTGCAATATCCGCGCCTACGTTCCGGGACCGTGCGCCTGCTGCCAGCGGGAAACCGTGCTGGAATTGCGCGACCCCGACGCGAAATGAGTCCTCAGAAGAGCACTTATGGCGCGAACCGGCTGATGGTGGATGGGGTGGAAGTGTGCTTGCTATATAGGTGCGCATAAATAATTCGACATCAAAATCAAAAAAAGGGATTGAGTAGGTCTTCGATCTCCCGCGGATGGTGTCGCACGTAATCAAATCTGCTGAAGAGCGCG
>JBEKYD010000204.1:0-17579 GCA_049511335.1 Bryobacteraceae bacterium | reverse complement strand
CCACAACGGCTGGGAAGACGAGCAACGCTCCTTCGACTCCACCTGCCGCAAGTTCCACAGCTTCCTCATTCAATCCCAGCGCTGAAACCCGCAAGTTACCCACAGATTCCCCGGACGAGCCACAAAATTCTGCAGTGCAAAACGGATGCGCCGCGGATTGGCCGGCCAGCGGCGATAAACCCGAACGAAATTTGTGAGTGCTAGAACCGGATTCTCGCCGAAAGCGCCATGTGCCGGGCCTGAACCTGTGCGCTTTGGACGGTGCCGAACGCGGCGTTGGTATTGGCGCCGCCCGAGAAATTCAGGGTGAGCGAAGAATTCGGGTTACTCGGGTTGAAATGGTTGAGCGTGTTAAAACTCTCCACGCGCAGTTCCAGGGTCAGTTTCTCCGTGATGCGGGTCGTCTTGGCCAGGGACAGGTCCAGATTCCACAGCCACGGACCGTAGAACAGGGTTGGCGGCGTATTGCCGATGCCCAGCGAGTTCGCCAGCGGGAGCGTAAAGTTGGCGGCGTTCAGAGGGACCTGCAAATTGGGGGTTGTCGTGGGCGAAGGCTCTTGCCCGGCGGGCAGGAAAAAGTTGTTGCCCATCGCGCATCGGAATGGGAGGTCCGCGGTCGGAGTGCCGGTCCAGTATTCCGAAGGCGCGCTGTTGGCGCTGCAGGTCACGGTGTACGGAGTGCCGGCGAAGATCGAGCCGTTGCCGTTCAGGTACCAGCCGTCCAGCACCGCCTTGGTGAAGGCGTTGCTCCACATCCTGCTGCCGCCGGGGATATCGTAAGCGAAGTTGAAGTTGATGGCGTGACGGCGGTTGAGCACGTTCTTCGTCAATTGGGCGTTGACCATCTGCCACAGCGTCGTGTTGCTGTCATTGTTGTAAACGATGGTTCGGGAGAAGGTGTAGTTGAGGTTCCACTGGATCCTCCCGACGCGCCGGTTCAACTGCATTTGCAGCGCGTTGTAGTTGTTGCTGTAATTTTCGGTATAGTCGATGATATTGCCGATTCCGGCATAGCTGGTCAAGGCGCGGATCAGGTTGGTGGAGTAGAAGCCCGGGTTGGCGGGATTGGTGGTCGGGTCGATGAACTGCGCTTGCGGGCAGCCGCCCTGGACCGGGTTGGCGCAGCCCGAGGGCTTCCAGGTGGTCAGCAGCGGGACGGCGTTGCTGTCGTACGTCTCGCCGAAACCGTGTTTGAGCGCGTTGCCGACGTAGGAGATGTCGGCAATCAGACCGCGGGTCAGTTCCCGCTGGATACCGTAGCTCCAGTTGTAGGTGGACTGCGGAATGTCGTTGGGAGAGCCGCCGATGAGGTTCTGGGGCGTGTAAACTGACTGCGCGCCGGTCAGCCCTTGGAAACTGGTGTAGACGACGGTGGGCGCCAGGAAAGTGGGCGGCACCATCATCGGGCCCTGGCCCGCGCTGAGTGCGCCGATGTAGTCCACATCCCAGTTGCGGCCCACGATGATGCCGTAGCCGCCGCGCATGGCGGTCTTGCCGTCTCCGAAGATGTCCCACGCGAAACCGACGCGAGGTCCGACCTGAATCGGGGCGACGTTGAAGAAGTGCGTGTTGTAGTACTTAATGCCTGAGTACGGCAAGCTGCCGGCGGCATAGGAAGAGGTATCGAACGTCCCCTGCCGGACGTAGGGAAAGACCGCGCCGGTCTTGGGGTTGGTCGCGATCTTGTCCGCCGTGGGGCAGGTGGTGGTGGTTACCGCGACGGAGCAGGCCGGGTAGAGCAACTGACCGACTTGGCTTGGGACGTACGACGCGGCGTTGAACAATCCCAGGGTGTTGCCCACGGAGTTCAGGTCGCCCACCCGGCCGAAACGCGCGCCGTAGTCGATCGTCAGGCGGCGGCCGGCCTTAAAGGTGTCCTGCAGGTACCACTCGAGCTGTGAGTAGTGCGCGTGGTTCACCAGCTTGGTGTTATCGTCCCCGTAGGCGAAGATGCTGCCCAGCAAGGCGTTGGAGTAGGCGTAACCGGTGTCCAGAGGGTTGGAGCGATCCGAACCGAAATAATAGGTTCCGGCCTGGTTATAGACCGAGTACACGCTCACGTTGCGAGCCATTCTCTCGTAATAGATACCCGCTTTAAACGTGTGGGCGCCTTTGATCCAGGTGACCTTATCCTGGAGGGTCTGCAACTGGTCGGTGCCGGTGAAGGGCCATCGGCTGTCCAGACTGAACGTCGGGGCGGCAGTAACGCTCTGGCCGGAGGACTGAGCGCTGTAGTTGGTGGGGAAGCCGAAGTTGACCTGCGGCAACAAGTTGAGGGTGTTGCTGTTCTGGTTGATGCGCGGCAGCGTCAGCGCGTTGCCATTGCTGTCCTTCAACGGCAGCAGGCTCTGCGCGTAGGTCTTGGCGCCGCCGGTCGCGGTATCGGCGCTGGTATCGCTCAAGGCTTGGACGCCCTGCTGGCCGCGGTTGATGCCCCAACTGAATTCGCTGATCAGAGTCGGAGTGAACGTGTAGATGAAGGTGCCCAGGGCGCCGGCGGACTGCACGTGGTAGCTGTCCGGGAACTGGCCCCAGGCGCCTCCGGGAGGTCCCACCGTGGTGCTGTAGCCGTTCTGCGCCTGGTAGTCCTGCAACAGGCGCACGAAGGTCACCGCTTTCGGCGAGAAGTTGTAGTCCACGCGGAGAATCTTATCGTCCAGCGGCCGCGACTGCGGCAGGACCGCGCGGAAATTGTATCCGCGGTTTCCCGTCGGATCCAACGCCAGACCCTGGGGAGCCGGCAAGGGGAACAGGTTCAGCATGGCCTGCCCCTGGGGGCTGATGCGGCTGGTGGGAACGACGTTCCCGGGGAAAACCGTCTGCGTGGTGGGATCGTAGACCGGAATCAGGACGCCGGTGGTCGTTACGGTTTGGGAGAAATCGCCCTGGCGCTCCCGCGCCGAAGGCATGGTGTAGGTATTGTTAGTGACCGTGGTGTTGAACAACTTGTCGTAGGAGAAGAAGAAAAAGAGCTTCTCGCGAGACTTGTTGAACCGCGTGCCCGGGATGATCAGCGGGCCGCCAATGGTGCCGCCGGGATTCTGATAGCGGTAGCGGGGCCTCGGCACGTTGGTCAGGTTGTTGAAAAACTCGTTGGCGTTCAAACTCTCGTCCCGGTAGTAGTCGTAGAGGCTGCCGTGGAACTGTCGCGTGCCGTTCTTGGTGGTCAGGGTCAACTGTCCGGCGGTGCGCCCGCCGTACTCGGCGGTGTAGTTTGAAATCAGCAGTTTGACTTCGCTGATGGAGTCGACCGAAGGGTTAATGTAGCCGGTGTTGAGGTTGCCGGAGTCCTGGCTGGCGGCGCCGTCCATGTTCAGGATAATCTGGCCCTGCTGCCCGCCATTCACGCCGGGAATGCCTCCGCCGTTCCAGCCGCGATAGTCATACGACTGGGCGAGCGACTGAACGCCGGGCAGCATCATGATGAGGCTGACCGGATTCCGGCCGCGGGTCGGGTCGTCGAGAATCTGTTTCAGGTTCATATCCATGGAGCGGTCCGAGCTGTCGGTTGCGACGTGGACGACGTCGGCCTGCACCTGCACGGTGCTGGTGAGCTCGCCTACTTCGAGACCGATCTCGTGGAGGTCAACGCGCTCCTGCGCGGCCACGGTGATGCCACTCTGGCCGTAAGTCTTGAACCCCTTCTGCATTACGCGAAGGCTGTAAGTGCCCGGCACGAGGCCCGTGAAAAGGAACTCACCGGTGGATTCCGTCGTGAACTGGTGGACGGTTTGGGAAAGGTCGTGAATTAACTGTACCGTGGCCCCAGGAACAAGGGCACCGGCGGGATCCACGATGGTTCCCGAAACCTGGCCGGTAACGCTCTGGCCGTTGGCAGCCGGCAGCACGGCCAGCAGCAACAGCACCACACCTAGAAACGTACGTAGTCTATGCACGAAGGACCTCCAGCGATTCCGTATTGTGAGATAGCGGCGACAGCGTACCGGAGCCATAGCCGGGCGGTTATCGTCAAACGCGACGGCTTCCAGCTGCTTCGCACGCACTTGCGTAACTACTCTCCACTTGCTCACACCGCCCCCGGACGTCTTCCTGGAGCCGGGTCAAAACCCGCGGCGCTCGGCGCCACACACGCACCAGGATGGCAACCGGTGAGAACCAGAACAGCTTCGGCCTTTCCAGGCCCACAAGCCGTCTTCCGATTCGGACACAAGAAAACCCTTCTCGCGCCGAACTTCTAGTGGAGAATGTTAGTCCAGCCAAGACCCGATTGCAAGGGAAAAGTAACTGAAAAGAACAAATCGGCATTTCCAATCCGCACGAGCGTTTGAGGTTCAAGAGTACTGTCCCCGATGTGGAGACGATGAGTCTTTAGGGGGTGCCTGACGACTTCGATTCGGGTGATTAGTTTCGTTCTGCTGTCGGCGGCGCTGCCAGTGGCTTACTCTCAGAGTAATGTCGTCTTCCTCGGGCTGACCCCCGGGTACGTTGGGCTGGCGCAGGCGAACGTTCAAATCCCGAACCTGGTTCCTGGGACCTACCCGCTGGCGATCACGGTGGGGGGGTGCGGTCAGCAACAGCGGGCTGATTACCGTGTCCGGAGGGACACTGAGCCCTCAATATATCCTCACCCCATGCCCGCGGAGCCCGACGTGCTCCATCATAAGGGAGAAACCGGGGCCGGAGGTGACGGTGAACGCTTTCGCTCCGCCCCAGACGGGACACCCCGCGGCAAATCGCGCGCCGGCCGCAAGCGCGCCCTCGCAACAGGCGTAGTCGCCGTCGATGAAATGGACGCCCGTCAAAACCCCTCTTGGATCAGCGTGCATATCGCCCTCCAAAGATCGCAAAATCGGGGCAATACATGCCGCATAGGTCGCAGCCGCTGCACTTTTCAGCAGCTACGATACGCGGTGGGTGGTAACCGGTCGGATTGAAGGCGGAAGATAGAGCTAGAACGTGCGTAGGGCAAAACTCCACGCAGAACCCGCACCCCTTGCAGCGTTCCGCCGTGATAACTACGAAGCCTTTAGCCATTAGGTGTCTTCCAGGTATAAGCCGGCGCGTCACGTCCGCAAATCATGTAATCAGCCCTCGTTGGCTTTTTCCGCAAGGGCGCACCGCACGGTGTTCGCGTGCAGCCGGACCGTCTTCCAGAGCGGCGTGGTATAGCCGCCGCCCAACGTGATCACGATCGGAATCCGCTGCTGCCGGGCGCTCTCGATCACCAGCACGTCGCGCCGCAGAAGACCGCCCGCGGTCAAGCCAAGAATCCCGCCCAGCGGGTCTTTCCAGTACGGATCGGCGCCCGCGATATAGACGATGAATTCCGGCCGGAAGCTAGACAGTAAGGGAATATAGGCTTGTTTCAGCCGTGTGAGATACTCCTCGTCGCCAACGTCGTCTTCCAGAGCGATGTCGAGGTCGGAATCCGGTTTGACGCCTGGGTAGATCCGGGCGCCGTGCATGGAGAACGTAAAAACGGTGGGATCACGCTGGAAGAGCGTCGCCGTGCCGTTGCCCTGGTGTGCATCCAGGTCCACGACCAGCGCCTTCCGCATGGCTCCCTCCCTTTGCAAAACCCGGATGGCCACGCCCACATCGTTGATCGCGCAGAAGCCTTCGCCGTGGTCGGGAAAGGCATGGTGGAAACCGCCTCCGATATGGAAGCCAATGCCCTCGCGCAACGCCAGGCGCGCTGCCAGCACGGTTCCGCCCGTCCACAGCCAGAACGCCTTCTGTAAGCTCGGGCACCAGGGAAGCTCCAAAAGAGTCCGCTCGTCGAGAGTGAGCAGGTCCAGCCGGAGCCGCTCGATGTAACCAGGACAGTGGACCAGGAGTAAGTCGCCGTCGCCGATCGGGTTTGGCGCTAAAAAATCGTCCTCGCAGGCCATTCGCTCGCCGATGAGATGGTTCCGGAGCAAGCAATACTTATGGAACGGCGTCAGGTAGAGATGCGCGCCAAGATATCCCACATCGGCACAAACGAAGCGAAGAGAAGAGCTCCGGCTCGATACTGCCCGTTGAGCCGGCTCAAGCTGCATGCTGCTACCTCCCGCGCCCATCAAACTGTTTTCGCCGGCGCCGGTGCGATGGTGGCGCGCACTTCGCCTTTGCCCGGCCCCAGCATCCTCTTGCTCGGCTGTTTCCGGCGGCCAAGGTGGAGATAATCCAGCACCAACTGGCGCTTGAGGTGCTGGATGGCCTTGGCTGGATCCACACCCTTCGGGCAGACGCGCGAACACTCGCCAGCGTAGTGGCAGCGGAAGGCGCCATGCGAACTGCCTGCCAACCTGTTGCGATCGCGCCGCCCGTCGTCGCGGGTGTCCGCGTTGTACCGCTGCACCGCCGCCAGCGGCATTGGTCCCAAGTAGCGGGCGTCGGTGGCCAAAGTGGGGCAGGCAGCCATACAGCACCCGCATTTGATGCAGTAAGTGAACTGAAGATAGGCTTCGAGCTGGTCCGCCGACTGGTAGAACTCGCCTTCCGGCCGATCGACCCCGGCGTCCTCCGCGCGCACGATGTAAGGCTTGACGGAGCGGTGTTTCTCGAACATCGACAAAAGGTCGGGAACCAAGTCGCGGATGATCGCGAAGTTGGGCAATGGCCCTACCGTGAGGTCCGTTTGGGCGATATGCAGGATCTGGGTATTGCAGGCGAGCGTCGGGTGGCCGTTCAGAAGCATACCGCACGAGCCGCAGACGCCCATGCGGCACGAATAGCGCCATGCCAGCGATGGATCCAGCTCGTCCTTGATGTAGTGCAGACCGTCCAGCACCGTCATACCTTCGCGCACGGGCACCTGGTAGGTCTTCACGTATGGGACGCGGTCGTTCTCAGGATTGTATCGCGTGACGTGGAAGCTGACGGTCCGGCGGCACTTCTCATCCCCCGCCATAGCTACCCCCTTGCACCCGTCAGGGCGACGGCATGCGCCGCGATGGCCGCCCAGGCGCCCAGGCTGAAGAACCCCAGCCCAACCACTAGCAGGCCGAGGCTAACCACCTTTTCGCCCGCGGGCTTCAGCGTCAGTTCGAACAGCATGGTGCGCAAGCCATACAGGCCGTGGTAGAGCGCCGCTCCCAGCAGAAGAATGTAAGTCAGGGTGAAGAAGAGCCGGCCGTCGCGAAAAAGGCTGTTCGACTTGGAGACTGCTTCGCCGCCGTGAGGCGCGAACATGTGAGTAACGCTGCCGGCGTGCATAATCAACATGTGCTGGCCGAGCAGGAACGCAATCAAAACTCCCGCGGCCATGTGCCAGGTCCAGTATTTCGTCTCGTGCATCTTCGTCTCCTATTCCGCCAGCCCCAGGAACTGCCAGCCGCCGACGGCCAGAAAAACCGCTGCCAGGACCATCATTGAGATGAATAGCGGCCGCTGTACACTCAGCGAGGTCTTGTAAGGGTAGACAGGTTCGATCGGCTTGCCGACCGCTAAGCCGAGTTCCACCAGCAGCAGGCGAATTCCGTTAAACGCGTGGTAGGCGAAAGCCGCGAAAACCAGAAACTCCCCGAATTTGAAAACCGGCCGGTGGAAGAACTGCCCCTCTACCCATAGGTACCTGCCGGTAGCGCGTAGGCTTGTGACCACGATGTGCATCAGCAGGTAGCAAAGAATACCCAGACCGGTGAGGCGATGAAGGATGTACGCGTAGCGCTCCATACCCCAACAGCCGCCGCCGAGCCAGCCCCACAGTCCAAGCCGGTTGTCGTGCCTTTTGATGTCGGCCATGCCAGCCTCCTCTCAGTACTTCCGCTCCACGGGCTTCCAGGTGGTGATCGTCACGGGCTTGTACTCCAGCCTCGGCCGGCCGTGCCCGCAATAAACCATGGAGTGGGCCAGGAACTTGTCGTCGTCACGTTTGGGGAAATCCGTGCGGGCATGGGCTCCGCGCGATTCCTGCCGCGACAGGCCCGCGAAGAGCAGCACCTCGGCCAACTCCAGCATGTTTTCGGTCTCCAACGCCTGAATGATGTTGGTGTTGTAAATGCGGCTTTTGTCGCAAATGGCGATTCCTTGGAAGCGTTGTCTCAGCTCGGCGATCTTGTCCAGACCCTCCTCGATGGATGCGCCGGTGCGGTAGACGCCCGCATGCCGGTCCATCAAGGTCCGAAGCTGGCGGCGGATCGCGGCCGGGTTCTCCTTCCCGCTCTGTTGGAGCAGGCCCTTGAAGATGCGGTTCTCCTCCACCCTGGCCAGCGGCTCCGGCATGTCGCTCAACCTGGCGCCCTGACCCAGGTATTTGGCGATCCCGTGGCCGGTGATTCCGCCCCACACCAGGCATTCAGCGGTGGAGTTGCAGCCGAGCCGGTTGGCGCCATGCATGGAGTGGCACGCCACCTCGCCCGCGGCCCATATGTTCTCCACCTTTGTCCGGCCGTCGATATCGGCCTCAATACCACCCATGGAGTAGTGGGCTACAGGGCGTATGGGGATAGGCTGGGTGATCGGGTCGATCCCCAGAAACTTTATGCAGACTTCGCGTATCAGCGGCAAACGCTTATTGATCCGCTCGGCCCCCAGGTGCGTCAGATCGAGTTCGATATAGTCCAGCCCCTCGGGTCCCGGGAAGCCCCGGCCTTCCAGGATTTCGGTCATTTCTGAACGGGAGACAATATCGCGTGGCGCAAGCTCCATCATCTTGGGCGCGTACTTTTCCATGAAGCGCTCGCCCTTGTTGTTGCGCAGGTAGCCGCCTTCACCGCGGCAGCCTTCCGTCATCAGAATGCCCGACGGCACTAGCCCGGTAGGGTGAAACTGAAGGAACTCCGGATCCTCCAGCGCGAGGCCGGCGCGATACGCGATGGCCTGCCCGTCGCCGGTGACGGTTTGCGAGTAGGTAGTGAATCCGTACAGGTTTCCCAACCCGCCGGAAGCGAATAAAAGAGCCTTGCCGCGCAAGACGAAAAACTCACCCGTCGGCGCGTCAAAGAGGGTGAGGCCGGCAAATCGTCCGCCGTCCAGGAGCAGCGAAGTGACAAAGCATTCATCGTAGCGCGTGAAGTTGTCGTACCTGAGCAGGGTGTCGTACAGCGCCTGCATCTCGAAGAATCCGGTCTTGTCCGCCGCCATGCACGCGCGCGGGAAGGAATGCCCTCCAAACGGCCTTTGCATGATTCGGCCGTCTTCACGCCGCGACCACGGCACTCCCCAGTGCTCCAGCAGGCGGATCTCATCCGGCGACGCCCTTACGAAACGATCCACCGTGTCCTGATCCGCCAGAAAATCGGATCCTTTGACCGTATCCCAGGCGTGCAACTCGAAGCTGTCCCCCTCTTCTGGGCGCATGACCGCGCCGGTACCGCCTTCCGCGCATACCGAATGCGAGCGCATCACCTGAACTTTCGATACGATGCCGATATCGGCCGCTCCGTGGGTTCTCATCGAGATCTCCACCGCGGCGCGCAACCCGGCAAGTCCTGTTCCCAGGATCACGACATCATGGGTTACCTGCTGCATAGGTGCTGTACTCCTCGGCGTTTCCAGGGTGGGCACCCGCCGTGCAGTGAAGATCAACGCCCACGGCGTGTTCGGGGCTGGTTCCAGCCGCGAACACGGGTTTCGATGCGTCGCCGCCCGGCGGAATCGCTGAGCGCGTAAAGCCGCCCTTGCGGGCTCCGGGTCCCGCAAGGGCCGGCCTCTACTATGCCGTGACGGCGGTAGCCTGAACGCCCCGCTTTTCAATCGGCACGAAGTCCCGCACCATGTATCCGGTGTAGACTTGGCGCGGGCGGGCGATCTTCTGCTCGGGATCGGTAATCATCTCCTGCCATTGGGCAAGCCAGCCCGCCGTGCGCGGAATGGCGAACAGAACCGTGAACATCTCCGGCAGGAACCCCATAGCCTGGTAGATGATGCCGGAGTAGAAATCCACATTGGGATAGAGCTTGCGCTTGATGAAGTACTCGTCCTCCAGCGCAATACGCTCCAGTTCCAGCGCGATCTCCAGCTTCGGATTTCGCCCGGTGACCTCGAACACACTGTCCGCCGCCCACTTGATGATGCGGGCGCGGGGATCGTAGTTCTTGTAGATTCGGTGCCCGAATCCCATGAGCTTGAACTGGCCTGCCTTGACCTTCTCGATGTAGGCCGGAACCTTGTCTTTGGAGCCGATCACATCGAGCATCTTGAGCACTTCTTCGTTGGCGCCGCCGTGCAGCGGGCCGGAAAGGGCAGCCGCCGCGGCAGCCGTGGAGAGGAATGGGTCGGCTTGGGAACTACCCACCGAGCGCATCACGTTGGCGCTGCAATTCTGTTCGTGGTCGGCATGCAGGATGAAGAGGATGTCTAGGGCGCGCGCCAGAACAGGGCTCGCCGAATACTTGGGCTCCGCCATCTTCCAGAGCATGTTCATGAAGTTTTCGGTGTAGCTCAGTTCGTTATCCGGATAGACGTAGGGGTAGCCCAGGCTGTGGCGGTACGTATAGGCCGCGATGGTCGGCATTTTGCCGATCAGGCGCATGATCTGCAGCTTGCGGACCTCGGGGTCGAGCACATGGCGGGCCTCGGGATAGACCGTGGAGAGGGCCGCCACGGTGCTGCACAGCATTCCCATTGGGTGGGCGTTCCAGCGAAAGCCTTCCAGGAAGTTCTTGGTGGTTTCGTGGAGCATCGTGTGATGGGTGATCTCGCCGACCCATGCCTTGAGCTGGGCCTCGGTCGGCAAGTCCCCGAATAGGACCAAATAGGCGACCTCCAGAAAACTGCACTTTTCCGCCAGTTGGTCGATAGAATAGCCGCGGTAACGCAGGATCCCTTTGTCGCCATCGATGAACGTAATCCCGCTTCGGCAGGAAGCGGTGTTCATAAACGCGGGGTCGTAGGTCATGAGCCCGAAATCTTCGGGTCCGGTCTTGATCTGCCGCAAGTCCATGGCCCGAATGGTCCCATCGTGAATGGGTATTTCGTAGGTCGCCTCGGTTCGCCTGTCAAGAATGCTTAGGGCGTGGTTCTCCATAATGTCCTTCCCTCAGACTCTGGCACGCGAGACACCGCCCTGGTCGGCCAGCCGACGGTGTTCGCCCGGTCATTGTGCGCTCCGCACGCTGGCGCCGCCCGCCGTGCAAACGACAGACGAGCGGGCTAAGTCAAGCCAATGCCCTGCGGCCGGCCCAGCAAAGGCCAGCGCCGCACCACTGAAGAAACTTCTTTGACGCCAACCGCCCACGAGGGGGTGGCTTACGGAGTCAATCATAAGCCAAATATGCGAGCTTGTTAAGCCTTTTTAATACAAGACGGGAATACCGCCACTTCGCGCCTTGGGAACGGAATAGCTGTCACCGGTCCACCCTGTTGTGCTGAAAAGTTTCTGTACATCCACCTGGGCGGGTTTTGCCCCGGCGCTAGTATACGCCCGGATCGAGCGCAGAGAGTCGTTATTCTGACGTTTCATTGCCGCATCGTCTGGTGGACCATCGTCCGGTGGGATTGCTCGCGCTGGCTGGAACTGGTATAGTTGAGGCCGACTAAATAACTTGAGGTCCGATTAGCGATAATTGGCCGATGCCCGTGGAGGCGGACTGCCCGCATTGCCTCGGGCCGGCAAGGCTGGGTCCTATACACATCCGGGTTTTCGACTCCTGCCCGCTGGTCAGGCTCGGGAGGTGTTATGGAGCGCTACAACGATCAATCTGTCCCCACGGATGGCCAAGCCATCCAAGTCCAAGAAAACAAGCTAAATATTCCAGATCATCCAATCATCCCCTTCATTGAGGGCGATGGTACCGGGCCCGATATCTGGAGGGCTGCGCGCACGGTGTTTGACGCCGCAGTCGAGAGAGCCTATGGCGGTAGGCGCTCGGTGGCCTGGTACGAGGTCTTCGCTGGCGAAAAGGCGCACCGGCAGTTCAACGATTGGCTGCCTCAAGGGACGCTCGACGCCATCCGGCATTTCCACGTCGCAATCAAAGGTCCGCTCACAACTCCGGTCGGCGGCGGCATTCGGAGCTTAAACGTCACCTTGCGCCAACTGCTTGACCTTTATGTTTGTCTGCGACCTGTCCGCTACTATTCCGGTGTCCCATCCCCGGTGCTGCGGCCCGAGTTGCTGAATGTCGTGATTTTCCGGGAAAACACCGAGGATGTCTACGCCGGTATCGAATGGCGTGAGGGGACCGACGAGGCCCGAAAGGTCATCGAATTCCTGAACCGCGAAATGGGTAAGAAGATTCGATCGGATTCGGGCATCGGAATTAAGCCGATCAGCAAGTTCGGCACAAAGCGGTTGATCCGCCGCGCCATTCAGTACGCCATTGAAAACCACAGCAGAAGCGTCACGATGGTCCACAAGGGCAACATCATGAAGTTCACCGAGGGCGCATTCCGCGATTGGGGATATGAACTCGTCAAGGAGGAGTTCTCGGACCTCTGCGTTACGGAAGCCGAGGCCGGGGTCGAGGCGCCCGCTGGAAAGATCCTGGTCAAAGACCGCATCGCCGACTCCATGTTCCAGCAGGTACTCCTGCGGCCTGAGGAGTATGACGTGATCGCTACCCCTAACCTGAATGGCGATTATCTTTCCGATGCGTGCGCCGCGCAGGTCGGTGGCCTGGGGATGGCCCCAAGCGCCAATATCGGCGATCAACACGGTATTTTCGAAGCCACTCATGGCACCGCTCCCAAATATGCCGGTCAGGACGTAGTGAATCCTTCCAGCGTCATTCTCTGCGGCGCGATGATGTTTCGCTACATGGGCTGGAAAGAGGTCTCGGATCTCATCGAGTCGGGCATTACCGACACCATACGCCACAAACAAGTTACCTACGATCTGCATCGTCAGATGGAAGGCGCGACGAAACTGAAAACCAGTGAATTCGCCGCAGCTATTGCCAGCAACATGAAGGCGGCAACGGTGGCCGCCTGAGGCAAACCATATGAGGAAGAAAGTCACAATTGTGGGATCGGGAAATGTCGGCGCGAGTTGCGCCGTCCGTCTGGCCGGCAAAGGGTTGGCCGACATTGTAGTGGTAGATGTTCTCGAAGGCATCCCCCAAGGGAAAGCGCTGGACATACTTCAATCCTGCCCGGTCGAGGGTATCGACATCCAGATTACTGGAGGCAACGACTACCAACCGACCGCGAACTCAGACATTGTGGTCTTCACCGCCGGATTTCCCCGCAAGCCCGGCATGAGCCGCGACGACCTTCTCTGGGCCAACTACGATATCGTCAAGCCTACGGTGGAAGCGGCGGTGAAGTATTCGCCGCAGAGCATCCTGATTGTGGTCACCAATCCGCTCGATGCCATGTGCCATGTCGCATATCGCGTCAGTGGGTTCCCCAAACAACGCGTCATCGGGATGGCTGGTATCCTCGACACGGCGCGCTTCCGGACCTTCGTGGCACAGGCGCTGAAGGTTTCCGCGTCGGATGTGGTCGCTTTCGTCCTCGGCGGACATGGCGACACTATGGTGCCCCTGGTTCGGTACAGCAGTGTGGCCGGCATCCCGCTGACGGATCTGTTGGACGCGGATACGCTTCAGCAGATCGTGAAGCGCACCAGAGACGGCGGCGCTGAAATCGTCAGATACCTCAAGAGCGGGAGCGCCTATTATGCGCCGTCGGCTGCCGTCGCCGAAATCGTGGAAGCCATACTCCTGGATCGCAAACGGGTGCTTCCCTGCTCCGCCTATTTGGAAGGCGAGTACGGCATCGATAAGCTATTTGTGGGCGTACCGGTAAAACTCGGTGCGGAAGGCATCGAGAAGGTTTTCGAAGTCCGGCTGGCCGAGGACGAGCTTGCGGCACTGCACAAGAGCGCCGCCGCCGTGAAAGAACTTGTGAATGTGATGGCGCCCAAACTGGGAATTGCCGAAAGTGCCGGCGTCACCGCCTGAAGCCGTTGCCCGCGAGTCGCCTGGTCTATCCATACATCGTCCAATCCGACATCCTGGTGGCGATGTCGCAAGAGGTCTACACTCGCTTTTCTCCACAGTTAAAATCCGGCGGCATCCTCATTACCGAGCGTGCATCGTCGATCTTCGCGGGAAGCATGGGCGTGTTCGCACCGTGCCGATGCCGGCCTGGGTCAAGGTAGCAATCGATGCCTGGGCGACAGCGGCCGCGATTACCGACGGTCCGGTCTTCCGTCCGGTTACGCGGGGCGACCAAGTCCAGGCAGCCGCGCTGAGCGAGAAGGTCGTCTGGCAGTTACTTCAACCGTACGCCGCGGCTGCGGGTGTCCCCGGAATTGCGCCCCACGACTGCCGGAGCTATGCCGAATGCCGGATTATGCCGAAGCGACGGCTAGACGCTATGCCGAATGCCGGATTATGCCGAAGCGACGGCTAGACCTCCGATTTGGCGGGTAGTTTCGGAGTTCGAGCGTGAGAACGATTCGGCATGATCGGGGAGAGGCTACAGGCTCTTCAGGAAGGCCAGTAATTCGTCGTCCGGTCTATACCGGACTCCTTTGACATCGACAGGCGTGGTTTTGGCGAGGGCTTCTTCTTTCATAGCAAGATCGGCATCCAGATAAATCTGTGTAGTTTCGACAGATTCGTGCCCGAGCCAAAGAGCGATGACCGTGCGATCCACACCGGCCTGTAGCAGTTCCATCGCGGCCGTGTGTCTGAGCAGGTGCGGCGTGACGCGCTTGCTGCTGAGGGTCGAACAAGCTCGCCGGGCTACCGCCTCGTATTTTGTGACCAGGTACTGGACGGCGTCGGCGCTGAGCCGACCGCCGCGAGCGGTCGGAAATAGAATCATCGTGCCACGCTGGCCCTGTTCCTGAAGCCATTCTGTAAGCACGGTGACGGTCGATTTCGTTAGCGGAGTGCATCGCTCCTTGCGGCCCTTCCCTTCACAACGGACATGAGCACCCTTGCCAAGAACGACATCCTCTTGACGAAGAGCGGTCATTTCAGAGAGCCGTAAGCCGGTTTGAATGGCCATCAGCAGTAGTCCATGGTCTCGCCGGCCCAACCACGTATTCCTGTTGGGCGCCGCTAATAGCGCATCAACTTCGGGGCGCGTGAGAAAGCCAACCAGTCGACGTTCTTGACGCTTATTGGGAATGGCCAGAACCCGCTGGATGAGCCCAGAGTGCTGCGGCGACTCCATCGCGGCGTACCGGAAGAAAGATCGGATTACGGTTATTCGAAGATTTCGACTTCGCACGCCATTGTTACGGCCACGTTCCAAATCGTCGAGGAATGCGCCGATCAATGGCGCGTTCAAATCTTCCAGCGTGATTTGGGAAGCCGTCTTACCCAATTCTCTGTGAGTGAACTGCAGCAGCACGTGGAATGTGTCCCGGTAGGAAGCGATTGTGTGTGGGCTGGCTCTTCGCTGTGCAATCAGTCGCTTGGTAAAGAACGATTCCAATAGCGCCGGGAACCCAGCAGGGGAGCTCATCGTAGACCCTCCCATCGTTTTTCGAGGCGGTCGCCGGCGGCCGTCATCAGCTCCGGGGTGTTGCTCAGGTACCAATACGTGTCCGTCACGTGGCTGTGACCGATATAGGTCGACAGAATCGGCAGGCGCCGTCTGACGTCCTCCCCGCTGCGATACCACCGCAGTAGCGTCTCCACGGCAAATCGGTGCCGGAAGTCGTGCAGGCGTGGTCCGTGACTAGCTGAGGCTCCCCGGATGCCAATCTGCCGGGATATGCGGTAGAAGGTCCGTCTGACCTGGCCTGGGTCCAGATGGGCACCTGTTCTGGAAGGAAAAAACACTGACGTTGGCCGGTCCGGAAACCGCTGGATACGTTGCAAAACATAATCGGCAAGGACGTCCTTAGTGCTCGGATGTAACGGTACCAGCCGAGATTTACCGAACTTCGAAGTGCGGATGGTGAGAACCCCTTCTACCCAGTTGACATCTCGAGACTCGAGATTCAGCGCTTCGCTAATGCGGAGGCCTGACACTGCCAGAAGGCCAAACAGACAGTGGTAGGTCAATGGCTGAAGGCTGAACTGAGCCGGCATGCTTCTGGCCTCTTCCAATAGGCGTTGCACCTCGAGTTCGGAGTATAGGTAAGGGCGCGCCCGGCGGGCACGGAAAGGCAGCAAGCCCTCTGGTGGGATTTCGGTTGCCACATCGATCGAGCTCCAGTACCGCGCAAACGCGCGAACACCGCTCAAACGGGCAGCCCACTCCGAAGGTTGGAGATGTTGAGGCTGCGTCGCCCATTCGAGCGCGGATTGGGTCGTGATCCGCGTCTCTCCTCGTTTCTCGAGCGACTCGACGAAGCTTCGTACAAAGCGCGCGTGTCTTTTCAGCTTGAACCCTAAGCCACGCCGCAGCGCTAGGTAATCTTCGGCACCTTCCCGCAGGCTTCTCATCGAGCACCACCAGGCCACGGAAGGGCGATCGTGCTGAGTGCGGCGAGATCGACCTTGGCATAGAGTGCGGTCGTGTTGGGACTGCGATGGCCAAGCACGTCGCCAATTTCGTCCAGAGAGGCTCCCATACGCAATAGGTCTGCGGCTAGCGTGTGCCTGAATAGGTGTGCTCCAGTCCGCTCGGATTCTACCCCAGCGCGAATCAAAGTTCGGCGAACAATCGAAGACACCGTGCTGGTGTGGGCAAACCCACGGATGGGGACCCGGTGGTTCAGAAATACCCGCCGGCTGGAACATCGCGGTCGCTCTGACCGCAGATAGGTTGCTACGGCTTCACCGACGTCAGGTGGTAACGGAAGCTGTGTCCAATGGCGACCTTTGCGCCGGACTCTAATGACGCCGTTCTCCCAATCTAAGTCTTCCAGATTCAACGCCACAACTTCTCCGGCACGCAATCCCAAACGGGCCAATAGCGTCAAAATCGCGAAGTTCCGACAGCCCACCGCAGTGCTGCGATCTTGTTGCCGAAGAATTCGTTGGACGATGCCAGCCGACAGGGACTTCGGTATCTCAGAAAGAGGCCAACAGGCTACTGCCGGCACGCAGCCGGCCAAATCCACTGTGGTCTGCCCCTGGTGCAGCAGGTAACGCAGAAAGGAACGGAGCGCGGTGACCAGAAGCTTCGTGCGTCCAGGAGACAGCGTCTCCGCCTGCTCCCGCACGAATGTCGTCACATCGGACGCGCAGAGCCCCACAAAACACGGCTCGTTTTCGCCAAACCGCTCGGACAGAAACTGCTCCACGAACGAGATATAGTTCGGCAGGCTTCTTTCAGACAGCCCGCGTTGGTCCACCAGGTATCGACGGTAATCGGCGACATACCGCTGAACGGAAGTCAACGCCGGCGGCGGCTCGGTTTTGAGCACTCCCATCCCTCGAAGTATCAACACAAGACGGCGTATGCTCGCAGGCTCAGGGTAGTGCACGACGCCGGGATCGCGGTCCAGAAACCGTCGCATCCTGGACTCATCGACATCCTCCAGTCGAATGCCTCCTCGCTGAAGCCATTTGCTGAACCTTGCGATGGCATAAAGTTGGCAGGGCACCGACGAGGGCAAGAATCCATCTTGCTCGATTCGCCTGAGGTAAACATCCAGATATGGCGCAAGCGGCCCAATACGAAGACGATCAAGGAGCTTGGAATCAATGATTGATTGCATGCTCTTAAGAATGACCGCTTCGTGTCGTTCACGGATTATGCCGCACAGCCAGGGGTGGGCAGGCCGGCCGTGGCTGGTCAGATCAGGCTATTCGGCATAATCCGGCATTCGGCATAGC
>JBEKYD010000203.1:0-14385 GCA_049511335.1 Bryobacteraceae bacterium | reverse complement strand
TGGCGCGCGGCTTCATGCGCGATGAACCGCTGCTGCTGGTCTTGGACGAACCGACCGCCGCGCTGGACGCGGAGACCGAACATGCGCTGTTCGAGCGCTACGCCGCCGCGGCGCGCGGCGCCAGCGAGAACACCAGCGGCCGCATCACCGTCCTCGTCTCCCACCGCTTTTCCACCGTCCGCATGGCCGATCTGATCGTCGTGCTCGATGGCGCCCGCCTGGTGGAAGTCGGCACCCACGAGGAGCTGATGGCCAGACGAGGTCACTACGCGGAGCTCTACGGCATTCAGGCCTCCGCGTACCGGTGAGCCCGCGATGCGCAAACTCGCCATCCTGGAACCGCTCACGATGTTCGTGCTGATCGTGGCGTACATCTGGAAGCTGCGATTCGTTTACCCGAAATGCTGGATCGCGATCCCGGTGCTGATGGTGTTGTCCCACCTGCTGCGGCACGAAAGCGCCCGCTCTCTCGGCTTCGAGCTGCGCAAGCTGCGGAGCTGCCTGGACGAGCTCGCGCCCATGCTGCTCCTGGTCGGCCTGCTGCTGCTATCGGCGGGTTTTGTGTTGCGGACTTACCGGCTGATCGGTTTCGATGGCGCGCTGGCCGCGCTGGCCGCCTATCTGCCTTGGGGTCTGGCCCAGCAATATGCGTTGAACGGCTATTTTCTGAAGCGCTTCGACGCCGCCCTTTCGCGGTGCGCCGCCTCTTCGTTAACCGCGCTGCTCTTTTCCGCCGTCCACGCTCCCAATCCTTTCCTGATGGCCATCACCCTCCCGCTGGGTTGGTATTCGAGCCTCCTGTACCGGCGAACACACAACCTGTACCTGCTCGGAATCGCGCACGCCGCAATTGGGCTGCTGTTATTCCTGGTGGTGCCGGACTCGGTCAGCCGCCATTTGCGAGTCGGTCCAGGCTGGTTCCGGTGAGGTTCTGGCAGACTGCAGAAGGCGCTACGACCACTTCTTTCCGAGTTCGTCGAGTCCCGCCTTGCCCAGATCTTCCGGTGTCATTACGACATGGAAGCTCACATCGGCGTTGAACATCAGAAAGAAGGGTTCGGCAATCCGAGGCACATCCGACGGGCTATCCAGGTTGACGATCATCATCGCTCCCCGCTTGCCGTCAACCTCGGTAAAGTACACGGCTTCAGGCTTGATCTCGGCCAGGGCTGCCTGAATTTTCTGCCCCACCGTCCCGCTTTTGGCCAGGCTGTTGAAAGGTTCGTTAGGAAACTTGGCGTGTAGCAGCATCTTCATTTCGATTTTTCTCCTGAGCCGGGATTTTCGTTTCGTCCCTCGCGGCTTCCACCGAGTATAGTCGATTTGCCCGCCGCTTTCCGCGCCATTCCGCCGCGCCGGCTGCGGAAAATGAAAATGCTCAATCCAGGCTGCCACCAATGGCCCCAGACAGCTCAGAAATTGCCGCTGGTTTCCTTTAAGAACTGGTCCATGATTTCCTGGCTATAGTGGAAGCTGGTTCGTTTGAGACGATCAAACGCCTCGCCGAGGTTGAGAAGATTGTGCCGGGCGGCCATGCCGAGAATAGCGAGAGTGCCTGCAACCTTGAGGCCTTTACTGCGGGCCATTTTTACTCCGCGCCTTTCGTCGATGAGCAGTATTTCGGCATGAAGCTCGATCGCCAATGTGATCGCCGCCTTTTCGCCGGCATGGAGTTGCGCGAGAGAGGCATCGGTCGTCGGACGTGACGGATGCACATCAAGCCAGGACGGCGGCGCGGCGATCCAGTTTTGGACCGCTATCGGCGCCCTGCTCTCCGTGAGTTCGTCCCGGACGACCGAAGGCAGAATGACTTTTTCGAAGAGAATCGGAAGAACATCGATGTGCCCGATCAGGATCAGGTAATTAATGGGCCCGGTGTCGGCGACAACGATCGGCACCCGCGTCAGAGTCCCAGGCTTTCAAGGTCTCGAAGGTCTTGGCGCAGGTCCTCGATGGTGACGTCAGCCCAGACCTCATGGGCTTTGAGGAAGCCGTCGAGCTCGTATCGGGTGCCAAAGCCAAGCAGCCGCTGCAGTTCGGTCTCGGTCAAGTGCCCGTTTTTGTATTGTTCCAGCGCCAAGAGCTCAAGCGCGCGGCGTGACAGGTCGCTGCTGCCGGCGTTAAAGCGCCCCGCGAAGTCGTCCGGAATTTCAACGATCAGTTGCATGCAAAACCTTCTCTTCTAAGCTTAACCGGTCAGTGTACGCTTTTTCCCGGCTCCTGTCAGCCTCAAAGGACCGCACAACGGCCGAGGCGTTGCGGTCCCCCGCGGCCAGTCCGCAACGGCAGGCCGTTTTCCACGTTCTATTTCGCCGCTGCGGAATCGGCCTCATTGAGGAACGCGACGCCGCGCGCCTCGGGGCCTACCGCGATCACGGCCGCGCCGATCAGCAGCAGCCCCACGGCGAGATAACCCATGGACTGCGAGTAACTGAAATGCTGCGCCAACAACGCTTCGACGTAGCCCACGGAGGAAGCGATCAGCACCCCCAACTGGTAGGCGAAGCCGGGGAAAAATGCCCGCAGTTGGCCCGGTGAAAGCTCGTTCAAATGCGCCGGGATCACGCCCCACGCGCCTTGCACCATGAACTGCATCAGGAAAGCGCCCACCAGGACCAGCCCGAGCGTTGAGCCAAGCACCCACAGCGGAACGGCGAGCACGGCCAGCAGCACCGCCGTTACCATCGAGCGCTTCCGCCCGAAGTGGTCCGAGTACAGGCCGAAGCACAGGCCGCCGGCAATGGCTCCGACCATCGAGACGATGGTGATGACCGAAGTCGCGTGCACGCTGAAATGCCGCTGCAGGCGCAGGAACGTCGGGTACATGTCCTGGGTGCCGTGGGACATGAAGTTCATCATGGCCATCAGGGCGATCAAGTAGAGGAATAGCTTCCGGTGGGCGAAGATCGCATGCCTGTAGGTGGTCCAGTCGGTCCGCGACTGGCGCCACGCCTCGGTCTCCTTGACCTTCACGATCACGAACAGCGATAACAGGCCGGGCAAGCCGCCCACGAAGAACATCACCCGCCAGCCGACGTGGGGGAAGATCAGGGCATAGGCGACCGCCGCCAACAGATAGCCGGCCGCATAGCCTTCCTGCAAGATCCCCGAGAGCACGCCGCGCCACTTCGCCGGCACCGACTCGAGGGCCAACGAAGCCCCCACGCCCCACTCGCCTCCCATGCCCACGCCGTAGAGCAGGCGCAGAACCAGGAAGACGCCGTAAGTGGGCGCCAGGCCCGAGAGCACCTCGATTGCCGAATAAAACAGGATGTTCCAGATGAGCAGCTTGCGCCGTCCGTAGCGGTCGGCCAGCAGCCCGAAGGCGAACGCTCCCAGCGGGCGCATCGCCAAGCTGGCGGTGAGGGTGAGCGCTACGGCCGGCACGGAGCGGCCGAAATCATGCGCCACCGGCAACAGCACAAAAACCAAAATGAAGAAATCGAAGGCGTCCAGCGTCCAACCCAAAAACCCGGCCAGCACGGCATTGCGCTGGTTGGCGCGGGTCTCGGCAGCGGTGAAGGTGGTCATGAGCGCAGTAACCTGTGCGGGGCGCAACCAAGTTGCGGATGAGCCCGAGTACCACTAGTAGCATCTATTCGCCCGCCACAGGGAGCGTCCAACGATCGGAGCCGCGCCCGACAGAAGGCGCGAAGAAATATAGCCACCGATGAACACCGATGAACGCCGATAAGAAAATGCGCAGGTTGAGCCAACCGGTCAGCCGGATCTGCCATTATCGGGCCGACGCCGAAGGCAAGACCTTCTACTTCACCTTCTGGCTGACCGGCGAAGGCAAGGTGGCATACCTGAGCTTTCCTCCCGCGTGAAGACGGAAGCGCCCTGCCTCTGCCGACAACTCGGAAATCCTGCGTAAGTATGCTTACAAGTTGTTGGTTTTGAAAGCTTTTTGGATTATTTCCGGCAACGAAAACAGCTAATCCGAGATATCATTGTAATGACCCGGCATGTCGTACCTTCCAGCTCCATTTCGCCGTTTGCAGGCCACGGAGGGGACTTCCATGGCCGCCCTCGCCACGGTGAGCGCGGTAGCCACGTTCCTCGTCCTGAGCCAACTGCATTCCGTCGATGCGGCGAAGGCCGCCCACGCTGCGCCTCCAGCGGCATCGCATCCTATGGCGGCGGTCGCAACGACGAAAACAGCACTGGCCCCAACTCCCGAAGCGGCCGATATCGGCGCGCGCGCCACGCCACCTCTCGCGAAGGAGGCACACTCCTCTCCTCCCGATGCGCTGCGCACCGAACCACCCACCCCTGCCAAGCAGGCCGACCCTGAGGCGGCCTCGCCGAGACTACGCTCGAAACACGCGGTGGCATTGATCGCCGGGGACGATGCCAGCCTGCAGGAAATGCTCTCGGATCCCAAGACTATCCCGCAGTTGATCCACGACGGCCGGCTGTTCAGCGCCAAACCGGGGACGAAGGTGGAAATTCTGGAGCGCCAACACAACTTGGTTCACGTACGGCTGCTCGAAGGCTCAACCGCGGACCGTTCAGGCTGGGTAAGCCGGAGCGAAGTTTCGAATCCGGCGCGGCGCTGAAAGGCTCCCGCTAGTCCCACAAATAGAACAACGCCATCAGCAGAAGCCACAGAACGTCCAGGAAGTGCCAGAAAACGGCGGTGATGTCGATAGCGGTGCGTTTGGCCGGCCCCAGGCGTAATCGGAGCGCCTGGACATCGACGTAGATCATCGCGCTCATAGCACCGGCCAGGTGCAGCGCGTGAACGGCGGTCAGGACATAGAAGAATGCGCTGGCGGGGTTGGTGGCCACGTAAATCCCTTGGCGGCGCAACTGTTCCCAGGCGAAGAACTGCCCCAGCAGGAAGATGCCGCCCAGGGCGGTAGCCAGGGTCCACCAAAAATTGAACCGGCCGCGGTCGTGGTTACGAAGCGCGTAACGGCCGCGATCGAGCACCAGGCTGGACGCCACCAGGATCAGGGTATTCACCCAAAGAATCGGCGGTTTGCGGATGCCTACCCAGTCGTCAGACATGCCGCGCCGGGCCAGAAACGCAGCCGATAGAGAAAGAAAGAGAATGCCGGTCGCCGTCAATCCGATAGTCAGGCCCCAAAAGGACGCTCGGCGGCCGGCGCCACGGCCGTTGGGCTCGCCGGCGCCGTCACCCCCTCCCCAACCCCTACTTTCGGGCGGCAGCGGAGGCGGACCTTGCACCGCGCCGGGTGTAAGAGATCCAGGCATGCTTCCAGCATCGCATTTGAGTGGCCACGCCGCACCGACACGCGGGCCAATCCCCCGGCGGAGCGCCTGGAAGCGTGCGCCGGTTCGCAGAATTTCGCGCCGGGACCGGTGGCGGTTATTTTTTGTAGTAGGCGGCGTTGATCTCGGTAAAGTTATTCCACTTTTCCGGCAGATCGTCGAGGGCGAAAATGGCAGACACCGGACAGACGGGAACACAAGCGCCGCAGTCGATGCACTCTATCGGGTCGATATACAGCAATTCCGCGGTAGCGTAATTGGGTTCGTCCTTTTTAGGGTGGATGCAATCCACCGGACAGGCGTCGACACAGGCGGTATCCTTCGTTCCGATGCAGGGTTCTGCGATCACGTAAGCCATGCGGTTAATTTCCCCAGGTGTCTAAAGATGTACCACACCCGGCGCGGGAAACACAATTCTCCGTTGCCAAACGGCGTTTAAACCGAGCAAACTAGAGAAGAATGACGTTGAAAGTGCGCAAGGTCGTATTCCCCGCCGCGGGTTTGGGCACCCGGTTCCTGCCAGCTACCAAGGCTTCGCCCAAAGAAATGCTCCCGATCGTGGACAAGCCGATCATTCAATACGGCGTGGAGGAGGCGCTGCAATCGGGCATTCAGAACATGATTATTGTTACCGGGCGCGGCAAGACCGCCATCGAAGATCATTTCGACGTAAGTTTCGAGTTGGAAGATCTGCTCGAAAAGCGCGGCAAGAAGGATCTGCTGGCGATTGTGCGCGGCATTTCCGACATGATCGACATTGCGTACATCCGCCAGAAAGAGGCTTTGGGCCTGGGCCACGCCGTATTGCGCGCCAAGGAACTGGTCGGCGGCGAGCCGTTCGCGGTGGTGCTGGCGGACGACGTGATCGATGCCGAAGTCCCCTGCCTGAAACAATTGCTCGACGTCTACGACTTCTTCAACGCGCCGGTTTTGGCGGTGATGGAGGTGTCGCCCGAAAATATTTCGTCCTACGGCGCGATCGCCGCCGAGCCGGTCAATCACAACGGCACCACCGGCCAGGTTTTCCGCATTCGCGATCTGGTGGAAAAACCCAAGGCGAGCGAAGCGCCGTCCAACCTGGCCATTATCGGCCGGTACGTGCTGACGCCCGAGATCTTCGACTCGCTCGCCAGCATCAATCCCGGCTCGGGCGGCGAAATTCAGCTCACCGACGCTCTTCGCCACCTGCTGCGCAGCCGCCCCATCTACGCCTGCAAATTCCAAGGGACACGGTACGACGCCGGCGACCGGCTCGGCTTCCTGAAAGCGACGGTGGAATATGCGCTGCGGCGGAAGGACCTGGGCGGACCGTTCCGGGAGTATTTGAGAGGGCTGAAGCTGGGGTAGAGCCCTGGAAAAGTGGGTCGGGGTCAAGCGGGAATCCGGCGCAGCGGTTACTGTCCCCGGTTCCAACCCCGGTTCCACCGCCGAAGATCCAGGAGCCTGAACGCCGCGTTGACTTCGCACTTGCAGCCCGCTAGCATCGGCTAAATGAAAGCCCCGGCCGAGCACAACGTGCGTAGCCGATTGCGGCGGCTGCAGTTTCCTGCCGCCATCGTCGCTATCTTCTGGTCGCTGGCCTTGGTGCTCTGGCGCGAGACCGGGGAACTCTTTTACGTCTTCGACCTGGGTTACATCGGCGCCTCGTTGGGCGCCGGTATTGGACTATACGAACTGCTGCCCAGGAAAAAGAAACCGGTCGGACGGCGAATCGCGCAATTCCTGGTGGGACTTTACATGGTGGGAATGCTCGGGCTTATCCTCGGCTTCCGCGGGGTCATTCCGTTCCAAAACATGCAGTTGGAGGGCTTGTTCTTCTACCTATGCACGGGCATCTTCAGCGGCGCGATCATTCACTACTCGATTGCGAAGATCTTCGGCCCGGTGATTTTTGGGCGTGGATTCTGCGGTTGGGCGTGCTGGACCGCGATGGTGATCGACCTGCTTCCTTTCAAGAAGAGCACCGGCTGGGTTCGGGGGCCATGGCGCTGGGCGCGGTATGCGCACTTCTTCATGAGCCTCGCTCTGGTGGCCGGGCTCGTTTTCGCCTTCCACTACCGGCTGAACCGTTGGTCGCCGCTGCTCTGGCTTCTTGCCGGCAATCTTCTCTATTACGCTTCCGCTATATCGATGGCGTATCTGCTGAAGGACAACCGTGCCTTTTGCAAGTACCTGTGCCCAATCCCTGTATTCATGAAACTGGGTTCGCGGTTCGCTCTGCTCAAAGTGGGCGGCGCCGGCGAGCGCTGCGACCTGTGCATGGCGTGCGTGAAGATGTGCCCGATGGACATTCGTATTCCCGATTACATAAAGGCGGGGAAACGGGTGCTCTCCACCGAATGCGTTCTCTGCCAGACTTGCGTCACCGTATGTCCGACCGAAGCGCTCGCGGTCAGTTGGGGATTCGATCTGGGCGGGCGCGAGCACCCCGAGCAGCGTCCGATGCCGCTTGCGGGCGCATCAACCGATTCTTGCTAGCCTGAGGCCGGGTCCGATAATGACCACAAAAGCGATTGCAACCCCAGCGGCTGCAACAACCCAAATGGCATTCCGGGTCACCGGTTGGGCCGGCGACGTAACCGTATTGGGAGAGCCGATGAAGCGCCAGAGTGCAGGTATTAGAAGCAGGCCCCAAACCCCAAGAGTGGTGTCTACGGCCATGAGGAGCACTTGAGACGTCTGCAGAATGGAATTCTCGAGGCCGGCGGCGCAAGCTACAAACGCGGCACTGAAATAGGGAACCAGGATAAGCTGCCAGACTCGCGCGGAGCCGCGGGGGCCAATGTACTTTCCGAGATCGCGTGTGACCACCCAGACCGCTGCCGCATAGAGAAGCGCGCCCGTTCCCGCCGCCGCTATCCTCCAGTGCCAAACCGGAGCCAGCCCTCTGGCCGCATTCGCCAAATCGCCTGAATTCCGAACGGCCGAGCTCACCATGTAGCCGAAGCCTGTAAAGAAGTTATAGGCCATGGTGAGCCAGAGAAAGTAGCGGGTACGGACCGCGGTGGGGCGCGCAAACCGTAGAGCGAGCGCGCAGAAGGCGCCCAGCGCAATATTGAACAGAATGCCGCCGGAGCAAACCAGCCGCTGCCAGCCACCGAAGCACTGGAAGTGCACCGTTGAAAATGAGATCGCGTGGCCACCCGTTACAAGACAAGCCGCGCCATGGCCCACTAACTCGTGACCCATATCGCAGCAGACGTAGGCAAGAATGCCGATCGCGGCAAGGGTCAGAAAATCGTCTGACTGCCGATTTGTGCTCGATCCCGGGGCCAATGGCATCAGAGTTGAGGACCTGCTTGACTTTATCATAGGGGCAACGATGCCAATCACCCGTGGCCGAGCGTAGTAATCTGGTGCAAGCGCTCATGCGTTTCTCCCGCCGTCTCTTCCTCGCCGGTTTGCCGGCCGCGGCCGCCGCCCGTCCCGCTGGCGACGCGATCGATCGCCGCGCCCGCGTCTCGCGCCACAATCCCACCCTCCACGCCTTTGAGCCGTTCTCCCCTCTATCGGTGGGCAACGGCGAGTTCGCCTTCACCGCCGACCTCACCGGCCTGCAGACCTTCCCCGATATCTACGAGGAAAAGCTGCCGCTCTGTACGCAGTCGCAATGGGGATGGCATTCTTTTCCCGGCCGTCCGGACGGAGCCCTTCGGCTGACCGATTACGACACCTACGGCCGGCCCGTGGGTTACGCCACCAGTTCGAAGGGCCAGGAGGGGCTCTTCAATTGGCTGCGCGAGAATCCTCAGCGCCTGCACCTCGGCCGCGTCGGCTTCGCCATCGAACGGCCCGAAGAAGTCTCAGGCGTCACCCAAACGCTCGACTTGTGGACGGGCACCCTGGTCAGCGCGTTTATCTACCGCAGCTCTCCGGTTGCGGTACGGACCTGCTGCCATCCGGAGCTCGACATGCTAGCTGTGACAGTGGATGGCGCTTTGCCCGTGGTCTTCGAGTTTCCTTACGCGTCCATCGGAATGTCCGGAGCCGATTGGAAAGCCTCTGCGCGGCACCAGACCCGGGAAATCGCCGGTTCGGCCGGCAGCCTCGATCTGGATCGCATCCTCGATGCGGACGGGTACAGAGTCTCAATCGAGTGGCAGACCCCGGCGGAAATGCGGCGCGAAAGTCCGCACCGTTTTCTCCTGCGGCCCGAGGGCAACCGGCTGCAGTTCATCTGCGAGTTTCGCCGCGCCGGCGCCGCACGGCCGCACCTGCCCACGGCCCGGCAGACCGAGCGTGCCGCGAGCGGCCACTGGCGGCAATTCTGGTCGAGTGGCGCTATGATCGACCTCTCCGCGGCCGCCGATCCGCGGGCCCGGGAGCTGGAGCGCCGGATCGTGCTTTCCGAATACCTCACCGCCATTCAGTGCGCCGGGTCGCTGCCGCCCCAGGAAACCGGACTTACCTGCAACAGTTGGTACGGCAAATTCCACCTGGAGATGCACTTCTGGCATGCCGCGCACTTCGCCGAATGGGGGCGCACGCCGTTCATGGAGCGCAGCCTGGGCTGGTACGCCTCGATTCTTCCCTCCGCCCGGACGCGCGCCCGCGAACAGGGTTACCGGGGCGCCCGATGGCCCAAAATGACCGGCCCCGACGGACGCGACAGTCCTTCGCCCATCGGCCCGCTGCTTATCTGGCAACAGCCTCACCCCATTGTGATGGCTGAGCTCTGCTACCGCGCCCGGCCAACGGCCGTGACCCTCAACCGCTATCGGGACATGGTGATGGAGTCGGCCGGGTTTATGGCGTCCTTCGCGCATCTGGAAGCGGAGCGGGGCGTGTATCACCTGGGTCCGCCGGTGATTCCGGTGCAGGAAAACCATCCGGCGCGGGAAACTTGGGACCCGACCTTCGAATTGGAATACTGGCACGACGCCCTTGCGATCGCTCAGCGCTGGCGCCGGCGCCTGAACCTCGCTCCCGAGCTTGCCTGGGATGACGTTCGCCGCCGCCTGGCGCCGTTGCCCGTTGGCGGCGGCGTTTATTTGGCCCACGCCAACTGCCCCGAGACCTTCACCGAGCGCAATCGCGACCACCCCTCGATGCTGGGCGCGCTCGGCTGGCTGCCCGGCAACCGCGTGGACCGCGCCGTCATGCGCCGCACTCTGGATAAGGTTTGGGCCGACTGGAGGTGGCCGGACGTATGGGGATGGGACTTCGGCATGGTAGCCATGACCGCGGCCAGCCTCGGGGACCCGGAGCGCGCCGTCGACACGCTGCTCATGGATACCCCCAAGAATACGTGGCGCGCCAGCGGCCACAACTGGCAGCGGGCCAATCTACCCGTGTATCTTCCCGGCAACGGCGCCCTCCTGCTGGCGGCGGCGCACGTGGCGCGGCTAGGCGCCTTTCCTAAAGCCTGGCGCGCGCGCTGGGAGGGGCTGCCTTCGGGCTCGGTATACTGAGCCTGTGCGCATGACGCCGCGCAATTTCTTCTGGCTGCTCGAGCGGAGCCTGATCTCGGCTTTTGACGACAACTGTCTGGGCATATCCAAGGGCGCGGCCTACTCGGCCCTGCTGTCGTTCTTTCCCGTGCTGACGTCGGGCGCGGCCATCCTGGTGCAGACCCGCGCCGGGTTCGTTTCGCGCTTCATTGAAGACGCCCTTTCCCAGGTGGTTCCACCCGGCACCGAATACCTGGTGGTGGAGCAGTTTCGCGCCACCGGCGCGCGCCCGACCGGCCTGTTGGTGTTGGCCGCGATCATATCGCTCTGGGCCGCATCCGGCGTGATCCAGAGCCTGACGGAGGGTTTTCACGCCGCGTATCGGGTCCCCAGCAACCGCGGCGTGGTACACGGCACGGCGGTAGCCATGGCCCTGGTGTTGCTGGCGGCCGCGCCCTGGGTGGCGGCCACCCTGTTGACGGTTTTCGGCAACCAAGTGGAGCGCCAGGTTCTGAACATGATGCGGGTAGACCCACTGCTCAATCCGCTGGCTTGGCTCTGGGAATGGCTCAGCCGCTTGGCGCGATATGCCGTGGCGTTCGTGAGCACGGTTACAGTCACCGCACTTCTATACTATTTTGGGCCCTACCGCCGCCAGCGCTGGCGGTACGTCTGGCCCGGCGCGGTGCTGGCGACCACGCTCTGGTTGGTAACCACCTCGGCCTTCGCCTGGTACGTGCGCCACATCGCCCGCTATAACGTGATGTATGGCTCGGTCGGGGCCGGTATCGCGCTGCTGGTATGGATGTATCTGATGGCGGTGCTGGCCTTGTTGGGTTGCGAATTCAACGCCGAGTGGGAACGACAGTGGGAACGAAACGACGGAGATCGGGGCGCTATTTCGGTACAATAGGCCCAGTTGTGACAAAAACCGTTCTGCTCATCCTTGTCCCTCTGTGGTTGGGTGCAAAGGACGTCCCCATGACTTTGATCCTGGCGGACGAGGCGGAGCCTATTCATAGCGCGATCATTCGCAAGGAGGCCTGGACGCTCGACCCGGTCCGCCGTTTGCGTGCCGCCGCCGACAAGCGCCTCAAGGAGGGTCCTTGGAGTGTGACTCCCGAGCGGCCGCAGGGCGTCGACATCGACCCGCACGATTACTACAGCCAGGCGCCTTACTGGTGGCCCAATCTCGAAGACCCCTCTGGGCCGTACATCCGCCGCGACGGACACACCAACCCGGACCGCTTCCTGGCCAATAAGAATGCCCTGAGCAGCATGTGCGACGCGGTATTCAGCCTCGGCACGGCGGCCTATCTGCTGGATGACCCGCGCTACGCCAAGCGCGCCGCGATGGTGATCAATGTCTGGTTCGTCAATCCCAAGACGCGCATGAACCCAAATCTCGAGTATGCGCAATCGATCCCCGGCGTGAACGATGGGCGCGGCGCCGGCATTCTGGATGGCCGGGTGTTCATCCGCGCCGTGCAGGGTATGGAGTTCCTGGCCCTGACCGGATCCTGGGACGCCAAGGACCAGGCAGCGGTATACCGGTGGTTCCAGGAGTACCTGCGCTGGCTCGCCACCAGCAAGCAAGGGGAAGACGAAAAGAGCAGCGGCAACAATCACGCCTCATGGTGGACCGCGCAGGCCGCGGCCGTGGCGTCATACCTCGAAGACAAACCTGCCGAAACCGCCATTTTCCAGCATTACCGTGACCAGATCGTCGCCAAGCAGATTCGCGCCAACGGTAGCGCCCCGCGCGAAGAGAGCCGGACCCGGTCGTTATCTTACTCCGCGTTTAATGCCGAAGCCTATGTCATGACGTGCCGGATCGCGCAGGTGCAGAGCGCCGACTTGTGGAACGTCCGCGCTCCCAACGGCGCGTCTCTGGCCACGGTGATCGGCTATCTCGCTCCGTTTTTTCAGGACCCCAAGCGCTGGTCGAAGGATCAGATCATCGAGTTCGACAGCGATGGCCTTTACCTTCTGGCTTTCGCCGCCATGGGGCTGAAAAAACCCGAGTACGCAGCCCTCTATCATCAACTGGAGCGCCCGGAAGGTGCGTGGCTCAGCTTTGTCGATCTTCTGCTGGCCCGTTGGGAGGACGCCGCGCACCAGACGCGCCATTAGATTCGCCCGCCGTAACCGGCCAAGGGCTTCGCCCTATATATCCCTGCAAGATATTGAAGTCACAAGCCATGAGCGAGAAGCGAGGGCGAGCCGGCCGCGCTGGTTTTCCGAGGCTTTCGAGCACACCGGGAACGAAGTTCTCCTTATCACCCATTTAGCGGCAATTTAATCCGGAAGGGTACGCGACCTCGCCAGGCGATACACGAGCACCTCACCTGTGCCGGTGTGAAACTGGATCGTGCGGCCTCGAACTCCGCCCAGGTCGGACGTCAGAGGATGGAGCCCCTCCTCCTTCAAAACCTCCAGCGCGACGCGGCAATTCATGGCGCCTATGGTTGGTTTGCGATCCCCACCGCCAACGGGGAGCACATCCGCGCCGCCGAAAAGCTTGATTTCCAGCTCTTGCCGTCGAACCCCCAGAGCATCAAACTGCTTCGCCAGATAGCGGATGCTGATGTCGACGTAGCGGTGGTCGTCGGCAGCGCCGGTAACCCGAGGGCATCGGGGCAACACGCCGTGGCACAACGCGCCCACACCCAAACGAGCACTCCAGAACGTGGCACTAACACACGATCCGAGAATCGTCAGCAGGAGGGTCGGACTACGGGCCAGATACAGTTGTCCGGGTTGGACACGGATCGTCGGCAGGTCCGCCCCCGTTACGGCCGGAGTTCCGTCGAAGCTCGCTGCCCAATGGCTCCGCTTCAGGCGATGCATGGCATTGGGGGGAGGCGGAATTCGGTCCGCCTCCGCCTTCCCTTTCTTAGGCAATCGCTTCAGCCAGCGTGGCGGCAGGCTCGGCGCCGCGGATGGCCGACAACTCATCGGTGGAAAAAACGCGATCGATATCCAGGATCATGATCAATTGCGCATCGCGCTTCCCCATCCCTTTAATAAAATCGGTCCGGATCTTGGTGCCGATTCGGGGTGGAGGCTGAATACTGTCCGGCTCCAGGTCGATCACTTCCTCCACCGAGTCCGCCAAAGCACCGATCACGCTGGATTCGCCGTCCACCAGCATCTCCATCACCACGATGCAGGTGTTGACGGGTTTTTCCGTCTTCGACATTTCGAAACATAGCCGCAAGTCGACTACAGGCACGACGTTGCCGCGAAGGTTGATGACCCCGCTCATGAATTCCGGAGTGCGGGGTATTTTGGTGATCGTCGTGAAATCGAGGACTTCACGGACCTTGGCGACGTCGGTTGCGAACACCTCGTCGCCCAGTCTGAATGTGAGGTACTGCCGCGTGTCGGTTATTTCGCTTACGCTCATAGTTCGATCTCCTTAACGCATTTTGGAGTTGCGGCGCGAAACTGGAATAAGCCCGCGCCGCACCCGGCTAGTAGCGTTCGAACTCCTTATCCAGTTGGTCGCCGGCGTCCTTCAATTTCAGAGCGGCTCCGGACTTGCCGGCCGGCTTCGACGAGGGAGGCGCGACGGTGTGGGAGACAGCCTGGCGCAGTTTCGCCAACGAATTCGGCCGTTTCACGGGGGAGGAATTCGCGGGCGCCTGCGCGGCATCGTTGGTGCGGAAGAACCCCAGCGAGGTCATCAATTGATCTGCTTGGCCGGTGAGCTCCTCCGTGGTGGAGGCCATCTCTTCGGCGGCCGCGGCGT
>JBEKYD010000202.1:0-14421 GCA_049511335.1 Bryobacteraceae bacterium | reverse complement strand
CATAAAATTGCTCCTGTTCGTCTAAAAATCGGATCACTGAAGGCCAGATGCAAGCACTCACGCTGGCAGCGGCGCGTCTTGCTCAATCAAGTTTTGCATAGGCTGCCAGATTTTGTTCCGATTCGCGTGGGCAAGCCAAGGGCGGGGCTGCAGTTCAGTTCGGCACTCGCTTTGCCGTCATCTCGAAATTCTGATCGTTAAACGTTACCTTGAATTTGATCTCATTCCCACTGACCTTACCACTGTAGGTGAACGTTCCGAATGGGCGCTCCGCCGTAAACGAGATTTCGTCGCCGTTGATCTTGGCGTTTTGAATTGGAGTTTCATCCTGCGTTCCCGCCACCGTACCTGTCAGTTTTTCGCCATCGACTTTGAAAGTGAACGTGTTCACGCGTTGCGTACCATCCGGCGTGTTGAATTCGGCCTTCCACTTCCCGCTGACGTCCGCAGCCACTGCTACGACGGACAGCAGAATCGCAAGGATCCCTGTCAACAAGATCGAGAGATTCTTCATCATAACCTCGCTTTCGCTGTAACGATATCACCTTGGCAGGCGCACTGCGGGCCACGTCCGCCCCGTCGATGGCGCGCCGCGTTCAAGCGCGCGCCGGCTGCGCACTTCCCGGACGCAGGCGCCCAAGCGCGCCCGAGCCGGCCTGCCGGCGGCGCCGCACGATGCCGCCAGTTTCACGCGAGCAGGCGGCACGGGTGGACGCACTGGCACCAGAGTTCCCGGCGAGCGCGCAGGCGGTTGACGACCCGCCGTCGAGCCGCGGCGGAAGCTACGGTGGGGAAGCTCCTCGCCGCTTGCGCACGCTGGGAAAGGACCTCCTGGTGAAGTGCTAATATTTCTTCACCCATGCCCTGGACGCATAAAGCATTCTGGATCACGCCGCTCGCCATCGGAGTCCTGCTTCTGCTGTTTTCGGTCGCGGTCTCCCGTGGATTGCTCCGCCGCGTTTATCATCGTAAGCTGGCGGAATCGCGCCGGGAGCGGCTCTTTCTGGCATCGACGGGATATTTCACGGCGGCCTTGGTAGTCCGCGGGATCACCCTGGCCATTCACTACAATATCGGCCCGTTCCATGACGTATCGATGCACGGCAGGCACATTCATCATCTGGTCTGGGGGATTTTGGTGCTTCTGGTGGTCGGCTACGGTTGGCTGCTCCAGGCCGGAACGGGCGCGGCCCGGTCGAACGTGTGGGCGGCGCGGGCGATGTGCATGGGCTACGGAGTGGGTGCGGCGCTGACCCTGGATGAATTCGCGCTGTGGCTAAATCTGCGAGACGTCTATTGGGAGCGGGAGGGGCGGGAAAGTTTCGAGGCGATGGCGGTGTTCGCCGGCGCGCTTTGCATTGGAATCTTCGGCCACCCGTTTTCTCTCGGAGTTGCTCGGGAGATTGGCGCCGTCTTCCGGGGAAGTGGCGGATCGGGTGGCCGTTAGCTTCTCAAGGTGCGCGCCTTCATCGACCGCCCGGCTGTCCGACGGCTTTTTCGACCGCCGGTACGGGATCTTGCGCTTGGCCCTCATAGCTGTATGATCCAGAGCTCGTTCGCAACACTCACGCGCCGGCACCGGAGTCCTTACGTACCATCAGATCAACCGGTCCCGCTAACTTGAGGCACTCAGCATAATAGTGACCCTCTCGATTGCACACGATTTAGGCCTGGGCTTCTCCAGGCTTTCTCAGCCACTCAGCGATCGCACTTCGGGGAATGATGAATCGCTTCCCCAATCGGATTGAGGGTATCTTGCCCTGCCGCAGCGCCGTGTACGCGGATTGCCTGCTGATCCCCAACTCGCGCGCCAGTTCATCCACTGAACCGTAGATCGTGCGGTTTATTGGCCGACGAACGGTTTTCTTCTTCTCCGACATTCAGTTCTCCCAGGTGTCACATGCTCTTGCGTTACCACTGGTCCGTGATGTACCATGCCAATTGAGCATATCTAGTATAGATTATCCGAATGGAGTAGTCAATATGGAGAATATTGATGCCGCAGACTGAGGTCACAAAGGCAGTCCGCACGCTGCGGAAGCGGCTTGGGGACACTCAGCAACAGTTCGCCAACCGGCTGGGGATGGCGATCTCTACCGTGGTCCGATATGAACTGACTCGTCCACCGCGAGGAAGCGCTCTGACAAAATTTGCGCGCCTCGCGTTACAGCACGAATTCAAGGAAGAAGCTGGAGTATTCTTGAAGTCACTTTATAAAGACATGGGCCTGACGTCGGCGGACTGGGAAACCAGCCTCGAAGAAGGTGCCGCATCGATGAGCGTTCTGCCAGGATCAGCCGGGGAGGCGGGCTTTGTTTTACCTGCGACTGGGCGCGACGTGGAGGCGTTCGAACTAGATCTATCGCCCTATGTTTTTCGGGGGACCCAGCGCGGAGTGGATCTCGTGCTAGATCTCCTGTGGGCTGTTAAGGGCTCGATAAACCCAGCAGATTCCATAAGCCTTCTCGAGCACCAATTGAATTGCTGTCGTCTGAAGAGGCGTCAGTATGAGGAGGGGATCGAGCAAGCCTTGGCCCAGTTTTTCGAGATCAGTGAACTGGACAAGAAGGGGCTATCAACCGAAGAAATTGCGGCTCGGTTGTCATTACCGACCACAAATGTGGAACTCTCGCTCAAGGTCTCGCGAGAGATCTTGAGAGTATTGCCTGAAGGCGAGAGCAAGGTACAGTTACGTCGATTCTTTTTCGCATTGCCCGTAGGCGGCGCGCGGGATGAGTACGCTGGCAACTGTGACCGTGCGTTAGCCACCCGCTTTCGTCTCCCGATTTCCATGGTTCAGATCGTTCGGAAGGAACCATCGAAATTAGGAATTCCCGCTCCGCACAAGCACTTGCCATCGCGCTTGGGAGAGGACGAATCATGCCAAGGAGAGGAAGAATTATGAAGGGCTCGGTCACGAAGTACGTTGTCACCGGTTCCAGCCGTCCGAAGTGGCGATATCGTATTCGCCTTGGTCGAGACGAAAACAAGGTGTACCTACGGGAAGGCCGCGGCGGTTTCGCAAAAGAAGGCGACGCGTGCGAGGCGATGCGCATTCGGATTGACGAAATACGCGCTCAGCGGAACGCACCTCCAGAAACGCCGAAAGCGCTGACACCACCCGACCCGACTCTCGGCGAATGGCTCACTCGCTGGATTGAAAATTACGCGGTCCACACGTGCCAGCCGAAAACGTTGGAGCGCTACCGCCAGCTCGCTAGGTACATAACGGATGCGACTGCGGACGAGATCAGCACTGTAGCAGGAGCGCCGATCTCCAGCCTTAAGCACGTTCAACTAGAGGCGGCGCTCCGCGCTCTGCTCAAACAGAAAGCCGTGCGGCACGAGCACATCTCCGCCCGTACAGTTCGCCACGTAGCAGGCGTGCTTCAGGTTGCTCTCAATGAAGCCTTCCGCTTGGACCTGATTACCGTAAACCCCATGCTCAAGGTCAAACTGCCCTCCGTTGAGCAAAAGCAAGCCGAATCACTCACGCCCGAACAAATCCATGCGTTGCGCGACTCGTGCCGCGGCGACTGGACATTCGCGCTTATCGAGGTGGCCCTGGCGACCGCCGCTAGGCGCGGAGAACTGCTGGCGCTGCAATGGTCAGATATTGACTGGACTTCCGGCCTGCTGACGATCAGCAAGTCCCTAGAGCAGACCAAGGCCGGACTTCGGGTGAAGAAACCAAAGAATGGAAAACAGCGCCCGTGCCAGTTACCGCAATCTGCGCTCGTCGCGCTCCGGTTTCTCCGCGACCAGCAAACTGAAAACCGGCGCCTGTTCGCCGGTGAATACCGCGACAACGGCCTGATCTTCTGCCAACCGAACGGTGACAACCACGAGCCGGACCTAATCTCACAGGTCATTATCCGGAGGATCCGGAAAGCCGGAATAAAGCACGGGAGTCTCCATACGCTGCGCCACACACACGCATCACACTTGTTGTCAAACGGCGTTTCTCTGGCAGCGGTATCGGCCCGCTTGGGCCACGCCAATCCGAACGTCACGGCACGGATCTATTTGCATGCTTTGCCTGCCGACGACCAGCGTGCGGCCGACGCATGGGACGCCGTCGTCAGCGGACCTGTTCACTAGCGTTTTAGCTGCGCTAGTGGGACATGGTGGGACATGGAGACCGCTCGAAAAATTAATAAGTGATTTTAATTCAATATGGTAGATGGTAGCGCTAACGGGAATCGAACCCGTATTTAAGCCTTGAGAGGGCTCCGTCCTAACCGTTAGACGATAGCGCCGGGGCGGGAATACGTTGCCTCTCAAATATTAGCAAAAAACTCGACGGCTGGCTGTCCGGCTCAAACCTCAGCCGCAATTTCCTTGCTCCCAAACCGGCTTCCCCGCAAATTGGCCGGCCGCTCCCCGCCTATGGGTCTTTGGCTGGCGCTCGCTCCACTCGCGGGCCACGATACAATTAGGACGGAAGAAACTCCGTATGACGAAGACGCGTATCGACCGGTCCCTGCAGGTCGGAATTGCCCTCCTTCTGGGCGCATTTGTTTACAGCATTTATGCCGGCATCCATGAGCGCGTGGTCGCTCAGGGAGACCAGGCCCCGGCGTTCCATATCACCGCCGATAACGGCCGCACCGTCACCGTTCCCGATTTCGGCGGCAAATTGCTGGTCTTGAATTTCTGGGCGTCCTGGTGCCCTCCGTGCGTGGAGGAAACCCCTTCGCTTAGCCGATTCGCCAATGAGTATGCCAGCCGCGGCGTGGTGGTGCTAGCGGTGAGCGTCGATCACGACCCCAACGCCTACCGCGCCTTTCTGAACAGGTTCAAGCCCGCCTTCCTCACCGCCCGCGAAGTTTCCCTGCACGAACAGTACGGAACGTTCATGTATCCTGAAACCTATATTATCGACGCCAAAGGTAAAGTAGTTCTTAAGATCGTCGAACCCGTCGATTTTACCGATACCAAACTGACCCAGGCAATCGATTCCCTGCTTGCTACCACTTGACTCCCGTACCGCTCTCGCCACCGCTCGCGCCCGCCGAGGCCGCCCAACTCGCCCGCTTGATTTTCGCCCAAGCCGAGCGGCGAAAGCTGGATGCCGATGTGCGCGCTCGCATCGCGGCGCGTGCCGGGGCTTTGCGGCTCGAACGCATCCGCCCATACTTCGGGTCGCTGGCACGCGATCCGGTGCATCATTCCAGCTACTACATGGCTGTCGATGGCGACACCGGCTCGCCGCAACTGCTGCACGTCGCCCCGGCTTCCGCGCCCACTAGCAGCGTGTTTCCCACCCCGCTCCTGGTCGGCCGCTCACATCCCGAGGGCGGCCCGGAAATCGTGGTCAACAGCGTACCGTTCAGCCCCGGCGACCACCGGAATATCTCCAAGTTCGTGAGCGCGGTCGATACGGCGTTTCTGCCCAAACCGGGCAAGGCGCGCAGCGAAATCCGCGCCGCCGCGCCCGCGGCCTTCGCCGCTTTTCAAACCATTTGGAAAACCCGCGGGAAGAATCTGGCAGCGCTGGGCTTGGCCGGCGATTCCGCTCCCGCGCCTTTTTATTACGCCGCTCTGTGGGGCGCTATTCGCTCCGGCTGGCGGGAAGGCTACAGCGTGGGCGTCACGCTCCGCGTAAGCCGGCCCGAGGATATCGAGGCCGCCCGCGAGCGAATCCGCGCGGCGTCACGCTTCACCCGCTTTGCTATTGACGTTGGCGCGGTCACCGCGGCCGCCGAAGCCCCGTCCGGCGCTGCCACTTTTCCGGCCGGCGCCTTTGCCCGGCCATTCGACACCGGCGAAACCGTCTTCGAATTCTCTCCGGCCGATCTGGCTCGCTTGGCCGCACGCTTCGGACCGGCCTTGGGCATGGCTGAGCGGCTCCACGAAACCATCCAAGCGCGCGCTACCGGCCCGGGCAGCCGCGCCTTCGACTTCGAATTTTCGCTGGCCTCGAGCCCGGCGCCCACCCAGCCGGCCGAACTCCTCTTCTGTCTGGAATGGCTGAAGTGCGCGGGGCGGCCGGCGCATCTGGCCGCGCCGGCCCTGTCCGCCGAACTGGCGCGCCAGCCCGAACAACTGCGGTCTCTGGCCGCCGTCGCGCGCCTCTACCATTGCACCTTGAGTATCGATACCCATGGCGACGACCGCCCTGAAACTTTGGAAGCCGTTGCCCGCGTTACCGCCGGCCGCTACCATTTTGAGGCGCCCCGGATGCCGGAAACCACTCCGGACTACGCCGCCTACATAGCGGAACTGGCCCGCGGGCTCGCCGGCTGACGGCTGGCAGGTAACTCCCTCAGGCCTCCGCCCGGATCTTTAACGCGAATGCGTACTCATTCGGCTTTCGCGCGGGCACGGTCACTACCAGCCCGGCCGCGTCGCGGGTGAAGGGGAGCGCTGCCTGGCCGCCGAGCAGTTCCACTTGGCCCACTTCTTGCGGATAGTGCGCGCTTCCGGCGGCGAGACTTTTGATGGTGAGCTTCCCATCGGCGGGCCATCCTAATGCGATGGCATAGAGAACCTCGCCTTTGGTGGTGAATCGAATATCCTCGGCGGTGTAGGGCCGCGTGTTTCTCTCGTTGAAGTTGCCGGAGCCTTTGACGTCCGGCGCGCCTTCGCCGAACACCGTAAAGGGCCGCGTGCCGAAGATGGCTTCGCCGTTGGCCGGCATCCACGAGGCAATGCCATCGAGCACCTTATGTTCATCCTCATCGATCGCGCCGCTGCCGCGGAGCGGAATGTTCAACAGCAGGTTGCCGTTTTTGCTCACGATGTCGACCAGCATCTGGATCACCGTGGCAGGGGTTTTGTAGGTGTGGTTCTCGAATAGGGAGCGCTTGTAGTGCCACTCTCCAATGCAGGTGTCGGTCTGCCACGCGGCGGGAAGGATCTTGCCGGCGCGGCCGCGTTCGATATCGAGCACCATGGCGCCGGCATGCTCCGGCGCCAGGCCTTTCGAGTTCAGCACGGCTTCCAGCCGGCCGCCGTGATTCTTCATATCGGCGTTGTAGTAGTGGGCCGCAATGTCCAGCCCGGCCTGGCCCAGGGGAAGCTCGGTATCGTCGAAATACAGCAAGTCGGGCCGATATTTGTCGATCAACTCCTGACAGCGCAGAAACCATTCATCGACAAACTCGGGGTTGTTCGGGGGCGGCTCCTCGGTCCATTTCCGGTCGTGCTCGCGATGCCACCGGTCGGCGGCTTGGATGGCGGTGATTCCGTCGGGCATCACCATGTTGCGGCCGGTATAGAGATCCTGCGGGTCGAGGCCATCCCACCATTTGCCATGACCTTGCTCTTTGGTGGTGGTGAATGCGTCATAGCGAACGCCGGCCAGCGGGCCTTCCTGGTCGTAGCCATAGGCGGTTTGAAACCAGTGCCAGGAGTGCGCCGAGTGGTTGGTCACGCCCAAACGCAGGCCGCGGCTGCGCGCCGTCTTCGCCCAGATTCCCACGATGTCCTTCTTCGGCCCCACCCGGACCGAGTTCCACTTGTGGTGAGTCGAGTCGTAGCAGTCGAAGTTATCGTGGTGGTTCGCCAGGGCAACGAAATAGCGCGCCCCGGCTTTGACGTAAAGCTCCATCAGCCGCTCGGGCTCCCAGCTTTCGGCCTTCCATAGGTTGTCGAGCTGCATAAAGCCGAACTGGGAAGGGTGGCCGTAGTGTTCCACGTGATACTTGTACTGGGGATGGCCCTGAATGTACATCTGGCGCGCGTACCAATCGCCCTGCTCGGGGACGCACTGTGCGGTCCAATGCGCCCAGATGCCGAACTTGGCGTCGCGAAACCAGTCCGGGGCTTTGTATTGGGCCAGGGATTCCCACGTGGGTTGGAAAATGCCTGCCGCAATGCGTCTCGGCTCGCGGCCGGATTGGGCGCGGAGGGCCCAGGCCGCCGGCGCGAAGCCAGCGAAGGAGCGAAGCATGGATCGTCGTGTCATAATTACCCGCGTAAGATTTTACAATGGTTGCAAGCGCGTGGGCGATAGCAGCCTAAGAATATGGCCACGGATGAACACAGATAAGCACAGATAAAACCCAAAAGTCAGAAGGGGGATGGAGCACTGGCGGCGCCGAAATTCCGACTCCCTCGGCTTCCTCGACTTCTGAATTCTCGGTTTTATCCGTGTTCATCCGCGTTCATCCGTGGCTAAGATCGTCTTTGCGCCCCCGCCTCGACCCGGTGCGGCGCGATAGGATATGCGGGTGAGACTTATGCGAAATCTGAGATTGGTTGCATTGTGCGTGCTGCTTGCCTCGGCGGCGCTGGCGCAGCGGCAGTGGGTGGTTACGTGGGGCACCAGCGCGGCGCCGCTATTGGCCGACGAGGCCCAGATGCGCACCGCGGGGCTCGTGTTCGAGAACCAAACCTTGCGGGAAATCGTACACACCAGCATCGCGGCCGATACGGTTCGCGTGCGGCTTTCGAACGCGTTTGGCAGAACGACGGTCGAGATCGGCGGTGCCGGCCTGGCGCGGCGTACGGAAGGCGCGAACGTCGACGCCGGCGCCAGCCGGAAGTTGACCTTTGGCGGCCGCGATACAATTTCCATTCCGCCGGATGCCGAAGCGATCAGCGACCCCGTCAAGCTGACCTTGCCCGCCGGGACCGATCTGGCGATCAGTCTTTATCTGCCCAAGGCAACCGTCGGCGCGGGGATTCACTATAGCGCGTCGCAGACCTCTTACGTCGGTCCGGGCGACGGCACGGGCGCGGCGGCCATGGCCGACGCTCGCAAAATCGGCGCGTGGGTATTTCTCGCCGCGATAGATGCCGAGGAGCCGGCCGGCGCGGCCACCCTGGTGGCTTTCGGCGATTCCATCACCGACGGTGCGCGCTCGACCGCGGACCTAAACCACCGCTGGCCGGACATCCTCGCCGCGCGCCTGGAAGCGGCCGGAATGAAAATCGGGGTGCTCAACGCCGGCATCGGCGGCAACCGCGTGCTACACGACGCGGCCACCAACGTTCGCTTTGGCGTGAACGCGCTGGCGCGCTTCGACCGCGACGTGCTGGCACAGCCGGACGTGAAATTCGTGATCGTGATGGAGGGCATCAACGATCTGGGCCACGCCGGCAGTTCCGCGCCAGCATCGGAAGCGGTTACCGCCGAAGACATCATAGCCGGCTTGAAACAACTGGTCGAACGGGCCCACGAAAAAGGGATTCGGGTTTTTGGCGCCACGCTCACGCCGTTCGAGGGAACGGTCGCCAAAGGCTACTTCACACCGGAAAAAGAAAGCCAGCGCAAGGCCATCAACGAGTGGATCCGCAACGGCAAGACGTTTGACGGCGTGATCGATTTCGACAAAGCCGTACGCGACCCCGGCCATCCCGACCGCATGCTGCCGGCTTACGACGGCGGCGACCATCTTCATCCCGGCGATGCCGGATATAAGGCCATGGGGGAAGCGATCGATTTGAAGCTGTTCCGATAGGGCGGCAGCCTCCATGGCAACGTGGCGCGGGCACTCCTGTCTGCCGTGTCGGGACTCATCCCGACACGTTTTCGCGCCGCCAGGGTTCTCGCCCACCAGAAAGCGCGTCCCGATGAGTCGGGACGCTGCAGGCACGAATGCCTGGCACGAATGCCCGCGCCACTGAGTTTCCCAAAGGCAACCGCGTGGGGCGGGCCCCCTGGCCCGCGTGGGACGCCCTCGTCCCGCTCTTTCTGCTCTGAATTAGCGTCCCGGACGGGCCGATGCGCGATCAGGGCGTCCCGCCCTACAAATTGGGCCGGGCGCTCCAGGCAGGAGTGCCTTACGGGGCGACTACGATTTGGATGCGGTTGCTTTCGGTGCCGTCGGCGCTGATCCACAGTTCGGAAGTGCCGGCGTTGGTCACGGCGGGCATCTGCACCTCAATCTGATAGAAGCCGACGTAGCCGGGGGCCAGGGTGGCGCGAGTGACAGCCAGAGGCGCGCCGTCCAGGTAAGCCGTAACGGGGGCAACCACGGCGGGTGGATCCTGCTGCGGGGCGGGTACGCCGGTCGGCCAGTTCGGCTGCACGCGGCCCAGTCCGGTCGCCATAATCAGAATACGGCCCTGCGAGTGAATGGGATTGCCGGCATCGAGCGGCATTTCCGTGTCTGCATCGAAGACCGCGGGCGCACCCTCGCGCGAAAGCAAAATAGCCGGCGATACCGCCTCCACCGGCAGTCCCATGGTGACGAGGCCACGGTTGGTATCGAGAGCCAGCGCCACGGTGGGACCGCTGGCTTCAAACGGCACCTGGATCTGTGACTCGCTGTCGGATGCGGCCAGGACCGGGAACTCCATTTCCCCGCCGCGGGCCGAGCCCACGCGCGCGCCCACCACGCTCAGCAGCGATCCGGGAGCGGCGGCGCGAACACTGAAATCGGCGGCATTGACGATGCGCAGATTGCGGGCGCGGTGCGGGGCGGCCGCGGCGTAAACTCCGTAGCCGTCGAGCGCGATGTAGAGCTGCACGCCTGCGGGATCGAGGCGCACGTCGGTAGCCGGCGCCGAGGGCAACTCGCCGGTGAGTTTCTGCCATTGAACGGCGTTAGTGCTGGCGTTTTCCAAATCCGCCTGGCCGTAAAAAACGCCCGCGTCGGCGGCTACGTACACGGCGCCGGCCGCGCGGTCGGCGGTAATGCCACGCGCCGCTCCGGCTGGCAAACTGGCATCCAGGGCGTCCCAGAACCCCCCGCTATTGGTGGTGCGCAACACGCGCGACGAGGCGCCGCCGAGCGCCGCCAGCGCCACTCGCGGTTCGGCGCGATCCACCCAAATCCGTTCCACGCGGCCACCGCCGTTTTGTGCCGGGGCGTTGGGGAACGTCCGGCCGCCGTCGAGCGAAACCCAGATGCGCCCGTCCGACGTCCCCGCGTAGACCGTGTCGCCGGAAATTTCGACGGCGGTGACGTCGGCCTGCAATTGGCGGGAGTATCGGGAATTCAAGACCTCGGGCGAATTCGGCGCGGCAGATTCCAGCGGACGCCACACGGTCGTGCCGGGAGTTAATTCCAGACTCCCAAAACCTTCGGCTTCGACGCGCGTACCCGAGGCGCCCGTGGGCGTGGCTAGAATCCGGCGCACCGCCAGGTTGGGCAATCCATCGTTGAGGCCCGACCAGGAAAGGCCGCCATCGGCCGAGCGCCACACGCCGTAATCGTTCGCGACTACGATCTGCTGGTGAAGGCCAGGCGCAACCGCGATATCGTTGGGCCCGGCGCCTACCACCGAAGAGCTCTTGAAGCCGGTCAGGTTGGCCCAGGAAAGGCCGCCGTCGTCGGAGCGATAAAGCTGTTGGCCCAAGGCGAAGGCAGTGCCGGGATCGGAGGCTAGAAAGACCGCGCGCGCACCGGATTCGGGCAGCCGCACCACCGCCGCGGCAGCGGGCGCCGGAGGTTCGGCAGCCGCGGCAACCGGGGACCAAGCCTCCAAGTCTATAGAGCGGAAAACCTTGCCGTCGCGAGTCTTAGCATAGAGCGCGGCGCCATTCGGCCCGTACCACACGCGCGCGACCGCACCCGTGGCAGGGCTCGACAACTCGAGCGCCACGCTGGCGCCGCCCACCTTGCGCCATTCGACTGTCTGCTGCGCCTGGGCAGCACCGCCGTACCAAAAGAGGGCACCGAGTAACAGTACTGGTACGGTATGTGTTCCTTTATGACACACGGCCGTCTTCATTCTACCCCAGATCATCGGCGGATCGCCTTAATAACTTGATGATATTTCACGGTTTGCTTACTAAAGGTAAGTACGGTCCCCTGGTTGCTACGCATGTTTGGTGCTAGACTGGAATGTCTTGAACAGTCGAGCGGAGTAGTGTGCGCGGCGTGGTGTGTAGAAACTGAAGAGCACATATATGTTCCGGGGTTCGCGGCGAATGCGGTTTGGGGGCAGGCTGGTGGTGGCGGCCGCAGCAGCAGCGTGTCTGGCGCCGCTCCAGGCACAGCAGGATTATGCTGCCAAGGTCCTGATCGAGACGGGACAGGTTTCCTGGCTCAAAGACGGAATTCCTCAGGCACTCTATGTAGGCCAATCCGTGCTGCGGAAGCAGATCATCGTTACCGGGCCGGACAGCTATGCGAAGTTTCAGCTTCCCGACGGCAGCACGTTCGAGGTCTTTGATAATGCCGAGGTCACGTTCCGCGACAATTGGTCGAGTTGGAGCGATCTGCTCAACGTGATGATCGGCCGGGTGAAGGTGTTTATCGATCATTCAAAGGGCCCCAACCCGAGGAATGTTACCACGCCCACGGCGGTAATTTCGGTGCGTGGCACGACGTTTGACGTGGTGGTGGAGGACCGCGACGGCACCACCTTCGTGACGGTGGACGAAGGCATTGTTCAAGTGCGCAATACCACCGCACCCGGCACGCAGCCGCTTTTGAAAGCCGGCGATTCCATTCGCATTTACCGCGACCAGCCGCTATCGCCGGCGGGAATCGATCATGCCGCGATTCTGCGCAGGGTTTTGAAAGCGGCCGAGCAAGCCCTCTATCAAGCGGTCTATAACAAGGGCGGCAATCCCGGGCCGATCGGCGGCGGTGGCGGCGGCGCTCAGGGGGACAAGGGTAAGGGCGGCACCGGCGGCGGCACCGGAGCGCCAACACCGCCTACAGCACCTACGGCTCCAGCTCCTCCTTCAGCTCCTACTACCGGCCACTGATGGGCCCCCGCTTGCGCGGGTTCCCGTGCCATCGAGCGTTTCGACACCTGGGCGCGCCGGAGCCTCGCTCCCAGCATGCTAGAGTCGAAGAATGAAAGGCATCGCCCTACCGGCCTGTGGCAGAAGTGGGGACAGTCCGCCGCAGCTTCTGAAATCGAAATGGTTATTGGGGCGGCTCGGGACAGTCCTCGCCTTCCGCCACGGCCTCGTAGGGATAACAGTTCTTTGTGGGGCTGCGACCCTCGGCGGACAGACCCAAACTCCGGCGCAGCGGACGGCGGGGGTGGAGACAAGCTGGGACATTGCGCCGGTAATTCAGGAGATCGGCGCCGAGGCCGGCCGCCTGCTGCCAGCCCTGGAACATGTCGACGTTCGTTCCTGGATCGACCAGGGCGCATCGGAGACATACCTGGAACAGCTTGAATCGTGCCGCGAGCAGGCGCGCGCGGTCCAGCAGGAATCTCAGAACCTGGCAAGCAATCCCGAGCGCCTGTCCAGCGGGATGGCGCTGCTGATTCGGATGGAGGGGTTGGACGCGATGCTTTTGTCGCTGGAGCAGGGAATACGGAAATACCAGAGTCCCCGAGCCGCCGAAGCATTGGCCAGCGTACAGGCACAGGGTTGGGCCAGCCGCGACAGATTCGAGCGCTATCTGATGCAATTGGCTGCCGACCAGGAGCAGCGGCTACGGGTCATGGACGAAGAAGCCCAGCGGTGCCGGGCGATTATGACCGCTCCCCATACGGCGGGAAAGAAGAAATAGGATAGTCATGGCGTTTCACTGTAATATCTGCGGCGAGGAATCCACGCTCATCTGCGTCCGCTGCACCAAAGACACCTGCCACAATCACGTGTGCGATAAGTGCCATCGCTGCAGCGATTGTTGCGACTGCGAAGTGGTTTTGGAAGAACACGCGCAGGGTCACGGTTATGCATTGGAGATTCCAGCGGGAAACAGAGCTCACGAAGCAGAAGCCAGGAATCAGACGGCGGAAGCTGGAGCGGTGACAGCGGCGATCGAGACAGAGCCGGAGGTGAGCGAGGGAGAGACGGAGGCGATCGAGCACGACACGGAGGCGATCGAGGACGGCAGCGCGGAACTTGTTCAGCTTCTTGAGGAAGGCGGACGCGAGGTTGCCGACGCCGTAAGCGGGGTGAACGAGGAGCTGGCGAAAGCCAAGCCCGGGCCAGGGCAATGGTCGATTCTGGAATGCCTGGAGCACGTGGCGATTACGGAAGAGCGAGGCCGAACGCGTTTGGAAACGGCGCCGAAGGACGGCGCGCCGGGTATCGATAAGGAGAAAGAAGCCAGGCTGACCGAGCAGGCGCTGGACCGGTCGGTGACGATTCAAGCGCCGGAAGCCATTACGCCAAAGGGCCGATTCGCGAGTCTGGCGGAAGCGCTCGAAGTGTTCCAGGCGCAACGCGCCCTCACCATCGAGCTTGTCCGCGAACAGAGTCACGATCTGTATCCGCGGCTGTTGAGGCATCCGATCTTTGGCGAGCTGAACGGGGTGGAAATGGCGATTTTGATTGCCGGGCACGGCCGGCGGCACGCGGCGCAGATGCGCGCGGCGCGGGCGGTGTTGGCGGAACGGGCGCCGGCGATCGACCAGGGGAATTGATTAGAGAGTCTCTGGCCATCCGGCTTTGCCTGAAGTCACCGGCTAAAGCCGGCGCCACCTATCCTAGCGGGAGTTTACTGCCAACTCCAGATTCGTAGCCCGCACCTCCGGATAACCTACTGAAAAGTCACCACTTGTCACCGCTCTTGCGGTTCACTTGTTGTATTACCCTATTTGAGGCCT
>JBEKYD010000201.1:0-14438 GCA_049511335.1 Bryobacteraceae bacterium | reverse complement strand
CAACCAATCGAGAAGCCGCCGATACGGCGGCCATGCGGGCAAAATCCCGGCGGGAAACGATCATGGTTTGGACCCCTCCTCCACGATCTTACTGCAGGGAGCGATCATGGCGCGGGCACGCGAGCTCACGTCTTGTAGCGCCGCCCTTCGGGCGCCGAGAAGATTGAATGGCGGACGACCGGCCCTCGCAAACGCACCACCGCAAGTACCAGTCCGCCTTGAAGGATAACGAAACCTCCAAAGATCATCCTCGTACGCGTCAGATGCTCCGGTTGATTCAACTCCCCATTCTCGTCCGAGTAGTACACATCTCGTGGAGGTTCAAGTACGTCCCAAAACAGTGGGCCGTCTACGATGAGGCAAATCGCTAATAAGAACCAGATGCACCGTCGAGTTATCGTCCGCCACGATACCGACACACTGCATGGATGCTAGCACGGCCAGCTCCACCAGGCAAACGGGGTTATCCGAACACACGGGGTTTAGGCTCCAGAACTCGGCAACCGCTCCCTGTGGTCGCGGCCCGTCTTGCGCCTTTTCCGAGCGGCAGGTCTGATGGAGCGGCTGGCCGCGAATACGTCTCAGCCAACTTCCGAAACAGCGTGCCGGACACACAGGGCACTCGACATGGCAGGCACTCTGTACCCTCCTACACCAGCAGCCGCGTCATCGCCCATCCGCCACAAACCAGACCGGCGAAGATCACGGTAGCGAGCAGCAGCGGCCGCGTTCCGGCTTTTCGCATTTGGCGCCAACTGGTGGCCACGCCTAACGCAAACATGGCGCTCGAGAGCAGCACGGTGTCGAGATCGATCAGATGAGCGCGAGCAGCCGCCGGTATTTTTACCAACGATTGCGCCAGTATCACCGCGCCGAACCAGGCCACGAACCATGGAAAATCGATTCGCCGCGCCGCTCCGGCTGTTCCCCGGCGGCGCAACCGGCTGACGATCACCAGCACCGGAGCGAGCAGCAGCACGCGCAACATTTTGGTGATGACGGCCGTGTCGCTGGCCGCCTGGCTCACCGCGCGCCCGGCCGCGAGGGCCTGGGCTACTTCGTGCACGGTGGCGCCGGTGTAGATGCCGAACTGGCGCTGGGTGAAGCCCGTCAGCGGATATAGCACGGGATAGAGGAACATAGCGATGGTTCCGAACACCACTACAGTGCCCACGGCCACGCTGACTTTGTGGGATTCGGTTTCGATCACGCGCTCGGTCGCGAGCACCGCCGCCGCGCCGCAGATGCCGCTGCCCGCGCTCACCAGCAGGGCCGTGTCCTCATCCAGGCCGAACACGCGCGTACCGAGCCAGTAGCCGGCCACCAGAACCGTGCCGATTACCGTAAGATCGAGCACCAAGGCCCGCGGCCCAAGCTGGGCCAGGTCCCCGACCGTCAGGCGGACGCCATAAAGAACGATGCCGAGACGCAGCAGTTTCTGCTGGCAAAAGCGCAGGCCCGGATGGAGCCGTTCCAGCGCGCTTCGCGGAACGGTGTTGCCCAACACGATGCCAGCCACAATCGCCAGCGTGAGCGGGCTGAACTGCAGTTTATGATTCCACGGCCGCGCGGCTGCCGTCCATGCCAGCAACGCCGCCGACAGGCACAGCGCTAAACCGGCCAGAAATGTTCCGTACTGTTTGGAATTCGGCATGGGAAGATGCTCCCAGCCTATCCCAAGCCGTTAAATAAGCAAAACGGATAATTTCAATATTCTTATTCGGTACAATCGATTTAGAGTGGCGGCGATTCGCATCACGCTTCGGCAGCTCGAAATCTTCGCGGCGATTTATCAGGAGGGCTCCATCACCCGCGCGGCCCGCCGCATCGGGCTTTCCCAGGCAGCCACCAGCCAGGCTCTGGCCGAGCTCGAAAACCAACTCCAGCGCCGCCTTTTCGACCGGAAGGGCCGCCGCATCGTGGGGAACGCGGCCGGGCGCGAGCTCTTGCCGGCGGCGATTCAAGTACTCGACCGGGTTGGCGATATCGAAGCCGGGGCCGGACGCCAGGCCGTGAATCTCAGGCTCTACGCCAGCCTGACGGTGGGCAACTATATGTTGCCTGCGCTGGTGGCCAGGTTCGCGCGCCGGCGCCCGGACGCGCGCTTCCACCTTGCCATCGGCAATACCGAACAGGTCGTCCGGTCGCTCGTGCAATTCGAAAGCGACGCCGGATGGATTGAAGGCTTGTCCCGCCATCCCGATCTCGACGCAGTCGCCTGGCGCGAGGACCGGCTGGTGATCGTGGCCGCGCCCGGTCATCCGCTCGCCGGACGCCGGGCCGCGGCATCGGCTTTGGCCGAAGCCCGCTGGGTACTGCGTGAGAAGGGATCCGGTACCCGCGCGGTTTTCGAGGACGCCATCGAAGGCAAGTTTCGCCTGCTTCATGTGCCGGTCGAGTTAGGCGGCATCGGCGCCATCAAGCGCGCCGTCATGCACGGCGCCGGCTTAGGGTGCATCTCGCGTTCCGCCGTCGAGCCGGAGTTGAAAGCCGGTCAGCTTCGCCTCGTCCATGCCCCATGGCTAGATCTGCGGCGCCAGATCACGCTGTTGGTTCATCGCCAGAAATACATCGACGCGGGCCTGCGCGAATTCCTGAGCTTCTGCGGCGTGACGCTGCCGTGAAGGTTAATTTAGCCAGGGAAGAACCAGGGGACGGGAACCCCTGCGCCGAGTGCCCAGAGCGCCCAAGCTGCAGGCTTCGGAGTTATTCTCCTGGGTGGTACTCCCGTTCCGTATGCCCGCGCAGTTCCGACCGGTAGAAATACACATCCCGGAGCGCGCCGGTGGCATATCTCTCGGCTTGATTGTTGAAATGCTTCGATGCCGGGTCGCCACTCTCGCCGCCGGCGGTTACAGCCTTGGCCCGCACCCGCGGGCCGAACTCCACCACGGCGACGAAGCTGTTGCCGCTGGTGCCGTACCATTTCTTCGTTCCCGGGTAAGCGCGCGCTCCGAACGACGCCAGCGAACCCCACATCGACGACGTAAAGCCGACCGGGATACTGGGTTGGGAATCGTTGAAGTGCTGCACGATGTCACCCGTCAGGCGCTGAAACCGATTGATCTCACCCCATGGCGTTTCCCATTTGCCGAAATCGGCCGCGAGCTTATCGGATGCGGCTAATAGCGACTCCAGCAGTTGTTCGGCAGGGGCACGGCTGCCGATGTAGTCCTCCACGGACACACCGGCTCTTCTGGCATCGCCGGCGACCCGCGCCCGGATTTCCGTTCCCCAGAACACCGCGAGCGAAGTAGGAACGGAATCCACCGCCCAGCGAAGGTCCCACTTGCGCAGGAGACCGATTTGGCCGGCCAACTTGGCTTTCAGCGGATCGCCCGCGGCGGCTTTGTCCCAGGCTCGGATGAGGGCGGGCATCGGCTTCTCGAACCACGTCAGGTAACTATCGTAGGCCGCCGCAATCAGCGAATCGAGGGTGAAATTCTTGGCATTTTCCAGCACCCGCACCGCGTGCAAGCCGCGCGCCGATTCGCCGCCGCTTTCCACATAGACCGGATAATCCTCCCTTTTCGGACTACTCGGCCCGGCTGCGGACCAGGGCCAGTTGTTCGAGTTGTACAGCCAGCCGCTGGCGGGGTTCAACAGGTGCGGCGTCTCGTCGACCGAAAGCAGTCCGTGCCATTCCGTGGCGGGATCGCTGCCATCCACCGGCTTGGTCCAGTCGAAGCGGGGATCGCGCCGGGGTATGAAATTGCCGTGAAAGTACGCGATGTCGCCATCGGCGTCGGCAAAGATGGTGTTGTTCGACGAGTTGGTGTGCAGCTCCATGGTCTGGCGGAACGATTTGTAATCCTTCGTCTTGGTGCGGGTGTAAGACTGCGTGAGCGCCTTCACCGGCTCTTGCATCAGGCGCACGCTCACCCACTTGCCGTTCACCTCGCGGACAATCGGCCCGTGATGCGTACGGTAAACGGTGAATTTCTTCTCGGCCATGCCCTGCGCGGTTTTGTAAGGCACCGCGATCACCGCCGCAACCACCGGGCGTTCCTCGTTGCCGTACTTGTAATAGAAACGATCGCCCTTCCTGGTGACGGCTTCGAGATACTCGTCGATGGCGTCGACTCCGCTCGAAGTGTGCATCCATCCGGCGCGATCGTTGAAGCCCTGGTAGATGAAGAACTGTCCCCATGTCACGGCGCCGTAAGTGTTCAGCCCTTCTTCGCTCACCATCTGGAGCTCGGAGCGGAAGAAAAAAGAAGTATGGGGATTGATGAGCAGCAGGGCGTGATGGCCGGCCGTGTTCGCGGGCGCAATGGCCATTCCGTTCGAACCGCCAGGCTCGGGCGGTTGGGCATCGGCGCCTTCCAAAAACGCCGCGTCGGCGGCAGCATTGCCGTTGCTGGTAGGGGCCTCGGGCCCGTGCCCGTAAAACGCTTCAAGCTGGCCGAGGTTCACCCGCTCGATGTCCCATCCAATACTGCCCTCGGTGAAGCTAAGCGCCATCCAGGGCTCGAATCGGCGAATCACTCGCGGTTTCACTTGGGGGTGCGTGGCCAGGTAATAGTTCAGACTGTCAGCGAAGGCGTTCATCAGCGACTGAAGCCACGCGGGACTCGCGGCGTACTCGGTCTTCAGCTCCGCGGGATCGATGAACAGCTTCATCCGCAAGTCGCGATAGATTTCGGACTCGCCTTCGGCCTCCGCCAGCCGGCCTATGCCATTGAGGTAGTTCGTCTCCACGCGGTTGAAGTCGTCCTCCGCCTGGGCGTACAGCGTGCCGAACACGGTGTCGGCATCGGTCTTGCCGTAGACGTGGGCAATGCCGTGGTCGTCGCGCACGATGGTGACGTTGCGTGCCTCCCGCTGCCAGCGCGCGAGTTCCGGTTCTTTGGCCGTCTGGAAAGCAGCCGCGGCGAACGCTGCCGCCAGCACGAGAACGAATGGCCTGGTAAGGCGAGCTGGATGTTTCATGGGTGCGTCCTTTCGATTCTAGCCCGGGATCGGAGCGCCGAGGCGGCGGCTCCGCCGTTTGTGCATTTTTGTGCAGGAAACGCTTCTGCACCGAGACCGAACCGGGCTGCTCGAAACACCCGCAACTAATTGCAAACATTTGACTTATTGCAGGATGACTTTGTTTTTTCAGGCCTCTCGCGCGACTGTCGATTTGTGCGTCGCCCGGCTTGGTGCATAGCCGGAGGCTGGGAACTCGGAACTGCCCCGCGGTGTCCGATACTGTATCTCTGTGTCTGCCTTATCCGCGCCCAGCCGATGGACCAAGCGCCTGGAAGAGTGGGGCATGGAGCTGGCGGCGACGGCCTGGCTGGTGCTGCCGCACAGCGGTCCCCATCTTATCCTGCGCCTGCTGCAGGGGTGGCTGGTGGGCTCGTCGGCCCTCCCCTGGGCCGCGGCGGTGGTGGTGCTTTTGCGCCTGGCTGTGCGGCACTGGACCGGCATGGAGATGGGGCCTTCCAACTGTCAGTCCGTCGGCCGAAGACATCGCGCTGGAACTCATCATGATCGACAACGGACCGCCCTGGAAACCGCCGCTGAGCCTGGGCACGGCCCGTTTGCAGCCCAGTCCAAAGGCTGGCGGTGCCGACGCGGCGGTATTTTCCGAGACGCTCGATTTCCCTATCCCACCGTGTTCATCGGTGGCTATTCTTCTTCGCGCCCTTTAAGCGGTTGCTATCCTCACGTTTTGCCACGGTCCGCCAGCGCCGGCACACCCTCGCCGCAGACCAATGGCAACACATTTCCCCATGTAGGAGCGGATCTTGCGTCCGTTTGGTCGCGGGACTATCATTTAGCAAATGTGGCGCGGCGTCGTTCCACGGCCGAAGCAAAACCGCGGCCAAGTTAGCCGGAGAAGGAAGCCGGGCCTTAACCGCCCCTCACCCCGCGGGGTGATCATCCGGTTTGCGCTAGCGTGCGCACTAACTTTCGCGCTAGAACAGTGGCTGCATCACTCGGTCGAATCATCTGGCCAGACCCATAATGTGCTGACTCAGAGCGTTTTTGGAGTGGCGACGTTTTACCATCGCCTCGTAACTGCGAGTCCCAGAAAGCCAAACCCACGCTTCACGTCCCTCGTGGTTCTCGGCGCTAACAGCTCGCCGCCTGGCGTCAGCCTTCTGAACGTTTGCCAAGAGCGCGTGTTTCTGGGGGCGCTGCTCAGGAGCCTATCCGCGGCAAGCCCCAACGTGATAGTTGTCGACAAGTATTTCGGGGAAGCAACTTGTCCAGCGGGCGATCCGGGCACTCGCGACCTGACGCAGTCGCTTCAGGTTTTGTGCCGTAAGCAGACGCCGGTTATCGTTGGCCGTAAGGTGGACGAGGAGGCCAGGGCGGAACCGCGAACGCTGAGCCTGTATCCTCTTGAGCCGGCGCTGCGGCTAAATCCGCCGGCTACTTGCGTATCGGAAGCCATCGTAAACACCTATCCCGATCTCCGGCGGGCAGCTCTGTGGTGGCCCAGCGTCCAGCCGGTCGCTAATTCGAGCCAGCCTCCGCCATCGCTGGCCTTAGCCGGTGCGTTGGCCGCGTCTCCCAGATTGCTGGACGCAGGTCGGCTGGCCGGATGGACCGCGGATCTCCCTCCCCCTTATGTCAGCCTGCTCGAATTAGAACAGTTCCGGCCCTGGAGCATCCCCGCTCGGGATGCTGTTTGCAGCTCGCCCTCTCCTCCAGGGTGGCGAGCCTGCCTCGAGGGAGAACTGAATCCGGCAATCCAGCGCCTAATCCACGGCCGCGTCGTAGTCATTGGGGAAGACATGCCGGGGCTAGATCGCCACGATACCGTTGTTGGGGACATGCCCGGATATATGCTGCAGGCGAACTATCTTGAATCGCTGCTGGATGACCGTCTGATACGTCCGGTGCCGGAGGCGGTCGACTGGATTTCCGGTTTCGTGGTCTATGCAGCATTTGAATTCATCATCCGGCGCTATCACCGTCGGAGAGTGCCGGGGGTTCTTTGGGCACTCGTGTTGCTCTCAGGCACCGCTTTGACTGTTTATCTGGCGGTGACACTCTTCGGCTATTATCTGAACCCAGCGACGGTCAGTCTTTTGGCAGCGCTGATGGGGCTTATGGATTTGGTCCTATGGCCTTCCGAGGTTGCGAACATGAGGGCGCGGACATGAGGCTCCTCTCGCTTTGCCTGCTCGGTCTCCTCGAAGCGGCAGCCTTCGGCTTTCAGTCACAGAGCAGCCCAAACCCCGCCACCCCTCCGCAACCTCAGCCTAAACCTGGTGCTCCAGCCGGCACGCCGGGTGCGCACCCTAAACCTGGCGCTCCAGCCTTCACGCCAGACGGGCGAGCAGGTCATATTGAGCCGGTGCGGCCTTATTCGCCGTCCAGGAAGGCTGATTCCGCTCCCGCTTCGCCTGCCGACGTGTATTCGAGGTTAGGGAAGGGTATCGACGAGCGGTTTGAAGCTTGGAACACCGCCCACTCTGCCTTTGAGGCGGAGTTCGCAAGGAGGATGGCAGACCTTCGGGCCAGTCCAACAGACTTCGAGGAGAGGCGCTTTTGCTCCGCCTGGTTCAGTCCGACGCTGGCGCAATTGAAAGTCCTCTTGGAGGAGTGGCTGGTTTCCCGGCGGCTGTACTGGAGCCGCTACGGGCAGGACGCCCAGCAGGCGCTCGAAGCCGCAAACGACGTCGTCGCGAACCAGCCAGCGGCAAGCAGCCGGCTAAACCGAGACGTGGAAGAGGCGCGCGCGGACCTGGATTCCCTCCTGCGTCAGCGTGAGGACCTGCGCACATCTCTCGCGGCCTCCTCTGAGGGTGCCGCACAACGCGCTCGCACAAAGGCCGCTATTGCCGAGCTTGACGCGATGATCGTGCTGGCTGAGTTTCGGATCGAGGCCGCGACCAAGGCGAACGGGGGTTTCGAAGGCACGCGAGAGTCGCTGCTGCAAACCGAACAGTATAGGGCGCTGATCGGGCGGATCGATGAAGCCCTGAGGCTAGTAGAGTTCGATCGGCGCTACTGGTCGTCCTTCTACTCGCGTCGGGCCGCCCAGATATCCGAGGTTTGTGCGCCGCCAGCCGCAACCCCACGCGTCGTGAAGTAGAGAACCGCCATCGCTTTCATCCGTGCGGCCCTCCTGACCGGGACTGCGACCATAGGCCCAGTTGCCGGCGCGGCGGAATGCACGCGCTTGACGCAAACCAATAGGACCGCTTTTCACCCTCGCTTCCTCCCGCCGGAACTGCTACAATTTCAGACAGGAAGGTGTCTTTATGGGCAACCTCGACGTTCCCGAAGTGCTCATAATCTTGGGGATACTAGCGGGTATCGCGTGGGCGATTTACAATCGCACTCATCCGGATCCCGGCAAGCGAGCGAGGCCGGACGGCCGCGTCTAAGGACGGCGGGTGGTAGCGAGCGATGCTTCCAAGGCGATGCGCACCAGTTGGCTGCGCGTGCGCACCCGTGTTTTGTGAAAGAGCTGTTGCAGAGTGGCTTTCACGGCGCTTTCCGAAACCCCCAACCGGGCGGCGATCTCTTTGTTGGTGAGGCCTTCGAAAAGCCCTTGTAGAACCTCCTGTTCGCGTTCGGTGAGCAGCTTACGCAGGTCGTGCTCCTCGCGGCGCGGGATGACGTCGCTCAGGGCGCGGATGACCTTCTGATCCACCCACATTTCGCCGTTGGCGACCATGCGAATGGCCTGCGCCAGGCTGCTCGGGCTGTTGTGCTTCAAGAAGACGCCCGAGGCGCCCAATTTAAAAGCCAGCGCGGATTCCTCGGCGGTCATGCCGGCGGTCACCATCAGAATTTTGCCGGTGAAGCCGCTGCGTTGGGCAGCGGCGATGAACTGGCCGCCGTGGTCCTCGCCAAGGTCGAAATCCACCAGGGCGACATCGGCCGGGGAACGGCGGAGCAACTCCAGAGCTTCGGCGCAGGTGCCGCAGTGACCCACCATTTCGAAATCCGGCTCGGAGGCCAGCAGGCGGCTCAGGCTCTCGCGGAACAGCACGTGATCGTCAAGCAGTAAGAGTCGAATACGTTCCATGTTTCGCCGTAGCGCCATAGTCGGATTCCCGCAGACCGGAGATGGCGAGGTCAATGACGAACGAACAGCCGGCCACCGCCGGATCGTGCCGCAGCTCGCCATAGAAAGACCGCGCGAAAGCGCGCGAAAGATACAAGCCCAGCCCGGTGGATTCGGCGCCCTCCTGAAACGGCTGGAACAGGTGTTCGGTAGAGCGGATGCCCGGCCCGCTATCGGTTACCCGGATGGAAACCACGTCCGGATGCGCGGTGGCGGAGATTTCCATGCGCTTTACCGGCGAGTGCTCCAGCGCGCGCTGGCTGTTCTTGGTCAGATTGAGCAGCACTTGCAACAGCCGATGCCGGTCGGCCCAAACCGGAGGCAGGTCGGCCGGCACGTTCCAGCTCACCTCGATCTCCGCTTCCTGGCAGAAGGGTTCCAGCACGATGCGCAGGTCGTCGAAGATTTCGGCCAGGTCGATGCCGCCGATCGGAGCGTCGGCGCGGCTGCTCTTCAATTCCACCGAGGCGATGCGGTTGAGCGTTTCCAGCAGCGATCCGAGCGCCTCAAAATCCTTGTTCCCCTTCAGCGCGCCGTGGCGCACCAGGTTCTCGTGAATCACCGCGATGGCACCGCACACGTTGCGCACTTCGTGCGAAACCGCGCCCACCAGAATGCGCGAGCCCGCCATCAATTGTTCCAAGCTGGTTTCTTCGCGCTCGCGAAGCTGGTCGGAAGCGTCCACCACCAGCGCCGCCAACCGCGGCCCCTGGGCGGTCCGATAGGTGGAGAAAAACACGTCGGCGAGGAACACTTCCCCGTCCGATTTCATCCCCCGGCACTGCATCTCGGTGCGGAAGTTCGGCGGGCCGTCGCCCAGGAACGGGACGCGGCCGAGCGCGGGCACGTAAGAGCGAATGCTCTTGCCGGTCAACTGGCCATCGGCCAGGCCGAACAACCGGTGGGCCGCCTGGTTGGCGCGCAGCACCAGGCCATCGGCGCCCATGGTGAGGATCGCAACCGGAGAAGAGCCGATCAGGAATTCGAGCTGTTCCTCCGCCGAGCGCCGCGCCGAGTTCTCCTCTTCCAGTTCCCGCAGGTGCCGCCGTTCACGCTCGCGGCTGCGCGACACTTCGTAGGAGAAAAGGCCGGTGCCGGCCAGCGAAGTGAATACCAGAATGTCCTGCGGCAGCGCCACCGCGGCGGTAAACGGGTACGGGTCGAAGTAATCGGAGAGAAAGGTGCAAACCAGGGCGGCCAGCACGATCTGCCAGCGCGGTTGTACCGTGGCGATGAGCAGAATCGGGAACAGGTAGAGAAAGGCGAACGCAAACGGCGGATCCACCCGCCAATCCACCAAGGCCACAATCAGAATCAGCAGCCCGGCCACGACTACCCGCGAGTTCCTATCGGTAAAGCGCCACTGCATTCCCAGAATTCCCTATGTAAATTTTAGATAAATTTGGACTTCCGGCCAACTCCGCCGCCAAAAGATAGCCTGACCAAGGCCAAAAGATAGGTGGCAGGGCCGCGTGCCGGTCGATAACCTTTGGAGGTGAACACCCGTTCGTGCCGCGTGGCGCGAGCCCAGGTTTGGCATCGGCCCCACACTCTCTTCCAGGACTTCCCAATGGTACCATCTGCCCATACCCACCGAGCGGCGCCCGTGTCCGCCCGGCGCGCCGCATCGCTCACGCGCCGCACGGGCGAATTCCACCGGCAAGTCCCCGGTTTCGAACTGCAATGGTGAGACTCGGTTTCGTCTGCTGCGGAGTGGCGTGGATGGTGTGCGGCGGCTCGTCTGTATACGCACAACAGACGCCTCTCACCTGGCAGCAGGTCAAGGACAAATTCGAAGCCGAGAATCCGACCCTGCGCGCCGGCCAGATCAATATCCAGGAATCCAAGGCCCAGGAAATTACCGCCTACCTGCGGCCCAATCCGGATTTCACGCTGTCGACCGATGGAACCCAGATCACCCCGAATCAGGGCGTCTGGCAGCCGTTCACCGGTACTCAATTTACTTTCGGCCTCAGCTACCTGCACGAGCGCGACCACAAGCGGGAGCTGCGCCTCGAAAGCGCCCGGAAAGGCACGGGCATCGCCGAAAGCCAGCAGGCGGATCTGGAACGGACCATGCTATTCAATCTGCGCGCGGCGTTCGTCAGTACGCTGCAGGCCAAACAGGTGCTCGCGCTGGCCCGGGAAAACCTGGCGTATTTCGACCGCGAAATGGAAATCAGCCGCAATCGCTACCAAGCCGGCGATATCGCCCGCGTGGATCTGGATCGCCTCGAATTGCAGCGGGTGCAATACGAGTCCGACCTCGAAACCGCTATCGTGAATCTGCGCACCGCCAAGATCAACCTGCTGGCGCTGCTCATGGATCGCACTCCGGTGGATCGGTTCGACGTTACCGGTCCGTTCGATTTCGCCGATTCGTTACTGCCCCTCGAAGAATTTCACTCCATCGCCCTGGCCAACCGGCCCGATTTGAAGGCGGCCATGGAGGCGGTGGACAAGGCCCAAACCGACCACAAGCTGGCGGTCTCTAACGGCTCGACCGATCCCACCTATAGCGTCTGGTATTCGCATAATCCTTCGTTCCAAAATCCATACGCCAACAATACGCTGGGCGCCAGCATCGACATCCCCCTGCGCGTGTTCGACCGCAACCAGGGCGAAAAGGAGCGGACCCAATTGGACATCCGCCACGCCGAGCGGCTCCGCGACGCCGCTCAGGCGCAGGTGTTCAGCGACGTGGATTCGGCCTACTACACCGTGGTCGAGGCGGTGAACCTGCTGCGCCCGTATAAAGGCGGCGAAGGATACCTGGCCAGGGCCACGCGGGTGCGCGACACCATATCGTTCTCCTATCAGCACGGCGGCGCGGCGTTGGTCGATTTTCTGGACGCGCAGCACGATTACCGCGCCATCCAGGTGGCCTATCTCAACCTGATTGGCTCCTACCTGACCGCCGCGAGCCAACTGAACATGGCGGTCGGCCGCGAGGCGATCCAATGAAAACTTCTCTTCTCCCGAATTTGTGGGGCAGGCTGGGTGGGGCATGCTTTAGCTTGCCCAACGTGAACCCGGTGGGACAGACGATCGTCTTTTGTCGTCTGTCGTGCGGTTGGCCTGGCGAGCGCCTGACAGACCACGGAAAACGATGGTCTGTCCCACGTATCCTTGCCCTGACCCTCACGGCCCTGAGCTTGATTCTGGCGGGCTGCGGCGCCAACGCCAAAACCGACGATCCTTCCGCGGGCGCCCCGCCGCCGGCCCGGGTGGAGCATGAAGCCGACGTCAACATCGTGAAAGTAGACCATCCCGAACAGTTTCCGCTGGCCCAGGCCGCCCGCATCGATGTCGCGCCCACGCTGGATGTTACCGGCGTGGTGATGCCCGACGTGACGCGCAACGTGCCGGTGATCACGCTGGCTACCGGCCGCGTCCTCGAGATCCACGCCAAGCTGGGCGATACGGTCGCCAAGGGCCAACTCTTAATGAGAGTGCAAAGCCCGGATATCGCGCAGGCCTTTTCCGATCACCGCCAGGCGATTGCCGACGAAGTTCTGGCCCATGCCCAACTGGACCGCGCCAAGCTTCTGTTCGACCAGGGCGCCATTGCGCAGAAGGATCTGGAAGTGGCCGTGGATGCGGATGCCAAAGCCAAAGTCACGGTCGAGACCACCACCGAGCACCTCCAGGTCCTGGGTGTCGATCCGGCGCACCCCGCATCCATTGTCGACATCTTCGCGCCCATCTCCGGGGTCATCACCGACCAGCAGGTGACCGCGGCCTCGGGCACGCAGGGCCTGGCTTCGCCTAACGCCTTCACCATTTCCGATCTCACCCACGTCTGGATCGTCTGCGACGTCTACGAAAACAATCTCTCTTTTGTGAAGCTGGGCGAGTATGCCGATATCCGCCTGAACGCCTATCCGGACCTGGCGCTGCGCGGGCGGATCGACAACATCGCCGCAACCCTGGATCCCAATACCCGGACCGCCAAAGTTCGCCTCCAAGTGGGAAATCCGTCCGGGCTGATGCGGCTGGGCATGTTCGTCACCGCGACCTTCCACAGCCCGCAGACCCAGGTCGAAGCCACCGTGCCGGCCTCTGCCGTGCTGCACCTGCACGACCGCGATTGGGTCTACGTGCCCGCCCAGGGCGGCCGTTTCGAGCGGGTGGGCGTGCAAGGCGGACGCATGCTTCCGGGCAACCTGCAGGCGGTCGGCGGCATCAAGCCGGGCCAGCAGGTGGTCGCCAACGCACTGGTGTTGCAAAACACCGTCGAGCAGTAACGGGAAGACGACATGATCCATGGCATGGTAGATTTCGCTCTGAACAACCGCCTGCTGATGGTGGCGCTTGCCATCGTGCTGTTTGTTTGGGGCGTGATCTCTTTCGAAAACCTGCCCATCGAAGCCTACCCCGATGTCGCCAATAACTACGTCCAGGTCATTACCCAGTGGCCTGGACGCGCGGCCGAAGAGGTGGAGCAGCAGGTTACCATCCCGCTCGAAATCGCCATGAACGGCTTGCCGCACCTGGAGCATCTGCGATCCACGTCGCTGTTCGGCCTCTCCAGCTTGATGCTGGTTTTCGACGACGCTTCCGACGACAGTTGGAACCGGTCCAAGGTGCTCGAGCGCATGGCCCAAGTCACCTTGCCGCAAAATCTGCAGCCGCAGATGGGCACCGACTGGAGCCCGGTCGGGCAGATCTACTGGTACACCCTGCACAGCACCAATCCCGGGTACGACCTCATGGAGTTGAAGGGGCTCCAGGACTGGGTGCTCGAAAAGCAGTTCAAATCCGTGCCCAACGTGGTGGATGTGGCCAGCTTCGGCGGCGTCACCAAGGAATACCAGGTGCGCATCGATCCCGACAAGCTGGTGGCTTACGGATTGAGCATCGGCCAGGTGGAGCAGCAGTTGACCAATAACAACGTCAACGCCGGCGGTAGCTTCATCGAAGAAGGACTGCAACAGGTAAATGTGCGCCAGGTCGGCCTCGTGCGCACCGTCGGCGACATCGACAAGATCCTGGTGAAGACCCAAAACGGCACGCCCGTCCGCATTGCCGATATCGCCACCGTCGAACAGGGTTCCAAAATCCGGCTGGGACGAATCGGTAAGGCGATCCACCGCGCCGACGGCACTATTCTCGACAACGACGACGTGGTGGAAGGCATCGTGCTCCTCCGCAAGGGCGCCGATTCCGACGAGGTGCTTAGGGACATTCATGCCAAGGTGGAAGAGCTGAACACGCAAATCCTGCCGCACGGGGTGAAGGTCGTCCCGTTTTTGGATCGCAGCGATCTGTTGCGCTACACCACGCGCACGGTGCTGCATAACCTGACGGAAGGCATCGTGCTGGTGACGATCATCTTGTTTTTGTTCCTGGGCAACGTGCGCGGCGCGGTCATTGTCGCGGTGACCATCCCGTTTTCCCTGCTTTTCGCGGCCATTTG
>JBEKYD010000200.1:0-14496 GCA_049511335.1 Bryobacteraceae bacterium | reverse complement strand
CGGTATACTGATCGGCAATGCCGGGCGATCGCAACGCGTTGCTCGAAATCAGCGCCGCCATTCACTCCACGCGCGACCTGGAGACCCTCGAGAAGCAGCTTCTGGAAATTGTCTCTCGGACCTTGTACGCCGATCGCGGGGCCATTCTGCTATTGGGAGAGAACGGCGAGCAGTTTGCCTCGGTCTGTGGATGGGATTCCCGCGAGGAGCTGAATCGTCCCGCCGAATACAGCCGTGCCATCATCGATCGGGTGCTCCGCGAAAAGGCGCCGGTGCTCTCGAATCGGGACTCGGCCGCGGGGACCGGCGGGGACCGGATCACGGCGGCGTTGTGTGTGCCGCTGGTGGTCTTCCAGCAGATCCGGGGAGTAATCTATCTCGACAGCACGGACCCCCTGGCGCATTTTGAACCCGGGCAACTGGAATGGCTGTCGGCGATCGGCGGAATCGCCGCGCTGGTTCTGGAGGATGTGCGGCGGATTCAGTGGCTGGAAAGCGAGAACTGCCGCCTGCGCGCCGAGATCGCGGTGGATCACGAAATGGTGGGCACGGGGCCAGCGATTCGCGAGATGGAGAGGTTTATTGCGAGGGTGGCTCCCACCGATTCCACCGTTCTGATCCGCGGGGAAAGCGGCACGGGAAAAGAACTGGTGGCGCGCGCCATTCATCGCAATAGTCCACGTTCGGGCCGCGCTTTCGTGGCGATCAATTGCGCCGCCATCACCGACACCCTTCTGGAGAGCGAGCTTTTCGGCCATGAAAAGGGCGCCTTCACCGGCGCCGCGGGGCAGCAGAAGGGCAAGATCGAGGCAGCCGACGGCGGCACGCTGTTTCTGGACGAAGTGGGTGAGCTCGCCCTCAGCCTTCAGGCCAAGCTGCTCCGCGTGCTGCAGGAACGGCAATTCGAGCGAGTGGGCGGCACACACCCGGTTCGTGTGGACATCCGGCTGGTTGCGGCCACCAATCGGGATTTGAAAACCGCCATTCAAAGCGGAGCTTTCCGCCAGGACCTCTATTACCGCTTGAACGTGGTTTCCCTGACCACCCCGCCGTTGCGGCAGCGGCGAGAGGACATCCCGCTGCTGGCATCCCATTTTGTGCGCATGCATGCGCGCAAAGCGAGGCGCCAGATGCGGGGCGTCTCGGCCGCCGCGCTGGCCTATCTCATCCAATACGATTGGCCGGGGAATATCCGCGAACTGGAGAACGCCATCGAGCGAGCCGTGGTCCTCGGCTCCACGGAATGGGTTCTGCCCGAAGATCTGCCCGAAGAGTTAGTCGAAACCGAACCGGCGGCCGCCCCCACACGCTACCACGAGACCGTGAAGGAATCCAAGAAGGATCTCATTCTCAAAGCCGTCCGCGAGACCGGCGGCAATTACACGGAAGCGGCCCGGTTGCTAGGCATACATCCGAACTACCTGCATCGCCTGATCCGAAATCTGAATCTGAAAGCTTCCGGAAAGCTGTAATTGCGGCAAAACAGGCAACCGCTCCCTCAGAAGCCGTGAAAAAATATAGCCACAGATGAACGCAGATAAACACAGATGGAAGAATCAGAGGAGTTATCCGTGTTCATCCGTGGCTCAGATTTGAATCCTTCACAGTCTCTCACGGTCGCGGCTCTGACTCGCGGCGCTCGTGGAAGTTCGAGGATGATGGAGCTGCACTCGAAGGTGGACGCTACTTTTTGACGGTCGAGGTGGCCGGCTTGTCGTCCACCACATCGCCGTACTTGATCGTCGACTTGCCCTCGTAGCGCTTGTAGTCCTGGTATTTCACGATCATACGAATGCGCTGCGCGTCGCCGTTCTTAAAGTGCAAGGTATCGTCGGCGCGGGTATAGGTGGGGAACCAATATTTGCCGTCGATCTGCTCGCGGTAGGTTTCAAATTTGGGGAACTGGTTGTCGCTGCTCCTCTTGATCACGCCCACGCCTTTGCCGTAGGTTTTGACGATTTGCAGGTCGCGGTCGTCCACCCAAACTTCGCCTTCGAAGTAGCGCTTGCCCTGCACCAGTTTCTTGGGCTTTACGGAAAATGTGTAGCAGCCGATTTCGTCGACCTTTTCGCGGCCCAGGTAGGTGACGTCGTAATCGGGGATTTCCGCCGTGGTCAGGACGAATGGCTGCACGTTGCGCAAGTCCTGCTCATCTTCGGGAGTGAGCAGGATGTTGCGCAGGGTCTGTACCGGTGCGTACACTACTTTCTCCATGCGTTTGCCTTCGGGGCTGAAAAGGATATCCTCCACCAGTTCCCATTGGCCGCCGGTTGGGTTGCCGCTGGGATCGAGCTCCTGTAGTTTCACGCTCTGGCGATAGGTGTAGTTATTGCGCGCCTGTGCGAATTCGGCTTCCTTGGCGGCAAATCTGCGGATAATGTCGTCGGGGTTCACGTTATCGGCGGCGGCCAAAGGCAGGCACACAGCCGCCACACCAGCGAAAGCAAGGATGAAGCGCATACTGTCCCTCAGACCCATTATGACGGACTCAGCGGACGGTGGCGAAAGCGGGGACAGTCCTCTTTATCGGCGTTCATCGGCGGCTATAATTCTTCACGCCTTCTTACCGCCGCGGTTTGGTCAAGGCTGCTAGCGGCCCAGCAGTTTCTTGGCGATGGTGGCGAGCTGGATGTTGCTGGTGCCTTCGTAAATGCGGCCGATTTTGGCGTCCCGATATAGCTTTTCGACCGGATAGTCTTTGGTGACGCCAACGCCGCCGTGCACTTCGACCGCCTTGGATGCAACCAGCTCGGCGATCTCGGAGCTGTAATACTTGGCCATGGCGGCTTCGGTGAGGAAGGGAAGGCCGGCATCGCGCAGGCGGGCGGCGTTGTAGACGAGCAGGCGCGCAGCTTCCACCTCGACGGCCATTTTGGCCAGGTCGAACTGGACGCCCTGAAATTCGGCGATCGGTTTGCCGAATTGCTTGCGTTCGCGGGCATACGCGGCGGCGTGTTCCAGCGCGCCCCGGGCCAGGCCGATCATCTGGGCGCCGATGGCGATGCGGCCCTCGTTGAGGGTCTCCATGGCGATCTTGTAGCCCTGGCCGGGTTCGCCGAGCAGGTTCTCGCGCGGCACGACACATCCGTCCAGAACCAGCTCGCAGGTGGAGGAAGCGCGCAGCCCCAGCTTGTCTTCCTTCTTGCCGACGCGAAAGCCGGGGAAACCGCGCTCCACCAGAAAGGCGGCGATGCCCTTGTAACCGGCCTCCGGGCGGGCGTTCGCGAAGAGCAGAAACAGGCCTGCCTCGGCGGCGTTGGTGATCCAGAGCTTGCCGCCGTTCAGGACGAAAGTATCGCCGCGGTCTTCGGCGCGGGTAGCCATGGCGAACGCGTCCGAGCCGGAGCCGGCTTCGGAAAGCGCGTATGACGCTACCGTATCGGCGGCCAGACGGGGCAGGTATTTGGCCTTTTGCGCGGGCGAGGCCCAGCGGAGAAGGGCGTTGTTGCAGATGGTGTTCTGCACGTCGACGATGACGCCGGCCGAGGGATCGACGGCGGACAGTTCTTCCACTGCCAGGATGGCCTGGAAGAAGCTGCCGCCCTGCCCCCCGAATTCTTCCGGGATTTCGATACCCATCAATCCGAGGGAGAAGAACTGGGCAATGAGATCGTGGCGAAACACCCCGGCCTCGTCCATCTGGCGGACGTGGGGGCGCACCTGTTCGCGGGCGAACTGGCGGACGCTGGCCTGGAACAGCTTCTCGTCCTCGGTAAGGGCAGTGAGGGGGCGCGGCGTTTCGAAGGTGAGATTATCTGGCGGCATGTTCTTCGCGCACGGCATCGAGCGCGCTCCAGTTGCGTCCCTGCGATTCCGCCACGCCCCGGTGCGTGACGTGGCCGTTGTAGGTGTTCACGCCCTGGCGAAGCGCGGGATGGCGCTCGCACGCCGCTTCGAGACCATGGTTGGCCAATTCCAGCAGATAGGGGAAGGTGGCGTTGGTGAGAGCGAAGGTGGAGGTATGCGGCACGGCGGCGGGCATATTGGAGACGCAATAGTGCAGGACGCCATCGACGAAATAGACAGGCTCGGTATGGGTGGTGGGGTGAGAGGTTTCGAAGCAGCCGCCCTGATCGATGGCCACATCCACCACGACGGCGCCGGGTTTCATGGCGCGAATCATTTCGCGGCGCACCAGCTTGGGGGCGGAGGCGCCGGGAATGAGGACGGCGCCCACTACCAGGTCGGCGGTCTTGAGGTTCTCGCCGATGGTCCAGGTATTGGAAGCGAGCGTGACCACCTGGCCGTTGAAGATATCGTCAAGCTCGCGCAGGCGGTTGAGATTGCGGTCGATGATGGTGACATGCGCACCGAGGCCGAGGGCCATTTTGGCGGCATTGGTGCCCACGATGCCGCCGCCCAGAATCACCACGTTGGCTGGGGCCACGCCGGGAACGCCGCCGAGCAAAATGCCCCTTCCGCCGTTGGGCCGCTCCAGGTATTGCGCGCCCACCTGCACGGACATGCGGCCGGCCACTTCGCTCATGGGGGTCAGCAGCGGCAGCGATCCGTCGGCTTCGCGAATGGTCTCATAGGCGACGCCGTTGACCCGGGCCTCCAGCAGGCGGTCGGTAAGCTCCGGTACCGGGGCAAGATGGAGGTAGGTGAACAGAATCAAACCGGGGCGGAAGAAGCCGTATTCGGCGGGCTGAGGTTCCTTGACCTTGATGACCAGGCCGGCCTGACGCCAGACTTCGGCCGGTCCGGAAACAATGCGCGCGCCGGCCTGAAGATATTCGTGGTCGGCCAGGGAACTCTCCTCCCCGGCATGCGTTTCCACCAGCACCTCGTGCCCCGCCTCCCGCAGCTCGGCGACTACGGACGGCACCAGGCCGACCCGGCTCTCGTGGTCCTTGACTTCTTTCGGTACGCCGACGATCATGCAAGCCTCCGGCCACAAGATTACCACCGGGAGCAGCGGGCGGGAGGGCCGGGCGGCAACCGCTTCGTGCCGTTGTACAATGGGCCGACTGGGACATCGGGTGGGGGAGAACCAAAAGGGTTCGAATGGCCGAAGGCGGGCGGCTTTCGGCGCAGCGCGGGTGACGTTGCTCGCGATATTCGCCGTCTCCCGCATAGCCTACTACGCGGCGGGCCTGCGATTCGACGATTCGCCAATCCGGGCCGATTGGCAGATCATAGACCCGGTGTTGATGCGCACGGATCTGGCGCGGAGCCTCTGGTACCTGCACATGCAGCCGCCGGGATTTAACGCCTGGATCGGATTGTGCGTCAAGTTGTTTCCTTATCGCTATGGCACGGTGTTGTGGGCACAGCAGATCGTGATGGGCGCCATCGCCGCACTGTGCCTGTTGGAGCTGCTTCGCTGGTTCCGGGCGCCCAGCTTATGGGCGCTTGCGCTGGCGGCGCTGTTCGTGGTCAGTCCCGCATGCGTGCTCTTCGAAGACAAAGCCACCTACGAATATTGCAACTTATTCCTGGTGCTCACCGCCGCGGTGGCCCTGACGCGCTTTTGCGACACGCTCCAGAAGCGGTGGTCGCTCGCCTTCTTTGGTTCCTTGCTGCTTCTCGCGATGATCCGGAATTCGTTTCACCTGGTCTACCTCATCGCGGTTGGAGGCGCGGTGTGGTGGCTGTTTCCCAAAGGACGAAAAGCGACCCTGGTGGGGCTGGTCCCGCTGCTGGCGGTCACGGCAGGGCTTTACGTGAAGAACCTGATCCTATTCGGGCAGTTCACGCCGAGCACCTGGACCGGGATGCAGACCGGTTTCGTCACCAGCTATCAGTTAACCGCGCAAGAAGCCGACGACCTGGTGCGGGAAGGCCTGGCGCATCCGGTGGCGAGAATTTCTCCGTTCAGCGACCTCCGGGAATACGATGCTTACATTCGCCGGCCGGCCAGAACGGGAATTCCGGTCCTGGACGAGGAGAGGACGTCGACCGGTTATGCCAATTACAACAATCTCGCCTATTTGCAGGTTCATAAGCTGTATCTTGCGAATGCCTGGAAGCTGTGGCGGCGCCGCCCCGTTGTGGCCGTGCGCGCACTCGCCCGCGCCTGGTTTTCCTACTTTCTGCCCGCCGAAGACCTTCCTTACGGATTCAGGGAGCGGCGGGCGATCCTTGAGCCCTGGGTGCGGGGGTTCGATGCCATCGTATTCGGGCAACTGCGGCACGTCACCGATCGCGGCGAACTATACGCTCTGCTGCAATCGAAGGGCTGGGCCGGCGTGGTGTGGTACACCGGAGCGTTCTTGATCGTCCTGATACCGGCCGTCACGATCTGGTGCGCCATGCAGATCCTGGTAGATCGCTACCGGAAGCGCTGGACGCGCGAGCAGTTGGCCGTGCTCGGATTCATGCTGTTTACGATCGTGTTCCTGGCGTTGCTCTACAATACGCTCGCGACTTCGGAGAACAATCGCACCCGGTTCCCGGTGGATCCCTATTTCGTGGTGCTGTTGGGCGTGATGGTTTTCGGCAGGCGGGCGAAGTATTCCAGTGCGACCGCTCCCTCCGGTCGCGGCCCGGAAGCGCGCGAAACCGCGGCGCGACCGTGCGAACGTGTAAAGAAATGAACGCCACGGTTAAGGGACGACCGTAAGAAAAGCCGGGAAGAATCTCGGCTCAGCAGGCTTGACAGCCCGCGCCACGAGTTGAGTGAAGAGTATCGGTGCTAAGCCGGTTTGGCTTCCGGGGCGCGCTTGGCCCCCAGCTCGCTCTCGAGGGCCATAAAGTTGGCTGCGGTCATGGCTACCAGGACATCCACGTGCGGGTCGTAACCGGAATTGGAGAAGAGCGCCCCCACGCCGAATGCCGCCGTGGTTAGAACCAGACACACGCACTGCGGCAGGTTCTCCGCCATCGACGGCTCCCGCTTGCAGATCTTGTAGGCGCGATAATTCAAGGCTAAGCACAGCGCCAGGCTCCAGACATAGAAAATCAGCGCAGGGATGCCGTTTTCGGCCGAGATTTCCAGATAGGTGTTGTGCGCTCCTTGCCATCCCGATTTGATTCCCAGGCTGGCCCGAACCATCTGTTCCACCGCGTCCGTGAACATCTGCGCGCCCACTCCCAATAGGGGATGATGCAGCGTCAGTTCGATGGCCCGTTCTTGCAGCTCGGTGCGCGCCGCTTGCGAATCCACGGCGCCTTTCAAGCCTTGTTCGACGCGGGCCGAGGTGGGATTGGACACGATCAGCGTAAGGCGGTGCAGGGTTTCCTGCGGGACGAACGGCGTGACCATCAGCACGATCAGGGGCATCATCACGAGCATGGCCATGCGGACGCCTCGCGACGACAGGGCGAACGCGACCACTCCCATTATCACTAGCGTGACAAAATTGGCCCGCGAGCCGGTTTTGAGGATGTAATAGATGCAGACCGGAAACGTGACGAACCACAGCACCTTACCCGGCAAGGAACGGGAATAAACCAGCAAGGTGAGGCTCGCCATCGCGAAGACCAGTGAAAACGCCAGGTCGTTGGGGTTCGACAGCGAGGTTCGCGCCAGCTCAAAACGTTCATCCGTGATCTGCCCCACCGCGGCACACATCAGCAGCAACACCACGCTGCCGGCGGCGATCCATTTCATCAGGTATCGGACGCGCCTGGTGGTGCACGCAATCGCCACCACATAGAACGGCAGCACGTGGAACCGAAGCCCGTATTGGAAGATGAATGGCACGCTGCGCCCCGGGTATTGGCCAGCCACCGCCGCGAGGCACATCATGGCTAGCATCGCCATCCATGGTTTTGCCAGTGGCGACTTCCAGAATGCACCGATTCGGCCCGTGAGCGGCAACGCAATCGTCAAAATCACGCCGTCAATCACCACCACCGGGATGTGCAGATGGGCATAAATGACCAGGATCTCCGCGATGGGCACCACGTACATCAGCACATAGGCGCCCAGCAGCATGGTGACCACACCGATGTCCGCCGGCAACGGAGATGGCAGAAGCACAGGCATGCCGTAAGATGGCGGCCCAGCTTGTACCGGCACAGCCCGGGATTCCACCCCGTTGCCGTGGCGGGGAACGGCGGCGAATGGCGGCAGAGGGGCGCGGGGAATCACCATTCCAGAATGACACAGGATGCCGGCCCTGCAATCCCGATAACCTTAGTGGTATCTGGGATCGCCGGCCGCGCTGCCGGGTAGCACGGCTAGCGACCAGGGATTCGAGATCTCCGGCTTCCCTATTCATTCCTCTTAGCGGCCGGCGTCGACGAACTCGGCGTCAACTACATCGTCCTTGCCGCCGTCCGTGTTGCCGCGATCTCCACCATCGGAGGGCGGCGGCGCCGGCGGCTCAAATCCTTTCTTTTATAGTTCCTTGGGGAGCGGTGGCCCGGGAATACGCCGGTGAACTTATGAAGTGGTGTACGTAGCTAGGCGACTGCCTAGTAGACTTGCTGCCGCATCGGGACGAGCCTTATAAAAGGGCATGGCTGTCTGTGCCGTGGAGGGACGCTCGGCTAGGTGGAGGGGGGCATGGTCACGCTGAGCCGGGCGGGGGGACGAATCGATCGGCACTCTCCATCCATAAAGAAAGCGAAACAACCCGCAGCCTGCCGATCTTCTTAGCTATTCAGGAAGGAGAGTCAATAAATGTCGCGACCTTTGCATAAGCTTCTCCCCGAGAAGACGTCGCCCAATGGGTCGGGGGGGCCGGTGATGGTTTACATGTGCGAATGCGGGATGAAGTGGACCGACGCAACGAGTCCAAACTGGACATGCGAGTGCGGCAGGCACTTAGTGAAGACAAGCGGCGCTATTTACTCGGCCATTGTCCAAACCTCGGACCAAATGGCGAGCGCCCCACGAATCCTCCGCAAAGCCGCGGGCTAGGCAGCGCGCCGAAACCCACCGTTTGGTTGGAAAGTGGTCCGTTGGAAAGGTGGCCAAAGTGGTTCAACTCTACCGCAGCACGAGGGATTTGCAGCATTGGTTCGTGCGTATTCCTGGGACCGGCTGGGTTCGATTCCCGGCAAAGGTCAACGGCTGGGCCGAACATCGGATGGTAACCATGTTCAGCCAGCAGCACCTCAATCAGGCGCCACTTTGGCTTGCATTCAATACGGGTCTGTTGGAGGGCATCGAAAAGCGCGGCCTGGACCGCGCCGCGTAAGGGGCGGCACTGCTCCGGAGACGCCAATCAGCTCATCTACTCGGCCGAAGCGATGCCATGCCGGATGGCGTATGCGGTCAGGGCGGCGTCGGTGTGGATCCCCAGTTTTTCGGTGATCTTCTGCTTATGAAATTCCACCGTCTTGACGGAGACGCCCAGAATTTGGGCGATTTCTTTGCGAACGCGTCCTTCCGCCACCAATTGGAGAACTTCGCGCTGCCTGGAGGTGAGATCGGCAGAGAGCTGTTTCGACCGCCGCAAGAAAGCAGGAATGTCTGTGCCGAGGCGCTTCTGGATCACGGAACTGATGTAGCGCCGCCCACTGTCCACGTCATGCAGCGCCGTGACCAGTTCGGTCGCCGCCGACTGTTTCAAGACGTATCCGGACACCCCCGCTTCGAACGCCGCGCTCACAAAACTGAGGTCCCCATGCATGGTGAGGATAATCAGTTTCGCATCGGGATTGGATTGCTTCAGCCGGCGCGCGGCTTCGATGCCGTTCAGGCCGGGCATGGAGATGTCCAACAGAACGAGGTCTGGCTGGTGTCTTGCAGCCGCTTCCAGAACCGCCCTGCCATCGCCGACCGTCGCCACCACCTCGAATTCCGCCGCCAGCAGGGCCTTCAATCCTTCGACGAGGATGGTGTGGTCGTCGGCAAGCAACAGGCGCGGCTTCTTCATGGGGCGCTCGATTCCGCCGCGAGCTTGGGCGGCTCTGTTTCGAAGGGAATCCGGACCTCGATGCGGGTGCCGTCGCCGGGTTTCGGCGCGATCGAAAAGGTCCCGCCCAGGTGCCGCACCCGTTCCTCCATGCTGATCAATCCGAGCCCTTTTCCTTTCGCATGGTCCAGATCGAATCCATGGCCGTCATCCCGGATGGCGACGTGCAGGGCATGGCCGCTGGCGGAGAGCGATACCGCCGCGCGCTTGGCCCCGGCATGCTTGGCAACGTTTCCCAGCGCCTCTTGCACCACACGATACACACACAGGGCCACTCCGGGCGGGATTGTCGCGGGCAGGGCACGCGCCGTGAATCGCACCTTGAACTGCCTTAGGTTGGAGAACTCCTCGCAGTAGGATCGCAGGGCTGCTCCGAGGCCGAGATGCGTCAGCGCGAAGGGATGAAGGTTGCGCGCAGTGCGGCGGAGATCTTCCGATAGCACTTCCATCTGCTTCCGCAATTCCCCCAGTTTGCCGCGCAGTTCTTCGGCCGAGGTGCCGCGCGCCTGATGCAACACCTCCAGTTGAATGGCCAGCGCCGCCAGCCTCTGGCTGATGTCGTCGTGAAGCTCCCGCGAGACCCGCCGCCGCTCCTCCTCCTGGGCTTCCACCAGGCCGGCGGTCAGCGTCCGCAATTGCTCCCGGCTGTGCCGAAGGATCTCGGTTTGTTGGAGCGCCTTTTCGGCCAGCCGGGCTTCGGTGACATCCACGCCGACCCAGACCAGGTGCCGGGTGGCGTCCTGGGCCTCTGTGACCAACGTGCTGGACCAGGAGATCAAATGCCGCTGGCCGCTCCGGTCCACCCAATGATTCTCGTGTTCGCATGCGGAGCGGCTCTCCGCGAGCTCCTTGTACACCTGTTTGACGGCTTCCATTTCTTCAGGGGGCACGAGCATGTCCCAGACGGGTTTCCCTTCTACCTCCTCGAAGGAGTACTCGCTGAGCCGGCGGCAGGCGAGGTTGAAGCGGGCAATGTGGCCCTCCAGGTCGGTGACCATCACCAGAGCGGCCGCCGATTCCAGCACCGCCGCCGTGAAGGCCTGCTCGCGCTGCAATTCGAGATGGATTCGCTTGGCTGCATCGATGTCAATAAAGGTCATCACCGCGCCGTCGATCTTGTTGTCCATGGTCCGGTACGGCCGGACCCGCATCGAATACCAGCGGCCTTCGAGGTCCTGAAGCTCCCGCTCGCGCACACTCATGGTATCGACGACCTCGGTGACCAGCCTGGCCAGGTCCGGCACATCGATGTTGGGCCGGAGGTTGCCGATGGGGCGCCCCACGTCGCCGGGCAGCAAGTTCAGCAGTTTTTCGGCCTGCGGGGTGAAACGCCGGATGCGCCAGTCGCCGCTCAGCATCAGGATGGGGATGTTGACGCTACTGAGAAGGTTGGTGAGATCGTCGTTGAGCAGCGCCAACTCGAAGTTGCGGTTCCCTAGCTGCTCATTGACCGTCACCAGCTCCTCGTTGGTCGACTGCAACTCCTCTTTGGCCGTTTCCAGTTCCTCATTGGTGGATTGCAGCTCTTCGTTGCTCGAAAGGGCTTCTTCGTTGGCGGATTTCAGCTCCTCGTTGATGGCTTCCTGCTCCTGGATCATCGACTGGAGGGACTCCTTGGTCGCCTGCAGATCCCGCCGTAGCCTGGCGTCCTCCTGCGGCTGGCGCATGCCGGCGGCCGGCGCCTGGGGGCCTCCCGCTTCCGGGCTGGCCGGCTCACGCGCCGGCGTTTCCTGGAACAATACCAGAAAGAAACGCTCGCCCAGATCGCCCTTGATCGGGACCACCTCCAGGCAGACGTCCCAGAGATGGCCGTCGCGTTCGACCCGGATGCCTTCCTTGCGAACCGCGATCTCCTGTTTTTTTGCGTGGTGAAGGGCCGTGCGCAGTTCCACGGCGAATTCCGGGCGCACCATGCGGAGCAGGCCCAGGCTCGCCTGGCCGGGCGGAGGGGAAAGGTAGGGGCTCGATTGCCCGCGGAATTGGAGAATGTGCAGGTTCTCATTGACGATGAGGCCGGCCGGGGCGTATTGGCTGAGGACAATCCGGTCCGCTTCCCTCTGCACGTCGAACCGCGGCGGCGTTTCCGGCTTTCCAGCGGGCGCTCCCATAGTTTTTTCGTAACCCGCGGCGGTGGAAAGATCGAAAACCGAGCCGGGTTCGGCAGGCCTTTTCGAACAGATCTTGTGCTCCCGGTCGATCGCCGTGAACAGGTCCGCGAAGCCGCTGATCGATTCCGACTTCCCCTGCATCAGGAACCCGGTGGACTTGAGAGCGTAGTGGAAGATGGCCATGACCTTCTTCTGGAGCACCGCCCCCATGTAGATCAGCACGTTGCGGCAACTGATGAGGTCCAGCCGGGAGAACGGAGGGTCCTGGGCGAGGTCCTGGCGCGCGAAGACGCACATCTCGCGCAACGGTTTCGCGATCTGGAAGCCTCCCTCCACTTTGACGAAGAAGCGCCGGAGGCGCTCCTGGGAGACCTCGCCGATGCCGCTCTCGCCGTACACGCCCGCGCGCGCTTTTTGGATCGACACTTCACTGATATCGGTGCCAAAGATCTGAATGGGCACGCTGGTGACGCGGTCGCCCAGGCATTCCATCAGGACCATGGCGATGGAGTACGCCTCTTCTCCCGTGGAACAGCCGGGGACCCAGACGCGAATCGACTCGCCAGGCGGCTTGCTGTCGAGGATCTTGGGGACGATCCGGTCCGCCAGCGCCTGAAACGCTTCCGGCTCGCGGAAGAAGCCCGTCACGTGAATGAGGATATCTTCGCATAAGGCCGCCGGTTCGGCCCGGTTCTCGTTAAGGAACCGCAGGTACTGCTTGGGAGTTTCCAATTTGTGCAGGAGCATCCGGCGGGCGATCCGCCGCTTGATGGTGCTGTACTTGTAATAGGTGAAATTCACTCCGGTCGCCTTCTGGAGGACCATGAAAATCTTGTGCCGATCGTCGTCACTATGATCGGCCGGCTCCTCGGCCTGCGGCGGGGGCTCTATTCCCAGATAGGGATGCCGGCCCATGCGCGCCAGTTCGCTGGCGATGCCCTCCGGCGGCAGGACGAAATCCACGCAACCGGCGGCGATGGCGCTGCGCGGCATGCCGTCATACTTCGCGCTTTTGGTGTCCTGGGCAAAGGTGATGCCACCTTCGCTTTTGATGGCCTTCAGCCCCATGGTGCCGTCGGAGGCGGTTCCGGAGAGAATCACGCCGATCGCGCGATTGCCCCGGTCTTCGGCCAGCGAAGCAAAAAAGTAATCGACGGGCAGGTGCTTCGCCGTCGGCTCCCCGCGGGCCATCAGGTGGAGCGTCCCGTTCCCGATCCTCATAGTCTTGTTCGGGGGAATGACGTAGACATGATTCGGTTCCACCGTCATGCCCTCTTCCACTTCCGCGACGGGCATCGTGGTGGCCTTGGAGAGCAGCTTGGCCAGCAGGCTCTCATGTCCGGGGTCGAGATGCTGCACCAGCACCAACGCCAGGCCGGTATCCGAGGGCAAAGCCGCGAGGAGTTCCCGGAACGCCTCGAAGCCTCCCGCCGACGCCCCGACACCTACAATGGGGAAAGGTTTTCCCTGGATCGGCGGCTCGGCGGGGTGGGGAGCAGCCTCCGGTTCGATCTTCCGGCCCGGTTTCCGCCGAGGCGTACCCGCGCGTGAATTCTTCGCCTGATGCCGAGTGTTCTTTCCGGGCGTCGCCGGACTCTTGCGAGCCATAATCTTCCTCCCTGGGAAGCAACCCCAGTAGTGCAAGGCCGCCGCCCGGCGGGGGCGTGCGACCATATTCTCTCATAACAGCCCAGACAGGGTAATGGTTTCGCGGCAGCGGCGGTTGAACCCGGCTTACCTAGGCATCCTCCCAGTTCCATTCCTCCGGCCCGAAGCTTATTGTCAAAAAGAAAATTAGCGAGATGAATTGAAAGCGGTGGCGCAGATGGCGCTCTGCCCATCGCTGGATAGCTGGAAAGAGCAGGTCATGAATCTGACAGGAGTTATTGAGGAGCTTCGCGCGGAGTTACAAGAGATCGAAGACGCCATCCGCTCGCTGGAGCGATCTAGCCCGCTTAGTACCCACGTAAGAATGAGTTCACATTCCCAGACGGGCAAATGTGGCCCGCGCACTCTTCGGCGCCGCGCCGGCACTCTTGCCGCCGCCCGCTGCCACAGGGCGCAGAAGCGTCGAGTAGAGACTCAGAAATCCTGATTTCGTGGAATCTCGGTTGAGCGGGAGCTCAGGATTTGTGGGCAGGCCCGCAGCCTGCGGCGGCCTCTGAGGCCGCCCTGCGGCATCGCACTATCCAGACGCAACCTTGAGATCGTATATACAGGCACGCCGTTCCTGACGATCTTCCATTTGTTGTGCAATTTTGTGCAAATTTTCAGGTTTTTCGACGGCTGGTTTTCTTAGCGGCCTAGCCCTGAGCTGGTTTATCCTCTTCGGCTTGGGGCTCTTTGTCGAGTCCGGCGATTTGCCGAGCGAGGTCCAGGGGCAGTTCTGACAGGACGACCGGCTTGGCCGGCTGGAAGCGCGGCGGGGCGATGGCGGTCTGGACGATGAAGGTGGCGGCTTTGAGACGCACCGAGGGGGAAGCTTTGGGATCGTCGAGCAGGTCGCTGAGCGTTTTGAGGGCCCGGTCGGCGAGGGCCAGGGCTTTTTCGCGGAACTGGATGGCGCGGACGTAGTG
>JBEKYD010000199.1:0-14598 GCA_049511335.1 Bryobacteraceae bacterium | reverse complement strand
AGGGCGCGCATGGCGGCGATCTTCAGATCGCGACTGTACACGGTTCGGGCCAAATCCATTCCTCACTCCATTCAATGTATTTGGTCCTTAACTTTGCGTCTCAGTTTTGGGGTTCACTCCATCGGGCGACACGCAGGGATTGTCGGATGTCGCGGAGTCGGGCGCGGAGAGCGTGGAAGAGTTGCTGGAGGAGGGGCAATCCTTCGAGGCCGAAGCGATCGGCGGCGTGGAAAATGCGCCCGATCCGGACGTGGCTGAAGTTCACACGAAACAAGTTCCGGAGGACGATGTGCCTTCCGAATACCTGGAGAGAGATTAGGGCGTGGGGGCGGCCAGCGGCGTGCCCGCCCCCGCATCGCGTAACCCTCCGATTACCGGTTCCCGATCGGCGTGCCGGTCTCCGTGCCAATCACGTCGCCGGAGATCACTATTTCCACTCGCCGATTCTGCTGCCGCCCTGCCGCAGTCTCATTGGAAGCCACCGGTTGAGTTTTTCCGAAGCCTTTCGATGTGACGGAGCTTGCCGCCATTCCCTCCTGCGTGAGGTAGTTGCGGACGGATTCGCCGCGCTGCTCGGACAGGCGCTGGTTGTATGCATCGCCGCCGACGCTGTCGGTGTAACCGTCAACCTCGAGACTCAGGCCGGGGTGCCCCGAGACGATGCCGGCCACCTTCGCCAGTTTTTCGCGCGCCAGAGGCCGCAGCGAAAACTTGCCGGTGTCGAAAAGGACGTCCGACATGTTGACGATCAAGCCTCGCGCGGTATCGCGAGTTTGTAGAATCGCATTGAATTGGCTCATCAGCAGAGCCCGCAGTTCCACCCTCTCCGTCTCGGCCTGCGCCTTTTCCTTCGCCGCGCGATCGAGGTCGGCCTGCGCACTGGCCCGCTGCGCCTCGTTCTCACGTTTCAACCGGTCCGCTTCGGTCTGGGCGGCAGCCGTCTTGGCGTCGTTCTCGAGTTTGAGCCGATCGGCTTCATTTTGCGCGGCAGTCATCTGGGCTGCACTATCGCTCTTGGCCCGATCCATCTCATTCAGAGCCGTCTCCATTTTGGCGTCGTTTTCGCGCTTGAGCTGATCGGCTTGCTGCTGTGAAGCGGCCGTCTGTGCCGCGTTGTCGCGTTTGGCGCGGTCCGCTTCATTCTGGGTGTCGAGCATCTTGGCGTCGTTTTCGCGCTTGAGCTGATCGGCTTGCACCTGTGAAGCGGCCACCTGGGCTGCATTGTCGCGCTTGGCGCGGTCCGCTTCATTCTCGGTGTCGAGCATCTTGGCGTCGTTTTCGCGCTTGAGCTGATCGGCTTGCACCTGTGAAGCGGCCACCTGTGCCGCGTTGTCGCGCTTGGCCTGATCCGCTGCATTTTGGGCGTCCAGCATCTTGGCGTCGTTTTCGCGCTTGAGGCGGTCCGCTTCGGACTGGGCTGCAGCCTGGGCGGTGTCAGCGTCGCGGGTCACACGGGCGGTGTCGGCTTGTGCCGCGGCACGTTCACCTTCGGCTTGCGACTGACGGTCTGCCGCGGCCTGGCGCTCGGTGGCCAGCCTCTCCTCTTCGATTTTCGTTACCGTAATGATGCGGGCGTCTTCGGCCATTTGGACGGCTTCCCGCGCCACCGTGTCGATCGGCTTCACACCCGCTTTACCCGTCAGGTAGCCCTCGGCGTTTTCCAGGCCCTGAGTCGCCTTTAGATAGGTATCGGGGGCATACCTGTCGGCGCCGGTCCAGCGCGCAATCCGGACGGCATTACGCGCCTCGTAGAGATCGAGCGGAACCTTCGAGTTCAGCTCCACGGGGCTGATCTCGGACGGGTTTGCGTTCAAGATGTACTGGCCTCGCTGTAAGAGCTCGTACTTCGCGTCGACCTGTTCAATGGTTCCGACGGTATCTGGCCGGATGAAGTTTTCCATTACCACGACGTCACTCGGTCGAGTTACGGCGAAATAAGGTTCGGCAGTGACAATCAAGCCGAACGACTGCAACTCGGTGGTGGCATCCAGCTTGCTTTTGTCTCCATTCAAGATCACTTCGCCAACGTTGGTGGCACGGCCCTCGGGGGTAATGGCCCACATCACATAGGTCAGGTACTCGGGACCGAATTTGGTAGCCGGCTGGAGTTTCTCCATGCGCGCGTCGATCTTAGTGACGCCTTGCTTACTCTGGACAGTGGCCTCGCCGCGGGCTTCTATTAAGAGCGGCGTACCGCGGAAATCGATCTTCGTCGATCCGCTGCGGTGATTGTAGTTGATTGCTTTGGTGGTCCGCTCGACCACGGTGATGCGATAGATGGGCATCGCGCCAGCGGCCATCCTGGCCGCATTTTCGGTTGACTGCTGAAGCGGGTTCGGAGCTTGAGGCGACTGGGCCGCCACAAGGCCACTTACCATCAAAAACGCGCTGACGAACTTCATCGTTTTTCCTCTATTCTCTTTCCGTTCCACTGGCGCGCTCGCGCGCCGATTCCGTCGCAGGTGTTGGCGGGCGACTCCTTTGCCAGTGCACGATTGGCACCGTCGCCGACCGCCCGTCCAGGGCGGCGCCTCAACTGTGCATGCAAAGGGTGTTGCCAGGAGACTTCGGCGCCGCGCCGGATCGGCCGAGGCGGTTTTCGCCGGATCGAATGCAACTTCTGCGGCGGAAAGTGCAGGTTTTGCAGGCGCCGGCGCAGAGTCTTCAGTTACGCGGCACTAGCGAGAGACTCGCTGAGAAGTCCGCCATTCTCCCGCGCGTCCCGATCGGCAGCGTCCTGGCACTGGATACAACGCGGCGCCCATGGCACGGCCGCGAGGCGTTTTGGACTGATGGCCGATTCGCAATCCATGCAGGTCCCGAAGCTGCCATCGTGAATTCGCCGCAAGGCAGCTTTCAATTCACGCAGCATGGCGGAGTCGCGGTCCACGTTTCGGATCGCCAGATCGCGTTCCGACGCATACTGAATCTCATCCATTTGATCCGCGCTCTTCTCGATGGCGATGCCGTCCCGCCTTCGCAATACGCCCGTCAGTTCAGCCGCTTTTCGTTCGAGGATCTCCTGAAACCCGTTAACGTTGCTAGGTGTTCTCTTCATGCCATTCCCTCCACCCGTAGGAGCCGCCGGTGGTTCTTAGCACGGGATGGTCCATAGTGTTCGAAGATTAGGTCACCGAGCCGCGAGGCTCCGGATCCGGAAGTGTGTAATTGTGGTGGTTTGTGTCGTTGGCGTGGCTTTTCGTCACAAAACTGGGCGGGCGGCCAGGGCCGCGGTGGTGTCCGTACTCCAAACGCTCCAGGTTAAGGATGGCGGTGTCGAGCCGGTCGCGTTCTTCGCGCAATTGAGCCAGTACGTCCTTCAAATTCATGGCAATCTCCGTGCACCCCTTTGCCCTAAGCACGAGAGGGTCCAAAAGAAAGCCCCGATTCGCGAACTGAAGCCGTGGAGCTAACGTGGCGGGATTCGGCATGGCGGCCGTTAGTCGGCCGGAGGCACGGTGAAACAGAATGTCGCCCCAACCCCAGGGGTCGACTCGACCCACATGCGACCGCCATCCCACTCAATGGCCTTCTTGCAGAATGCGAGTCCAAGCCCACTCCCGGGGTGTTCTTTGCCGTGCAGGCGCTTAAAGACTCCAAAAATACGGCTCTTAAATGCGGGGTCTATACCTGGACCATTGTCTTGGACCGAAAACACCCATTCCGCTTCCACCCGTCTGGAAGAGATATGAACGCGCGGAGGAGGTGTGCCACAGTATTCGATCGCGTTTCTCATCAGATGGTGCAGGACTTTGGCCAGTATGTCGAAGTCTCCCCACACCCATGGCAAAGGGTCATGGGTAACGATTGCGCTCCGTTCCGTGATCTGTTTGTCCGTCGAAAGGAGCGCATGGCGAAGGACCGCTTCCATGTCCGTTCGGGAGGGCTGCCGGTCGCCGGCGCCAGTGGCCCAGTAGTCCACCATGTCGCCGAGCAGCGACTGCATTCTTGCCGCGCCCTCTTGGATGCGCTCCAGGCATACGCCGGTATCGGAATCGAGGCGGCCGGCATAGGTCTCGCTCATCAGTTGACTGAACGAAGCTACGTCCCGGAGAGACTCGCGCAGGTTGTGGGCCGCCATGGAGACAAACTCTTCAAATTCCGCGTTTGTCCCGTCCAACTGCCTCTGGACACCGAGACATCGGCCGGTTTCCGCATCGAGCGCATGGCGTAAGCGCTCGATTTCGCCTTCCGGGCGGTTTTGTTCAGAGTTGCCCATCTTCAGTCAGTGTGCCGGGGTCCGGATTCGCGGGGAGGGAAGATCGTGAACTTGAACGTGGCGCCCTTACCCGCCTCCGATTCCACCCAGATTCGTCCACCCTTGCGCTCCACAATCTTCTTACAAAGCGCCAGACCGATGCCCGTACCGGCAATTTCGTTTCCATGCAGACGTTTGAACATGCCGAAGACGCGGCTGGCGTTTTGCGGATCGATACCGATTCCGTTGTCCCGTACCGAAAACAACCATCCTTGCCCATCTTTTTTCACCGAGACATGGATTCTCGGCGCCGACTCGCCTCTGTACTTGATCGAATTGGAAATGAGGTTCTGGAAAAGCTGCGTCAGCATGACCTCTTCGGCAACAACGGCCGGCAACGGATCGGAGGTTACGATGGCGCCGCTCTCCGCGATGGCTGCCTGAAGGTTCAACAGGGCTTTGGCGAGAACGGCGCCGGAATCGACCGAGGCGAAGCAGCTCTGTTCCCGCCCGGTGACTTCCCAATAGGCAAGCAGGGCTTTCAGCAGGGCCTCTATCCTCCGGGCGCCCTCCACGGAATAGGAAATGTATGTGTCCGCCTCCGCGCCCAACTTACCGCGATACTCCTGCCCCAGCAGCTCGGTGAAGTTCACTACCATGCGCAGAGGTTCCTGCAGGTCGTGCGTGAGCGCATAGGCAAAATTCTGGAGTTCGGCGTTGGTTGTGCGGAGCGCTTCCTCAGCCTGCTTGCGGTCGGTCGCGTCCTCGATCGCCAGAAGGATCGTCCGCGCCTGCGCGTTGGGATTGAAGATCTCGCTGGCGTTGAGCAGCATCACTTTCCGTCCAACGTGTTCAAAGACGTGTGTCACCTCAAAATCCCGGAACATGGAGTGGGTGGGAAGAATGTTCTCCAGCAGCTCGCGCAGCTTGGGGATGTTCCATTGTCCGTTCCCGAGGTCGTAGATAAGACGCCCCTCGGTCTCATCCGGCGCTGCCTGGAAGGTTTCGTAGAACGTCTTATTTGCTTTTACGACCCGGAGGTTCTGGCTCAGGATCACAAGAGGCTCGCGCACCGTTTCTACAATAGCTTCGGCGAAGTCAAGACCGCGTTTTGCAGCATCGATATCGATCAACATCAAAACCGCGCCATCGACTTTGCGGTCCGGTCCCAGAGACGGGAGGACGCGCAGCGAATACCAGCGGCCGTGCGAGTCGCGGATAGCACGGGGGTTCCGGTTGCCGCTCTCCATCGCATCCAAAAGCAACCGTCGCAGGTCGGGCAGTTCCATCTGAGGCTGAAGATCGGTGATGGACCGTCCAACATCGGAGGCGATCAGATTCAGCATCGGCTCAATGGCGCGGGTAAAGCGGCGGATGCGCAGATCCCGCCCGACCATGACAAGGGGTATGCTGATGCTCTCGAGAAGATTGGTAAGATCGCGGTTGACCTTGCTGAACTCCACGTTGCTGATCTTCAGCTCTTCGTTCAGCGTGTTCAGTTCTTCGTTGGCCGATTCCAGCTCTTCTTGCGCGGTTTCCAGTTCCTCGTTGCCCGCCTGCGCCTCTTCATTCGCCGCCCGAAGCTCTTCCAGGGTGGTTGCATTATCCTCGACGATCGATTGCAGATACTCCTTGGTTGCGGCGAGCTCGCGCCGGAGCCGGGCGCCTCCACCGTTATCCCCGACGGCGGGCTTGTGCGTCAGCCTGGCGCCACCTTTCGGCTCCGCGTTCTCGAACAGGACCAGGAAATAGCTCTCCTTGGACGAAGGCGAACCCCTTAATGGGGTTACCTTGACCAGGACGTCTCTTAACCGGCCACTGTCTTCCATCACAAAGCCGGCTTCTTGGGCTACCTCGTTCCTTTGTCTGGCGGTTCGGATCGCCTTGGTCAGGCCCGCAACCAGTCCTTCGCGCGCCAGTTTCAAAAGGTTATGGGTCGGCTCGCCGGGCGCGATCTCGAGATACGGAGCGGTGTGGCCCCGGACCTGGACGATATTCATAGCATTGTCGACGATGGCGCCCGGCGGGGCATGTTCGGCCAGCATCAACCGGTCGGCTTCTCTCTGTACGTCCAGCCCGGCACGGCCTTCGGCGATTTTGTCCCGCAGATCCCCCCGGCCCTCGTCCCGGCGTTCTTCGCTTAGGGGCGGCGCCGGCGTGCTCGCGGCCGGCCGTATGCAATAGATCTTATAGGTCTTGCTCACTTGATGAAACGACTCGGTAAGCGTGCCGATGCTTTCCGACGGACCGAGCACCAGGAAGCCTGATGGTTTGAGGGCGTAGTGCAGGGTCGACCACACCTTGCGCTGCAATACGGCGCCAAGGTAGATCAGCACATTGCAGCAACTGATGAGGTCGAGCCTGGAGAAAGGCGGATCCTGCGCCAGGTTATGCCTGGCAAAAACGCATACGTCACGGATGATTTTAGCGATCTGGTAGCCGCGTTCCGACGGGGTGAAGAACCGCGCCAATTGCCGCGGCGAGACATGCGCCAAGGTGGCGCCGGTGTATATGGCGGCGCGGGCTTTTTCGATTGCCGCTTCGCTGATATCGGTGGCGAAGATCTCCAATGGAACGTTTACGTTCGCATCGTCCAGGAATTCCATCAAGCAAATGGCGATGGAATAAGCCTCCTCACCGGTGGCGCAACCGGGCACCCAAATCCGGATCGGATCCTCAGGCCCTCGATTCTGAACCAGGGCGGGGAACACTTTCTTCTTCAGTTCCTCGAAGATTCCCGGTTCGCGAAAGAATTGGGTGACGGTTATAAAACAGGTCTCGCATAAGGCGTTTGCTTCCTCGCGATTGCGCTCGAGGTCCCGGCTGTAGTCGTCCAGGGTTTCGAATCCGCGGAGGGCCATGCGGCGCTTGATGCGCCGCGTGAGGGTACTGTGCTTGTAGTGGGTGAAGTCCACTCCCGTGGCGCTCCGCACCAGGCGGAGTATCTTGGCCAGTTTGGGATCCCCTGGCGGCTCAATCGGCTCGCCAGGCTCGACAGGGACATGGGAACTGTGAGCGATGGCCACCAACTGCCGCGCGATTCCGGCCGGCGGCAGGACAAAATCCACCACGCCTCTGGCGATGGCGCTTTTCGGCATGCCGTCATACTTTGCGGTTTGCATTTCCTGAGCGAAGGTGATGCCACCGGCCGCCTTGATCGCCTGGAGACCCAACGTCCCATCCGATGCGGTCCCCGATAGAATGACGCCGAGGGCCTTGCTGCGGCGGTCTGCCGCCAGGGCGCGCAGAAACGAGTCGACCGGCATATTGCAGCCGCTCCCCGGGCGGGGCAGGGTATGAAGGACTCCATCGGAGATGCCCAAATTGCACCGCGGCGGAATCACGTAAACATGATTGGCCTCAGCGCGAGTTTCGCCTTTCACTTCAGAGACTGGCATTTTGCTAGCTCTGGAAAGCAACTCCGTCAGATGGCTGTCGTGGTTCGGATCGAGGTGCTGAATCAGCACGAATGCCATGCCGGTATCGTCCGGCAGATGGCTGAGCAACTCCGTGAATGCCTCCAGTCCGCCGGCGGAGGCGCCTACGCCAACAATGATAGGGGAATTGGCTTCGGCGGCGGAAACGGGTCTCGCGGCTGTTGGGGAGGTTTTCACCGCCGGGGTGGTCCGTCGCTTTAAACGGGGCGAGTCAGGCACACGTGGAGACCGCGCGATCTTGCCTGGGGGACGACGACCGGTCTTCTTTGTCACACGCGTCCTTTAACCTTTCTCGCTGCAACGCCGGGCGTCATCATCTAGCACGCGCCGTGCCATTCTTGCGATCTGATTTCATTTACGGCGGCGCCACGGTTGCAGGCTAAAGCGGCTGCCTCACTGGGCGGGGGGAGTTTCGAGGCTTCTCGGGGCCACGCCGGCTCGAAAGCCAACGCAGCAGGCCCGCGCCATTCGTTCCCCGTTCCCCAGAATACAACGGAGGCTGGAGGCAGGTTTCGGTAAGCTGCTTATTTTCAATAAAAAATAGTCGCGATACGCTGTGAACGGGTAACCGGCTTTTGGGCCGGGATTGGTAACTTGTTCATTACACTTGGATTGGCTCGCCGCAGCCGGATTCGGGACCTGCCAGCACGTCCTTGAGGATTCTGCCGATTTCCATGAATTGATTCAGACCGGTAGGCTTGGTGATGAATTGGGAAACTCCGAGGTTCTTGAGCCGGGCCTCGTCTCGCCGGGACTGGGAAGAACTCCACACACACACGGGAACGCCACGGAGATGTCCGGCGCTTTGGATCTCGCGCAAGATGTCTTCGCCGGTGTACTTGGACAGGTTCAAGTCCAGCAGGATCAGGTTTGGAACGGCCGCATCCGCATAGGCCCCCTGGCGGCGAATAAAGGCGAGGGCTTCACCGCCGTCCAGCAAGTGAATCAGTTCAAATCGGCGATCCTGCTGGTTCAGCGCCCGCTCGAGCAGGAAGACGTCCGAGCCGTTGTCTTCGATGACAAGGATTCGGGCAGCGCCAATAACCGAAGCGTGTTTCAAGCTCACCCCCAGCAACCCATGGTAGCCAGCCGTCTTCATCATTCCACATTTGCCAGTGGCGCCGTTTGCGGCGACACCTGGCGGGCCCTTACAATCCACCGTTTGGGCGCGGCTCCGATATAGAAAAAGGGATAACAAGTTACCAGCGTCAGCACGTTTTCAGATGAGGGGGCAAGCACCCCTACATCGTTCGGCTCCACAATCATAAGCGATTCGACTACGTACTTGAAGCTGCCGCCCGGTGTTGACAATTGAATTTCATCCCCGGTTTTCAAATCCTTCAGGGCGCGAAAGAATGTGTCCCGGTGCCCGGCCAGGCCCACGTTACCCGTTTCGCCCGGCAGCGCCGTGCCGGGAATATGTCCGACTCCGCGGCGGAGAGTGGTTCTGCCGATCCCTTCGGCCACGATCGCGGCCAGGCGGAGACGCGGGATCTCCATGCGGCCGACCAGACTGTCCATGGCGGCGGCAGGCGCGCCCTTCCGGGAAGTGTGGGACTCCGGTTGAGCCGTACCCTCGCTAGCGGCGCGCCGTTCACTCAGCAGGCGGTCGAGATCCATGGTCTCGCGCCTTTGGAAATTCCAGGCGTCGGCCAGAGCGAATCCGCAATAGCCCAGCAGCAAGACGGCGCAGGCGAAGAGCGCGCGCTGGGCCCACAACAGAGTCCGCCTAAGCGGCTCTTTGGCGACGATAATCCTCATTTGGCGCTCTTCTCATCAAGCGCCGGCGCGTCGCCAGCTATGTAGCCGGTGCGCGTGCGCACGGACAGGCGGTCGTGGCCCTTCCCCCTGGCAACGACCCGAATGGCGCGATAAGCGCCGTCACGCTTCCGGTTGATGGGAGCGTAGGCGATGGTGTATTGATGGCGAATGTCCCGGGCGATGCGTTCGCAGATCGCCACCACGTCGCTGAGCTGGCTGGGAAAGAAGGCTTCGCCACCAGTCGACTGTGCCAGGCGCTTGAGCACCCCCGGGTTGCGGTCCGGATCTTCCTGGTCGAACAGGCCGAGGGTGTAAATCACGGCGCTGGATTGCCCGGCCAGTTTCATGACGTCGGCCAGGGTGCGCGCGCTGGCGTTGTCACCGCCATCGCTGACGACGATCAGCACTTTCTTGTCCCGGCTGCCTGCCCGCAATTCTGTCAACGCCCTGGCGGTGGCGTCGTAAAGAGCCGTCTGACCGCCGGTGCGTGGGGTCGCGATCGCTCTCTCGAGTGCCGCCGGGCTATCCGTGAATTGGATCGCGGGGGGCAGGCCCAGCCACACGCGCTCGTTGAAGTTGACGACGAACATTTCGTCTTCCCGATTGCTGGATCGCACGAAAGTCCTGGCGGCGGCGGTCACCTCCGCAAGTTTCGGCCGCATGGTGGTGCTGTGGTCGACAACCAGTCCCACAGTGACCGGGATATCTTCGTTTCTGAAAAGCTTGATGAGCTGCGGCACGCCGCTCTCGTAGACCTCAAAGTCGCGCTGGTCCAGATCGGAGACAAAGCCACCTTGCCGGTCGGTCACGGTCACGTGTAACACCACCAAGTCCACGTCTACTGAGATTGAGAAAGATGCCGGGGCGCGACCTTGTCCCGTCCCGGAAGCCTGACCTCCGGCGGAGCCTGCCAGGCCAATCAGGAGAAGGGCGGGGAGAGAGACGGCTTTCACCACGCCACGCTCTCCCGCCCGCGCCTGCCCCAGACTTATAGCATTCATGTGCTTCTCCGCACGAGTTTGCCGGGTTCCCGCCAAAGGGACTCCCGGCCACATAGCTCACCGGCGGCCGCGGGCGCGCCGGAACCATGACGCGCCGAATCGCCGGTCAAGCCCCTTAGCGAACGCGTCTCCGCGCCAGCCGGAGGCTCCAGGCTGCGCCCAAAGCAAGCAATCCGAACAACGCCATCAGCGGCAGCGTGCTGGCCGTGGCTGGAAGCGTTTCGACCGGCGCCGGCGCGGGCGTTGTTGGCGCGGGCGTTGCGGCCACTGCCGGTGGCGGAGTGACCACTTCAGCAACTTGTACCTCTTGCCCGGTCGGCTTGACGGCCATGAGAGGCACAGTTTTCAGTTGCAGCACCAGAGGAGCGTACGCCGACTGGACCGGCTCGGCGACTTCGACCGGAATCTCGACCGTGGTGAAAAGGATTGGCGTGTTGGTCTCTTTGGCCAATACTACCGCTCTGGCTTTCGGATAAACGAATTCGTCGCCCCAGTTTTTGCCGGGATAGAACCACGCCCGGAGCGCTTCCGGCTCACCCGCGGGCCGCTCCCGGAAAGTAACTACGGTCTTGTCAGTTGTGATAAAGCGATAATCGGGGATGGCCAGGATGGTGGCGTAGCACTGCGTTTCATCGGCGTTGAAGATCTGGACGATATGGCGGTCGGATGACGAGTCCAGGAGCTTGAACACATAGGTGCCCGCAGGCAACACCCCCCAACCCTTGAGGTGGACTCCGGGAATCTCCACAGGCGCGCTGAAAGTCATTGTGGTCTTATTGTTCCAGTCGTCTGCCTTTGCGGCTGGTGAAAATACCACTCCCATCAGCGCGAGGCAAAACGCCGTTGTCGTTACTGTTCTCAGGACACTCATCTGCTTTTTCTCCTTCGTTCTCGAATGTGTGCTACCGGCTCTTCGCTCTGTCGGGCACCATGCCGCTAGACCTCGGCTGGCCGGCCGTGCACGATGTAAAGAAGAAGCACTCCAAGGTCCATAGACCCACTCCCACGCAAATCAGGGCGGCTGTTATTTGGTTTTAGAGCCGTGCTTGCCTGGACTTGAAGACCCGGCGCGGCGCCGGATCTTGCCGCCATCCCGCCAAGCTAGCCCTTATCAAGGTCGATGGCGACCCGCGCAGCTATTGCAGAACGAAATGCAGGAATTGCGCGACGGACGCCGCGTCCCAAAGAAAGGCCGCATCGGAGCAGCTCATAGACCAGCGAGAGCTACCGCCGATGCGGCTCGCCCGGGTTCGGGCCGGGATCCGGCGTCGGGCCGTCTGGAGTGCCCTGGTGGAAGTCCGCGTCCTATGGTTCCTTCGCCAGAAACGCCAGAAGGCTACCGCAATCATGATCCCCGGAGAGACCATCATGAAGGCAATCCACAAATAACCTCTGCCGCAACCAACAAGAGAAAGTCGAGCGAGCGGCAATAAATCGAACACCGGCTCCCGCAAGCACGGTGTTGCTACAGCTCACTCTTCTTCCGCCTTCCGGTTGCAGCAGAGGGCAGGCTTGAAAGTTTACTTCGCCAATTCAACTAACGCCTAGCAATCCAATCACCGCGGCGCACTCGCCGTTGAATGCCCTTCGGAAGCGGCGCCGGGCTGGACTTTATTCCCGCTCCGTTTCGCCGGTAAACCCAATCTTCCGGGCCTCCCGCCGGATGGCAGGGGAGAACTGCCCGGCAACCACGATGGTCAAGATTTGGCTCCACGGCACCAGAATGCTGAAGCGCTCGACGGCAGAATCCGGCTTTTGCTCGTTCGCGGCCAGTTCGATCCAGACTCCTCTCGCGTCGTCGGAATCGAGGACTGTGGCGAAAATGATGTGACTTTCGTCCACCCCGCGAATCTCGGTTTGGGGACTCTCCTGCTGACGAAGAAACATCTTGACGCCATGCAGGTTCGCCCACGTTCGTTTGACTACCACCGCAATGCAGGCATCTTTATCAAGTTGCATTTGACTGAGCTCTCCATCCCATCCAAGGCAAGGGCCAAGTGAAGGTGACTTGATTGTAGTGGACGAACTTGGCGAACGCCTCGCGGCGCACGGAGCCCCACGGCCTTTGTTACGAGCACGGAATCCGCGAGTCCGTTCCGGTTGCCAAGGCGCTTTGTCCCTGGGTTTGGCGTGGCAGTGTCCCCGATGCAGGCTGCTCCCAGCACACCGGTTGCCGGCGCCCGCACGTGCGGCACTCATAGTGGCCGTGCGCGGGCCACATCGGCGCCCGGTGCATCAATCTGCACCAAAAATCCGCGATTCGCGCCTGGTTCGGTTTCATCGGTTTCCATTCCTCATCCGAATGCCCGGTTCTAAAGGCGAGTGGCTGGACTGGGTTCGCGCTCGAAATGCTTCAGCGCACGCGACCATTCGTCGGTCTGCCTTTCAGCCTCCTCTTTCGCCACCCCGTACCGCTCCTGAATTCGTCCGACTAATTGATCTTTCTTGCCGGCGATCGTTTCCCAGTCATTGTCGGTGAGTTTCCCCCAGCGCTCGCGGCCGGAACCGGTGAACTGCTTCCATTTGCCTTCGATTTGAGCCCAATTCATGTTCTTCTCCTGCTCTTCCGGTTTCCCGGCATAACTCGCCTGTGGCACGTTTGCCGCCGTTTGAGTTCCAGAGGCTTATGGCGCGAGGTTGCGGCTAGCCGCCCATGCCGCCTCATGGCACGGCAGAATGTGCATTTTCAAAGGCAGATTCTGCAGAAACGGGCGCTGGCCTACCCTGCATCGCCGCATCGCTCCGGTCTCCCGCGCTTGGCCCACTCCGTGCACATGTCCAAGGTCGACACTTCCAAAAGGAGGAATGGTAAATGGCAAGGCACACATCGGTAATGGGAATCTATTCGGATCGCACAACTGTTTCGGATGCCATCAACGTCCTGCACAAGGCGGGGTACCGCACAACAGATATTTCGATCCTATCGTCTGACAATCAAGGCTCAAAGGATTTCGGGCACGAGAAACATACCAGGGCGCCGCGGGGCGCGGCGATCGGGGCGGCAGCGGGCGCGGCGATTGGCGCGGCATTAGCCTGGTTCGTTTCCATTCAAAGTTTCACCATCGGGGGTCTAGTGCCGCTCATCGCGGCTGGACCGGTAGTGGCTGCGGCGGCTGGAGCTGGCGCCGGCGGAGTTCTGGGTTGGATCGTGGGATTCATGGCGGGCTTGCGGCAGTCCGAATACGTCGCCAGGCGGTACGCGGGCAGAGTCAGGAGTGCAGGAATTCTCCTATCCGTCCACTGTGACAGCCCAGAGTGGTGTGACCGGGCGACCAAAACCTTGGAAGACACAGGCGCCCGTAACATCTCCTCCGCCGCGGAGGCCGCAGCCGACTACGGCACTACGGATAAACCTACGGAGAGGGCGCCGGTAGCAGCCACGAATGGTGGTGAATTGGCTGCCCGGCAAACAACCGAACACGTGAATCAAGAAACCAGGGGATAGGGGGTTACGGCAATGATTGCATACGTTGGACACATGGAGAAACAGACTCTGGAGAACACTTACTTTCGCCGGGTGCTCTTCACCGGAAAGCATACTCAGCTTGTGGTGATGTGCCTGGGACCGGGAGAAGAAATCGGTGACGAGGTGCACCGGAACGTCGACCAGTTCTTCCGCATCGAACAAGGCGAAGCCACATTTGTTTTTAACGAGGGGCAAGAGCACCGCGTGCAGAACGGAGATGTGGTGGTGGTTCCGGCAGGCACGTACCATAACGTAATCAACAGGTCGAAGACAGAGCCGTTAAAGTTGTATACGCTCTACTCACCGCCCAACCACCCGGAGGGGACGGTGCAGAAGACCAAGGCGGAAGCGGAGGAAGCGGAAGCCCTGGCACACAGGTAAACCGCGCTGGTCGTCCGCGTGCACACTCAATGGCGGTCTTAACGGAGGACCATCGCTATGCAATTGGTTCGAGCAACGAGCACCGCCGCCTTGTTTTTGCTTGTCGGGACGATTGTCCCGGCGTACGCGCGACTGGAGCGCGGACAGCAAGAGCACCAGCAACCGCAACAGCAGCACGCACGACCGGCTCAACAACCGGAGCAGCAGCGCGCCCAGCAGCCTCAGCAACAGCAGCACGCGCAACCGGCCCAACCGCAGCAGCAGCGCGCGCAGCAGCCTCGGCAACAACAGCCACAGCAGCAGCGCGCCCAACAGCCGCAACAGCAGCACGCGCAACCGGCCCAACCGCAGCAG
>JBEKYD010000198.1:0-14651 GCA_049511335.1 Bryobacteraceae bacterium | reverse complement strand
CCCTCAAAACTCTCAGCGACCTGCTCGACGATCCCAAAGCTTCCCCCTCGGTGCGTCTCAAAGCCGCTACCCTCATCTTCCAAACCGCCATCGCCCCGCCGCGCTTCCAGCCGGCCAAGCCGGTCACCCTGGCAGAACTGCCCCCGGACCTCGCTCGAGAAATCGCCGGACTCGACAAAGAGCCCCAAGCCGAAAAGGATAAACCGGCAGCTTAGGGCCAAGCCGTCGAAAAACCCGAAAATTTGCACAAAAATGCACTTCCGTGGCGCGGGCCTCCAGGCCTGCTGCCGCATAGTTTTCCTTGGTCCGGCCCTCGGCCCTGGCCGTGGGGTAGGCAATTCTGCCTGCAGCCGCCTTTTGAGGCGGCTTTTCCGGTCGGAATAAGCTCTCGCAGGTTGGGAAATCGGTGCCGGAATCGGGAAATCGGTGCCGACGGTAGAACCTGCAAACAGACGGGACGTTTCCGAATCGCTCCGAGCGATTGGTCTTGCGAAACGCCGTTCCCTGAAACTGAAAACGGGCGATGTCCGTTCGGCGGCAGGCAGTTAGACGAGATGCCGACGCGCGGAACTTCCCGCGATTGTCCTGGCGCAGTGTACGAGGGGATCGAGGCTACTGCCCCGCGAGTTGCCGGAACAGGGCGGCGTCGGCCTTAGCTTCAGCAGCCCGGCCTTGCTGGGCTGCAAGTCTGGCGCGCAGATTCAGCAATTGGGGAAAGGAGAATGCGTCGAACAGCGACGGGCCGTTGACGGGGGGCACGGGAGTACGCGCCAAAATGGCGGCGGCTTCGGCGGTGCGTCCGGTCTCGAGCTCGCACCAGGCCAGCAGCACGGGCAGACCGTCGTCGCTGGAGTCTTCGCCGTTGTTGTAGATGCGCTCGAAGATTTCGCCCGCGCCGGTGAAATCGTGCGCCAGCAGCAGGGCGTGGGCCAGCGCGTAATCGCGGATTTCGGTTTCCGCGTCGAGGGGAGCCAGCCGGAGAGCGCGGGCTTTCCACTCTTCGGCGGTCGCGGGCGGCTGCGCCAGGAAGCTCGCGATGGCGGCGGCCGCGGCGGTCGAACGGTCGGCAGTTTCGCGTGCTTTTCTCGCCAGCTCTTGGGCGCGTTGCGGGTCCCCGGACACCAGGCTCCAGACCGTCAGGCGGACGTAGGCTCGCGAGGCGAGGAAACGCTGCGGCCCCGTTTCTGCTTTTTGCGCCAGTGCTTCCAGGCGGGCGAATGCAGCCTTGGGCTGGCCCGCCATCCACTGCCATTCGGCATCGAAGAGTTCGGCCGCCGGATCGTGGGCCGCCGCGCGGGCATCGCGATATTGCTTGGCGAGCGCGCTGGCGCCGGCCAGATCGCCGGCCATCAGGCGGGCGAACGCGGCTTTGTAATAGTCGCCGGAGCCGAGAAAGCCTGGATCTTTCCGAGCGGCTTCGAGATAGAAGGTGGCGGCCTGCCGGTAGCGCCCGTCGATCAGGTTGACGTCGCCCAGCGAGTCGATGGGGTTGGGATCGGCCGCGCGCAATTGCCGGTATTTTTGGAGCGCGCCGGTGGCGGCGGCGAGATCGCCGGAGTAAGCCAGGGCGTAGGCCAGTTGGTTGATCAGGTTTGCGTCGTCCGGCTCCACTTGGAGAGCGTCGCGGAAGGCCTGTGCGGCCGGCCGAAAATCGTGCCGGTTGAGCGCCACCTGGCCCACCGAAAGCCAGAGATCGGGATCGTGCGGGGTAAGGCGGGCAAGCGCGATAAGAGCCTGGTAATGCGCGGCGGCATCGCCGCGCAAAGTGGCGGCGTCTACCGCGATGCGGGCGCGCTCCACCGCCCGGATGGCCGGCCCCCGGCTGAGGGCCGCTTCCAGGGTAGATATCGCGGCGCCGGCGCCACGCTGTGCCTCGGCCAGAAGCCGATAAGCGGGGGCGAAGTCGGCGTCGGCGGCGATGGCGCGCTCGGCTGCTTCGGCCATTTGCGCGCGGCCGGGCGCTTCCAGAGCCTCGCTGTAGGCTTCTAGCGCGGCCGGATTGTGGGTGCTGAAAGTTTCCGGATGCGGCGTGATTTGACGAGCGAGCTGCGCGGCGGCGGACAACACATCCGTATCGGGCGCGGAAGCTCCCAGCCAGGCAACGTCGCGGCCGGTCCGCGCGTCGCGCAAAACAAGCTGGGCGCGCAGATGCCCGGCTTCCATCCAATAGGAACCGTAGGCAATGCGGGTGGCGCCGGCGGCCGCGGCAGCCGCCGTTTCGGTGGAGACACCGGGAGCCGACACCGGGCGAACACCCAAGTTGCGCTCTACCGCGCCCAACCGCGTGGCTGGGATGGCATAGATCCCGGGCGCGTTGCGGAGTTCCTCCGTGAGCACCTGGGTGAAGGCGCGGCCCATCCAATCCTGCGCGGGATCGGTTCCCAGGTTCTCGAAGCGCACAATGGCGAGACGGCTCCATTCGGTAGGGCCCGCATGCCGCGAGCACGCGCCAGCCAGCAGGCAAACAGCAATTAAGACAGGCCGGGAGGCCTGTCCCAAATGGCTACAGGACACGCGGTTCCAGGGCCAGCAACTCCTTGAATTCAGGCAAATCCCGGAGGACGGAGAAATCCGGCTCTTTGGAAAGATCCTTTTTGTCCTTGTAGCCCTCTTCCAGGGCTTTGCGCAGATACTGAAGGGCCAGTTCGGTGCGGCCCTGCTTGGCATACAGCCTGGCGATATAGAAATGGTAGGAGGCTTTCTCGGCCATGCTGCGCTCTTCCAGTACCTGGCCGAAGTTGCCGTGGTGCTCCAGCACTTCGGGGTCGAGCTTGACCGCGATCTGGTAATTCTCCATACCTTTCGTAAAGTTCTTGCGCGTGAACCAGGCGGTGCCCAGGTTCATGTAGTAGGACGCCGCCCGCTGCGAGGTGGAATCCTGTTTCAACGCCTTCCCGTACCAGGAGATGGCGCGGCGATAGCTCTTGAGCGCGTAGTAGACCGCGCCCATGTTGTTCATCGCCTCGGCATAGTCGGGTTTGAGCTTGAGGGCCTGCTGATATGCCTTGCGCGCATAGCCCAGTTCGTTCAACTGGTGGTAGGCGATGCCGATTTTGTTGCGGACGATGGGATCCGTGGATGGCGCCAGACCATACACATCGATCGCCGCGCGATAATCCCTTCGGGCCATGAAGATGTCGCCCCGCACCTCCGGTGTCAAAGGCGCAGTTGTGGCGGCCGAAGTTGCCGTGGCCTTATCCAGCATGGCCGTGCTGGATTGAGCGGCCGCGGTTGCGGAGAGGATACCTGCCACCAGCGCCAAGGCAAAGTGACTTGCAACCATGCGGGCCTCCTGCAGTGCTACCGAATCACCCTGTGATTATTTAATCACATCCAGCAGCCGGAGTAATAGCCCCTTCTTCTTTTGCGGTTTGGCCGGGTCTTGGCCCTGCGCCTGGCCATTGGCGGTCTGGGTAGCGGAATCGGGCGGCGTTTGGCGCGCGGCCCGGCGCGCGACTTCGCCCGCGCCGATCTGGCTGGCGACGGAAGGCGCGCCGGATTCGCCCGCCCGCGCCGGCGCCTCCGAATCCCAACCGGCCACGTTGGTCGCGCCGCTGCGGCCGCCGTGCAACGGGCAGCTTCCTACCGGCTCGGTCCCGGCAATGTAAACTTCGGTCTGAGTTTTGGGGCAATTGGGCGTGGCCGGCATGCCGGAAGCCGGGTCGATTTCGAGAGTGACAATTCCGTTGGGAACCTGGAATTCCTCGGCGTCGCGATATTCGCGAAAGCTGAGCGCGCGCCGCATGAATTCCGCCCAAATGGGAGCGGCCGAGAAAGCCCCCTGCAGATCCAAATTGCTATTGTCGTCGAACCCAACCCACACCACGCAGAGCAACTGCGAGGTGTAGCCGGCGAACCAGCCGTCGCGCGAAGTGCCGGTCTTACCCGCCGCCGGCACCAGGAACCCATAACGGCCTCGAACTCCCGCCCCGGTCCCGCTGCGCAGCACTTCCTCCATCAGATTGGTCATCAGGTAGGCTACCCGCGGATCGAGCGCTTGCCGTTTCTCCATAGTTGCCTTGTACAGCACGTGTCCATCCTGGGAGCGCACCAGGGTGAGGAAATTCGGCTTCACGTAGACGCCCTGGTTGGCGAATAGCGTGTAGGCGCCGACCGCTTCGAGCGGCGTGATTTCGTATGCGCCCAGCGCCACGGCGGGGGTGGGCTGGATGCGGTAATTCATGCCGGCGCGGTTGGCCATTTGCACCACCGCGTCGTATCCCACGGTTTGGGCCACCTTCACCGTGGCCACATTGAGCGAATGGGCGAGCGCCGTGCGCAGCGTGACCCGGCCCATGAATTCGTGCTCGAAATTGGAGGGTTCGTACGGCTTGTCGTCGAACCAGAAGGTGGTGGGCTCGTCGTCCACCATGCTGCTGGCCGTCAGCACCTCGGGACCGCCATCCACGGCCGTATCCATGGCGGCGGCGTACACGAACGGTTTGAAGATGGAGCCGGGCTGGCGCTTCGACAGCACATGATTGAGCTGGCTCGCGCCGTAGCTTCGGCCGCCCACCAGGGCACGCACTTCGCCCGTATGCGGGTCGATCGCCACCAGCGCCACCTGCGGTTCGGGCACTGGCTTGCCCTTGAAGCGGCGCTGCCTGCGGATCTGCTCATCCACGTTCTGCATACCCATGCGAACGGCCTCGCCGGCCTCGCGCTGCAACCGCATATCGAGCGTGGTGTAGATGCGATAGGCGTTGGCCTGCAGATCGGCGTCCTGAAACTTGGATTGCAGGGTGTCGCTCACCAGGTCGGCAAAGTAAGGCGCCTCGATCGACTGGGCAGCGGCTTTGGGCACGTTAATGGGCGCTTCGGCGGCTTTGGCGTAATCGCGGTCGTCGATGTAGCCGTTCTGGCGCATCAGGCCCAAAACCAGGTTGCGGCGCTCGCGCACGCGGTCGGGATGACGGTAGGGGTCGTAGGCGGCCGGCCACTGGATCATGCCGGCCAGCTCAGCCGCATCGGAAACGTCGATCTGGCTGAGATCCTTGCCGAGATAAGCCTCCGCCGCCTCGCCGAAGCCGTGGATGCGGAACGAGCCGCGCGAACCCAGGTAAACGTCGTTGGCGTAGTCCTCGAAGATTTCTTCCTTGGACATGCGCTGTTCGATCTGGATGGTGATCATCACCTGCGCCAGCTTGCGCGTCCAGCGCTTCTGCGGGTCCAGCCAGAACATCTTCGCCAACTGCATGCTGAGGGTGGAAGCGCCCTGGTCCTTGCGGCCTTCGCGCACGTCCACCCAGGCGGCTTTCACGATGCGCACCGGGTCGAAACCGGAATGTTGGAAGAAGCGCTTATCTTCCGCCGAGGTCACCGCTTCCACCAGCACCTTTGGGATATCGGCGAACCGCACGGTGCGGCGTTTCTCGCGGCCGGGGCCGGAAAAATTCGTGATCAGTTGGGGCTCCAACTGGTATTCGTTGCGCGCCGTGTTGTCCTGGAGCGAGACGATTCCCGAAATTTTGCCGCCGGAAAAGCGGATCAGGCCGGCTTCCTGATCGAAATACGAGTCGGCTCCGGGGTAGACTTCGATGGCGTTGGGATAGAGCTGGTAATAGCCGGTTGGGTTGCTGCGGGATTCCGTATAACCGCTGCGGCGGAGGCCGGCGGCAATGATCTCCGGAGTCGAAGTATCGCCGACCGAGACGGCTTCCGGCGCGGCAAAGATTTTGGCCGTGTTGGCGATGGGGCCGTCGCGCAGCTTCTTATCGATCAGAGGGGCGTACGAAAGGTAGAAATAGGTGAAGACGCCGAAGGCGAGGATGATGGCGACGGCGCCCCCGATGAGCAAGCCGCGGCCCAGCGGGCTCAAAACGAAACGGGTCAGACCGGAAGCGGTCGGGACCCTGAGTTTCATTCCTTTTTTGGCCACCATCTTTGATTCTCTCATGCCGCGTCGCCGTCTAGCGTTTCCGAGCATGCAAGGGGCCGTGCATGGTTCGCTCGATTTCGATGCGCTGCCTGTGTTGGATTGGCAACCGGGCGTGGCGCGGAGTCACGAGCGGTTGGGGGGATCTTTACCGGAGCTGCAGAGATCCTGCCACAGATCGTCGGAATTGGGCGTCCATTCCGGCTGCGCCAAGCCTGAAATCTGCAAGGCTTCGGTGCGCAGCGTGCCGTGGCCGTAGACGCAAATATATTCGATGCGGGGCCGGCCGAACTCGAGCATTTGGCCCCACGAACCGGTTTCCACCGGCATGCGCAAACGCCGCAGGCAGGTGCGGCAGCGATAGCGCTGGTCCCAGACGATGAAGTATCCGACCCCGACCGCCAGGAGGAACCATCCCATCAGAGCCAGGTTGTCCCGCAAACGCTCGCTGCCGTGCGACAGCGGAGCCAGTAGTTTGGCTTCTTCCGCCCGCGTGGTAACGGCGCCGGGCACAATCCAGATCACGTCGGGTTGGGCGTCGGCGTTCAGGCGGGGTTTGGCATGGAGAACCGGGTCGGGTAAGGCCGGCACCGGCGGCGTGGCGTGGGCTACCGGAGCGGGGACGATCAATGAGTCGTGCCGCAAATACAGGTCCATCAGCAGGAGCAGGCCGTAGAGCGCCACCGACGCCACAGCGACTTTGGCTGCGAAAAACGACCAGTAACGCATGTAGATTAGACTCCTTCGACCCTAATAATGTTTCTAGAGCATACGCTGGGCGCGCGCAAGTTGCCAATCGATACCAGCCGCGCGAATGAGCGCAGGAGCCTCCAAGCCGGATGGCCGCGCCAGGCGGCCTCCGATTGCCAATCGGCGCGCAGGTTGCCAACCTGCCCCACAACTAACTCGATCCAAAACAATGGCTTGAGCGGAGGAATGGGTTCGTTTCGTGGAACCGGGTCTTTTGCCATCTTTGTGCATTCTGGTGCGCTTTTTTGAATCTGTCGGTGGGACGGTGGCGATCTTCGGCCGGCCCTCCCCGTTCCGATATATAGCACGCACGCCGATGGAACCCGGCGCCTCGATTGGGCTAATCGACTGTGGCGCCTGGAGTTCCGATTCTAGGAAGTGGCGTGATCGTGCCTGGCTCAGCCGGTGGAGCATTTGACGGTCGGTAGCGCCGGCAGGTACATTAAAGAGGTAGCTTTCTTTCCACCGCAAGTCCCCATCGTCTAGCCCGGCCTAGGACATCGCCCTTTCACGGCGGTAACGGGGGTTCGAATCCCCCTGGGGACGCCATTTCAATTCAGCGGGTTAGCGCACCCGCTTTCGGCGCTTCCAGAATCCGGTGACGCTATGGTGACGTATTGAGGCTCACCTGCGCGGCGGCAATCGCCACGCGGCAATAAGGTCGCCGGACTCGCTGATTCCGACATCACGTCGCCAAACACCGAATCGAGCTTTCCCATTGTCCCGGCCAGGTACCTCGGGGAAAGGTGGGCGTAGCGCTGCGTCATGCGGGGGGTTCGATGCCCGAGCAGTTGCCCAACCGTGTAGAGGTCTACTCCCTCCATCACCAGCCAACTTGCCGTGGTGTGTCTCAGCGAATGAAAGGACGCATCGGCGATCCCGAGCTTTCGGAAGAGCCTCTCCGTGTAGACGCTGAGCTTCTTGCGATCCACACCATCCAGTACCGCGTCTCCCGGCTCTGCCTGGGGAATATTGGCAATCACTCGCACGGCCAGTTCATTTAGGGGCAGAACTCGCAAGGAGCCGTTTTTTGTGAACCCAAGGTAGACCCTTTGGCCTTCGAGGTCCACATCTTTCCATTTAAGATCGAGCAGTTCCCCGCGGCGCATCCCAGTGAAAGCAGCCAAAGCGAGGGGTGCGCGCATCCACTCCGGCGCGGCTTGGAGAGCCGCCTTCAGCTCGGTAGGCGAGAGATACCGCGTCCGGCCTTCCGGCAGTTTGGGGAGCTTCGCGCCCTGGGCAGGGTTAGCGTTGAGCAGTTCCCATTCCACGGCCAGCCTCAGGGCGTGTTTCAGGACGCTGACCTCTTTTAGAACCGTTCCTGGCGCTACCGTCTCCGAGCGGGTTGAGATGTAGTCCGCGACCGTCTTGCGGCTGATGTCCTTTGCCCGTTCCGGCAGAGCGGTCTTCAACGCCTCCAGAATCCCGTCCAATCGCTCGAACGTCGTTGGACGCAGCCGCGGCTTCTGATGGCGCTCGTAACGGGCGAGGAGGTCTGCCGTCGTGATTTCGGATGGCTCCTTAACGCCCAATACCCTATCGCGCTGCGCCTTCACCATGAGGCCCGCACGCGCCGCTACAGCTTGCGGCCGGGTGCTGGCTACAACCGCCTCCCGCTGGCGCCGGCCGGCGGCATCGGTGAAGGAAACCCACCAGGTGCCCCGGTCCTTCCGGTAATACACTCCATCGCGCTCTTTAGCTTTCGGCACGGATTACTCCTTTTGCAGCGTTCTCGATTCCATCTCGATTCTTGGACCATGAGAGCCATTTCCCGGTGAGCGGGCGCCGATACACACGGCGCAGGCTGTCAGTGCGCATGATCTGTTTATTCAAAAAATCGACAATTTCCGACCTGAACTTCGGGTCTTGGTGCCAGTTCACATACCTCGATGTCTTCCTTCCAAATCGCCTAGCGACCAGACTATACAACGCCCCCTCCGCCTGCTTGCGCGCTTTGGACGTGCCGAGGACAGCACTTTGCGCGCTGCGAATCCGGGTGCACGTAGGGCAGACAGGTCCGCGTTTATAGACCCGCTTCCAGTGATTCAACGCAAAGTAGCGACCGCAGCTTGGGAGCCGACACTTTGCCAGTCTGGAGCGCCAGCCGCACATTAGGAACAGCGAAAAGAGCCGGTTCGCTTTCGCCACCTGGTCAGTTAGCTGCTCCCACCCCTCACCCGGAAGATTGAGCCTCAGACCACCCGGCGCGGGCTGTAGCCAGGACTTCTGTTGGCTCGCGAACTCCTGAACCGCATAACATGCCAACGGCGCTCTTGTAAGGTCACGCGTTCGCGGGTCCTCTGCGCCCTCTTTTGTCAGCCCGGTATCGATCCAATCGTCCACAAACACCCGGAGTCTGGCGGTCAAAGTTTGAGGCAGATCTTCCCAGCGAATTGACGACGCCCTTAGAGCTTTCAAAACTCTTTCCGGGAAGTCCGACCATTTGATGGGACGATTCAGCTCCAACAGGAATCTATCGCAATTCAACGCAACGAAATCCGTCGACCTGATCGGGATCTGAATCGGAACTTCAGCGGGAAACCCGCGCTTGAGCGCTTCGAAGACGCTTATCGCCCCTGGGTCGCGGTGCTCGGCTTCGTCTTTTGGCGTCCCTTTGCGCATCTTATTATTGGTAGCACATCTCTGTACAAACATCAATCAAAAATCTATCGCCCCGCCAAGCAAACATATTCAAAAATTAAGCCAGACTGGAGGCAACTTTGAAAAAGGCAATTGAAAGCGCCCCTGAGGTCATCCGGGTCCAGGAATTTGCGCGGCGCTTGCAGATCTCTGTGTGGACCGCTCGGCAGTGGGCATATCGAGGCAAGATCGCAACCTGCAAGGCCGGGAAACATTTGCTGGTCCCCGCGAGCGAGGTTTCCCGGCTCATCGCTGAGAACGCGCGCCCGCGGCTAGAAAAGTGACGTGGCGCGGGGTTCTCATGCCAAGCAGGGATTGTTTACGAACCCGGACCGGGGCATGTGACGAGTGCGGCGAGCGGCCGGCGGTCGTTCACGTACCGACCCGAAAGCCCGGCCGATTTTGCCCGGTTCATTGTCCCGAGTGCAATCCGACCCGACCCGCGGGCACCGTATTGGTTCAGGGCGGCGCCGGCGGCGGCCACGAGACGGAGCCGCGGTAGATGGCGGATTCGGTCATCAGCTCCCCGCCGAGCGAGAAACGGCAGACGGCCGCGCGGGCGCCCACCGAGGGGATTCCGGATCTAAAGTGGGCCAACCGCTCTCTTCCGATTACGGAGGTTGCTCGAAAACTGAATCTCCACCTCGGGGAACACGGCATGATCCATTGCTGGCACCCAGAACGGCATCAGCACGGGGACCGAACCCCATCCGTTTCGGTTCGCCAGAAGAACAATACGGTCCGCTGCTTTGGATGCGGAAGCAAGCCAATGAGCGTGGTCGATCTGATTGTAGATGCGCGCGGGGTCACGGTGGCTGATGCCGCGCGTTGGCTGGAGCAGAACTTTGAAGTGCGAAGAATTCCGCCTCGAAGGCACCTGGCTGAAGCGGGTGAGCGGCGCCCGTACCAGGTGGGGACGGAGCAGCCCATAGAGCTCTTGGTGCGGTCAGGGCTCTGGGCACGCCTCTCCGCTCCGGCCCAGGGAATCGTGCCGGTCCTGCTTTCGTTCGCTGAGCCTTCAGGCTTCGAGACATTCCAAGTCGAGATCAGCTACCGCGGCATGATGCGCTATAGCGGTCTCAAGTCGTTCAGCGCGGTGAGCGGCGCTCTGAATCAGCTTGCGGAGATTGGATGGCTCCGAAGGCCAGGAAACCACGCGCGCGGGGAAATTGTGCGGGAGACCGGAGCCTACGTTCTCACACCCTTGAGTGATGCGGTGAAGGAACTCGGAAACGCGATATTCCAGGAAGAGCGCCAAACGATTCAGGCCGAAAGAGAACTGCGGGAAGAGCAGCGGCGCCACCGGCGGGCGCAGATGGCCGAACGCAGCCGGCAGTCCGACGTTGGTAGCAGACTCCATCCCGAGATGAAAGCGACAACTCCCCCACGTGGCATTACTCAGTATGGTTCTCTCTATCCCAGGAATAGCGTGGGCAAAAAACACGCTACGCCTAGACTATCGTCGGAAGTGCGGAAGAAGAACCGAGGCTGGGCTTCCCGATGGCGCGAATAGCAGAAGACCTTCGGCGGCTCTGCGGACGAATCCGCGCCATCGAATCGCGTGGCGGAGGGCATGTGCTGATGCAAGGCAAGGGCTTCCGCTGTTCCACGCAAAGTTCGCCGCGGCTGGCTTCTAAAGTAGAGTGAAGTAGATGGCCTTAGGGCGCAAAACGGGCGGACGCGTGGCCGGCACACCAAACCGTGAGACTGGGGAAGTGAACGATATTCTTGAGTCTCTTGGTTGCAACCCGATCGAGGGTATGGCCCGGATCGCCACGAATCGGAGGTATCCTGCGCACCTCCGCGGGCGCATGTTCGCAGAATTGGCCCAATATGTTTACCCAAGGCGCAAGGCCCTTGAACTGGCGGGCAGTCAGAGCTTGGATCTGAACGTGCAGTTCGCGGCCATGCTTGAGGCCCGCCGCAAGGCGCGCGAGGCACGGGAGCAAGCGGAAGCACAGAGCGCGGGAGTATTGAGAAATGACTGAGCAGGGGCTACAGTTAGACGAGGCAGTGTTCGGGCGCATGGCTTCGAAGTTAGGGCAGGGCCGCGGCGTTCGTGAGTACCAATCGTAGGAAGGAGATTGAATCAAATGAACCCGAGAAACTGGGTTCGGGAACGGGCTGAGCGCGAGCGGGTTTGCGCTAGCCAGGCTCCGGCTCTTTGGGAGAAAGTTAGGGCCGCACTTCAGGATGCGTCGGACTCCTATAACGAGGAGTACGGAAACCCTGCCTATCCGGAGGTGAAGTACGAGCTGGAAAACGGGAAACGCATTTTGATCGTGCGAACATCTTTCATCGGGGGACCTGGGCAGAGCAACGAGGAGCGCAGGAGCGTGCTGGTCACGTTCGATGAGCATGGTGGCTGTATCACGTTCGTGGGCGACATAGATGGCTCGTCGGGTGAACTGGTGATAACTGTCGACGGACACGAGGTCTTCGTAACTCGGAAGGATAAGAACGAGCGAATGGAACCGGATGACGTATCGCGGCTTCTTCTTCAAGGAATCTTCTTCAAGCCTGGTGAACGGAAGCGCCCGCGCGCGAAGCCGCGCGCGTAGCAGGAATGCCACACCCGGCATAGTACGCCCGGCGGTCTGAGCAAACGGTTCGCCGCGGTGGTATTTTTGCCTATGGAGAGTGCAGTCATGATGGTTGCCTCGCGGATCGCTTCGGTCCTGGCTTTCCTTTCAATCCAGCTCGCAGCCCAGCCGAGTCCTCAAACAGCACCCCCACCACAGACGAGGACTGGTATCGCGTCCGATTTGTTGTCAGATACTCGAAAAGCTGCCGAGGCGGGTGATGCCCGCGCTCAATTTAACCTCGGGTTCAGTTACTACCTGGGCGTCCCCGCGAAGGACTATGCCGAGGCAGCGCGGTGGTTCCGCAAGTCCGCTGACCAAGGCGGGGTTCTCGCGCAGCAGTTTCTTGCCCTGATGTACGAAGAGGGGCGGGGAGTTCCGCAGGATCTTGCCGAGGCAGCGCGGTGGTACCGCAAGGCTGCCGACCAGGGTGACGCTACCGCGCAATTCGCCCTCGGTGGGATGTACGCCCATGGGCAAGGCGTGGCGCAGGATTATGCTGAGGCGGTCCGGTGGTACCGCAAAGCTGCCGACCAAGGTGGGCCTCTCCCGCAGCTCAACCTCGGCGTCATGTACGCCCATGGGCAAGGCGTGGCGCAGGATTATGCTGAGGCGGTCCGGTGGTACCGCAAGGCTGCCGACCAGGGCTTCGATCTCGCGCAGCATGAACTCGGCGCCATGTACGCTCTCGGCCAGGGAGTGGCACAGAACTATGCCGAGGCAGCGCGGTGGTTCCGCAAGGCTGCCGACCAAGGCTACGTCGCAGCCCAGTTCCGGCTCGGGCAATTGTATTTTAGCGGCCAAGGCGTCCCGCAAGACTATGTGCAAGCGCATATGTGGGTAAACCTCGCGGCCGCGCACGCGAACGGCGACTACCAGCAGATGTTCGCCGCGGCGCGCGATGAGGTCGCGGCCAAGATGGATGCGGCTCAGATCGCAGAGGCGCAACGCCTGGCGCGGGAGTGGAAGCCAACGAAGTAGCAGCCGGGGGGGGCGGAGTTCTCGGAAATTCCGGTGACGCTATGGTGACGATACCGCTTGTAAACACCACCAAGCTACTCCAAAACCATCCGAGGCGAAATCGGCTCTAACCGGCTCTCGGGGTTCGATTTATGCGAGCCTTGCCGACTCACACCAAAATGCGCCAAAGGGACTCGAACCCTCTTTCACGGCGGTAACGGGGGTTCGAATCCCCCTGGGGACGCCAAACTTGTTTCCTCTATCGGAGCCTCATGCAATTGTCTGAAAAATAATGGCATTGAGGCGGTTCCAAATCCCTCTCTTGTGACAGTCAGACCGTGGGGGAAGAGAGCTTCCTGGATGCGTAGTTTATTTGACGGGGATGCACTTTCCCAGATACCCGCAGCTCGGTCCAGCATCCACTCTGCAAACTCTAGTAAGCATTCGACTTGGTCGGCGCTAATCAGTGCTTCGGATTGCTGAATCCGTGCTTTCTCCAGCGCGGTTCCAACTATTTCGCGCTGGGTTTCGTACGTCGCCTTGTCGAATGTCCCGTCGAGTAAGGCGTCAATGATCTTCTGGCTTTTCTCCTCCAACGAGGCAACCTCCTGCTTCGCCCGTTGTACGCGTTGCTGGCGGTCAGCGTGCTTCTGGTTCCACACGTCTCTAATGACCGCGTGAAAGAGCGGCATGAAGCTCCTATCGACTGGAAGAAGCCGGTAAACCAGTTGATGAAAGTCGTGATGCAGCGTATCGCGCGAGAATTTCACCTCCCGACATCCCTTCACCCGGCAACAGTAGTACGGATAACGCTTCCCCCTGCGCCCGGTTGAGAAGCTGCCCGTGAGGCCCTGCCCGCACTTCGCACATTTGACGAATACACGGAGAGGAAAGTCTGGATTCTCTCTCACTCGCGCTTGACGGCTACCATCGCCGGTGCCAGCGAGTCTGTTCTGCACTTGTTCGAAAACATCGTCCGTGATGATGGCCTGGAACCGACCTCGAACAGCGATTCCCCACGTTGGAGAGTTAAGCCAGCCTGCGTATATCGGGCTTCTCAGAATCTTGTCGAATGTCTGCTGACTGAGGGGGCGGCCTGACTTTCCTTTGAGCCCGAGTTGCGTCATCTGCGCGAGAACTTTTGACTTGGCGCACGCCCCTGACGCGTAAAGTTCGAAGCCCTGCTTGATCAGTGGCGCTCGTTCGGCGTCTTGGACGAGGTTTGGTTGACCTGCCGGTGCCTCTGGCACGATCCGATATCCTATAGGTGCTTGGTGGTTCCATCGACCCAATCGTAGGTTGGCCTTCATTCCCTCAATCGTCTTGAACATGCGCATCCGGTTGTCGAAGGTGCCTTGCGCTACAAGGATGGATTCCAGTAATTCGCCTGCAGGGGAATCATCGAAAGCCTGTGTTGCAGCGCGCAACTCGATACCCTTCCGTTTGAGAAACGCCTTGACGTTGTGGTAGTGGGAGGTTTCCCGTGACCAGCGAGTCGTATCATAGAAGACCGCAGCGGCAATTGATTTGTGGTTGCTGGTACAGAATGTCAGCAACTCCTGGAACTCCGCGCGGTCTTCAATTGTCTTGGCCGACTCCTTCTCCTGGAATACCCGAACGACCTCCAAGCCGTTTGTCGAACAGTACTCGCGACACTTTGCCTCCTGCACTGGAATGCTCTGCTGTTTCTCGGTGCTCACCCGGCAAGTCGAATAGTCAGGAGTCGTCAGAACGAACGACTCTGTATCAAAAACCTACCCTGAGACCGAGGCAACCGATGAGGTAAAGAAAGGTGCCTTCATGCGCAAGATATATGTATCATAAACATCCGTTTGTGTTACGCT
>JBEKYD010000197.1:0-14652 GCA_049511335.1 Bryobacteraceae bacterium | reverse complement strand
AGCTTGGAGCCTTCCGGGAAGACCCGGTTGATCACCGCAGTCAGATCGGCCAGGACCCGTTCGCCCAACGCGCGCGGATCGGGATAATCCTCCCGCAGCGGAAGGCCACTCTTCCGGATGCGCTCCTTCAGCCGGACCAGCATCTGTTTTCGCTCTTCGGCGCGGCGATCGGCCTCTTCAGCCCCCAGCTCCTTGATCTCCTCCTCTCTCGGCACTTCGCGGTAGGCCTGTTGCTGCTCAGTGGGTAGCGCGTCAAGGTAGGAGGGGCTGCGAAAGTAGAAAAAAACATGTTCGGCCATCCTGGGATTCCGGAGCACTCCGTGCAGGATCTCAAGCTCAGTCACCGAGTGGCCGAGATGCTCAGCCAGCCACGGCTCCCGTGCGATGAGCGCGGGCGGGATTTCGTCTGGCACCCAGCCGTAGCGCTCGCCCAGCAGTCCGATGAAATAAGGCCGGCAGTGATGAATCTCCGCGAGGCAAATGGGCAGGACCTTGCCTTCGGCCTTCTGCTCGTCGGTAATGCCCCAGCGCAGGTCGAGCCCGCTCCAGGCCACTCCCCGGCTCTCGCACAGCTTGCGCAGTTGAGGAAAGATGCGCTTGGCAAGCTCATCGCGCTCCGCCTGCATATCACGAAATGTGGAAGAGATGAAAACGCGGATTACACGCGCTACTGGTTCATCGGTTTTCGGCACTCGGTCAGGCATCGGAAAGCCCTCCAAAGTTCAACGAAGTGATTAATGATTCAGGGAACTCAGGATTATCGTTCTGGCCTCCTGGCCACAAGCGATTGTGCTCCCAACCCAAATGGTCAACGATTCGGATTGGTACGGACGTAGATGCGGCCGAGCGGCGCTCCTCACCCGCCAGCGCAGATCCGCGCCTGAAAGCGCGATCCGTTCTGCCGGCATAGCTCGCGCACGGCACAAAAACGCGTTCAACCACTGCATCACGCTCGGCCTTGAGGTCGGCCAAAGTCGAGCTTCCGAAAACGCGAGAGGTGGGGGTGCCGTGAGCATGGGCTATCGCACTATCGGATAATAGCGCCTTTTTCGGTCCTTATGTCCCACGCCGCAATCCACTGAAATCGACTACGTCCGGCCACACCTGGCCAACCGGTTTCCCCAACCCCCGGGCCCACGCGACGATTTCCGCGGTCCCCCCGCGGCCCCGCGCCGGCAAGCCGTCCCACACGGCCACCAGTACATCCGAGTGCTCCACGACGTAGCGGCCGGCTTGTTCGTACGCCTCCGTGCGGCTGTTCGCCGCAGGCATTTCGATGACCGTCTCGGCCTCGCCGACCAGAGCCAGAAATTCTTCCCGAGACTGCGGCGACTCAAAATCGGTCATGTAGTCGAGCCTGGGCAGCGGCAGAACCGCGACGAGCCGCGCGCCTGGACGGGACAGAACCCGTCGTGCCACCAGCCGGTCCGCCCCTTCAGCCAAGGAAGATAAAACTCGCAGCGGCTCCTTCGGGAAGCGGGCTTCGATGGCGGCCAGGGCCGCGTCCACCCCGGCCTCGACGGCCGCCACATCGGCGAGCTTGCGATGCCCCGTGACGCCGATCCGCGGCATGCTTACGGTTTTACGGCGGCCTTGGCCCGGTCGCGTTTGCTGCGCGCCTCGACGATGGTGTAGCCGGCGTCAGCCAGGATCGTAGCAATCTTGCGGACCGCCGTGCGGTCTTTTTCTTTCTCCGCTTCGGAAAGCTCCACGGGGCCGAGCCGGTCGGTGAAGCCGGCGTAGGGCGCCAAGTCCTTCAGGCTCCAAGGCAGCATGCACGCGTGCAGCTTGCGCGGTTTGTCGGTTGGGGAACCGTAGCGCCAATCGTCCTGGGCCTTATCCCGCATCCAGCGCGTGTGCTCCATGGAAGCCAGTTCTTCGAGAACGTCAGCGGGGAAAACGAACGGAGGCTCGCCGCTCCGGGCGGGGACCATGTAACATCCGGCGTAAGCCAGCTTGCCGCGGATGTCGCGCACCTGGCCGCGGTTCTGCTCCTTTTCATCGTCCGGAAGCTTGTCGAAGTCCACCAGCGAGCTGTGCTCCTTGGTGTCTTCGTTCCGGATGGGTCCGTATTTCCAGCCGAGGGCCGTTTGCTCTGCGCAAAAAACTTCATGCGCCGCGTGCGCCAACTTCTCTAGAATTTCACCTTCGAGTTCGAGCTGCTGTACCAGCGCCAGGAAATCCTGGCCGTCCACGTGCAAGTCCAGTTGGGCCTCGGTGGGCAGGCTGGAACGTTCGAATCGGGTCTTGCCTGCGAGCTGGCTCATGGCGATGACGGACTCCATCGAGCGCGCTCCATGCCTGTAGATCCGGGTCAGCAGCATGGCCCGCAGCACGCCGGAATCGATCTGCACCTCGCCCTTGTGCAGGATGTGCTTGGCGTCCCGCGCGAGCATCGAGCGAAGGAGGATGGCCCGCCGCAATATGTAGTACGGATCGTCTCCACCCTCCCGCGGGTTGGGGCCGAGAACATTCATGTAGCCCTTGAGGCGGCTGACGAAGTCCGGAACTTTTGCGGCGCGGGCCTGATCCACGCTCATGTTCTTGTTCTTGCCGAAGTTTTCGAGCGTCTCGCTGGTTCCGCCGGCGAACACGAAGATCGCCTTGCCGATCGGATGGGCGACGTCTCCCTGTTGGAATCTGCCGTCCTGCATGGGCGCCAGGAAGTAACGCAGCCAGCCGTACGGGCCTTGGTAATCGCTGTCGAACTCATCCCAGAAAACCAGGGGGATCTTGCCGCCCAGCCCGATGTCGCGGACCTGGTGCAAAGCCGACATCAGCTCGTCGGCGGACCCGAACTGAGACAGGTTGAATTCCTTGCGCTCGATTTCGCCCGGCCGGAGCGCCAGCGCAAGCTGGGTGATCCCGAACGATTTCCCCGATCCGGGAGGACCGAACGCGGCGATCGACAGGGGACGGTTGGGACGCTCCTGAGCCACATACTCGCCGACCAGGGAGCGGATGCTGCGCAGGCTCTCGATCTCTTGCCGGTCCACCGTCAGCAAGGCTCCGAATCTTCCGAGCGGCACTCCCTGGAGTACCCGTTCCGGCCCTAGCAGCACCGTTTCGCGCGACACCTCTTCCAGCTTGCTCTGGTACAGGTCCCCGAGGATGGTCCAATACCGGGCGCCGGTGCGCACCGGCACGGCCGTTTCCTGATATGGCGTTTCATCGGACGCCAGCGCGTCGACGATGGTACGGAGCGGGAACTCGATGTTGACCTCCGCCGCCGAGGCGCCGCGCTGGTCGTAACCTTCGCGATGCAGGCAGCGGAGGGCCGAAAGTCCGGTGCGGATCCCCGCGCCAATATCGGGTGTTTCGGGCGCCAGCATGAGTTGCTTCGCGATGCCGGCCGTGAGGCAGGAGGTGTAGCCCACCATCCGCCCCGGGTAGCCCTGCTCCCAGGCGCCTTCCACCACCTCGGGATCGAATAACAGCCGGCACGGCGCCTCGCGTCCGCCTTCTCGCGAATAGAGGAATGCCCCGGCCGCGTTGAACGAGATTACCACATGGGCACAGCGCGCGAGACCCGGGAGGTCGCGATTGTAGATGACCTCCCAGGCGAGGTCCTGGGCGGTTCGCTCCCAGGACAACTCGCGGCTGATCTGCACCTCCGTGAGGCGCAGATCGTTCACCGTCATGACAGCAATCAGTTTGTCGGCGTGGTGCGCGCAGAGGTGGTCCCACAAGTCGCCCTGTGCCACTGGGCGGCTCATCTTCACCAGCACCCAGGGGCGGCTGCGGGACTCAGTCAGACTGACGGGCCAAAGCTCGGGCTTGGAGCGGAACCCCAAGCCGGCATCGTCGAGCACCGCCAGGCTTGCGTCGGGGCTGTCATTCACCACCCGCGCCCAGTCGTTGGGGGTGTCCGAAGCGGAGCAGCGGTTCAAGCCCAGGAACTCCGACACCCGCCAGGCCGGCTTCTCCTTTTCGAAGCCTTTGGCGGTGGCGTACGGATAAGACAACCACGAGGCACAGGAGTGATGGAACCGCGGGTCTTCGGGCCCGATATGCGTATCTCCGGCGGCGCCGGTTCGCCGTGGGCTTGCGGGCCGGCGAATCTCATAGGCGGCGCGACCGCGGATCTGCGCCGCGACCCCTTCGATCAGATCGGCCAGCAAGGCGGCCCCACCGCGCTGCCACCCGATCCGCGAACAAACCTCCGGTTCCCAGGCAGGGCCTTGCGCCTCCGGTCCCCGGCTACGCGCCAGGTTCCAATCCAGCGTGATATCGCCGCTGACCACGACGGTTTTCGCTTCCACTCCCGCGCTCATCGTTGTGCCTCCGCCAGGCGGATTGAGATGGCCTCGTCTGGAACCAACAATTCTACATCCCGGCGGCCCCAATCGACGGGCACGCGAGCATTGACGGATCTGGCTGTCAGCACCGGAATAAAGCAGCAGCATTTTCACCGGTTTTGTTGCTGGCTAGAAGCGCCATCGGCGGGGACGCGGTATCCACGCCATAACAGTTTCTAAATTCTTGGCCGGACCCGCTTCAGTGCGACAACGCCGATACGGTCGAACGACACTGCCGGTATTGTGAGCAGGTCTTCCAGCCATCCAAGTTTCAGCCCAGGCAATCGGTCTGCGGCGCAGTGGAGTGTCAATCACGTGCACTGGGTGATGATGCCGGAGCGACGAGATGCACCTACGCGGGGCGGGCCGTTCGGAACGGCGGAGTTCGCGGACCGGATCAGTCCAAATTCGGCCGTACGTGGCGACGGCCGAAGCTCGCCGTGCTGACGTAGAATTCAGAAGAGGGTCAAGCCGATGCCCGCTATCGGCAAAGGTGTGGAGGAGATTCGCCTTTTGGACTCGACCGGCGCCTACCGCGTGATGTACGTGGCCAGGCGTGCGGAGGCCGTTTACGTTCTCCACGCATTCCGGAAGAAGACGCAGGCGACGCCCAAGAACGATCTTCAAATCGCGAAGAGACGATTTAGGCAACTGTTGGGAGGCAAGGTATGAGCGAACCGGAGAGCTACGCGAGCGTTTGGGACGCCATGGCGGACACGCTCGAACAGGCCGCGAATCTGCGAGCACGAGCCGAACCGATGCAGAAAATCGCAGCCCGCCTGAAACAAAACGCCTGGACACAGGCGGAAGCGGCAAGCCGCTGCGGTGTGACGCAGCCACGGATCAACGATCTGCTCCGCGGCCGGGTCTCGCGGTGTTCGCTCGACGCGTTGGTGAACATTGCGACGGCGCTGGGTTGCCGCGTACGCGTCGATCTTGAGGCAGCCTGAGCCGCGTTCGTCTCTGCGCCGGCCGGCGCCGGCGACTGCAAGTACAGGCCGGCACGGTTGTCCGCGGTCTATTCCCTTGGAAGCCTTTACAGATCCCATAGACTCATCTGATGCGGCCCAGGCTTGGGCTCTGCACGCCTGTCGTCGAACACCGTGCGGCCATTCAGCGCAGGCGAAATGGCGCGCTCGTGCTGAAGTACCGCGTCGAAATCCGCCGCAGGCTCAAGCTGATGCTCGACCACCTTCACAAACCAGTCGAGACGGCGGAAGCCTTCCATCTTGGCCCCGCCGTCCAGCTTCGCCTTGTCGAGCGAGCGCCGCAGCAATCCGATCGATTCATCGTAGGACTTCAGCGGCACCGGGAACGGATGCCCGTCCTTGCCGCCCAAGGCAAACAAAAAGCGCGCCGGATCCGAGAAGCGGACCGGCGTCCCGTGGACCACTTCCGCAACCATCGCGAGCGTCTGCAGCGTGCGCGGACCGAGGTTCTGGACCAGCAGCAAATCGGCGAAGCTCTTCAGGTCGCGCTCATAAGCGACCGCCAGCACCGCGCCGAGACGCTTTAGATCCACGTCCTCCGCGCGCACGTCATGATGCCGGGGCATGGCGAGATGGCGGACTTCCTGCAGCGTCACATCGGGATGTGCGTGTGCGATGGCAATCAGCGCCTCCTGCGCGGGCGCGGCGTGGGCATCCACCAGGTTCACGATCGTGCCCTGATGCGCGCCGGCGATGCCGGTGTGCGGATCAGCCACGAAGTCGCGGACATTGGCGGAATGCCAGTGGTAGCGTCGCGCAAGGCCGGATCGATCGTTGAGCCCCTGCTGCACGATGGACCATTCGCCATTAGCCGCGACGATGAACGAGTGCAGGTAAACCTGAAACCCGTCGGCGATACAGTTGTTGTCGATCTTGGCAGTGAGGCGGCTGGTACGGACCAGCGCGTCGCCATCGAGGCTCCGGGTCTCCGCGATGGCGCGCAGTTCGGCCGGCGTGTTGCGCGAATGCCGCCCGCGTCCGCCGCAGACGTACAGTCCGAGCTCTGACGCGCGCGGATTGAGCCCCCGCTTCAGCGCGCCAATCACCGACGTGGTGATGCCGGACGAGTGCCAGTCCATCCCCATGACCGACCCGAGAGCCTGAAACCAATAGGGATCGGAGAGCCGCGAAAGAAACGCCGAAGGACCGTAGTGGAGGAGGATACTCTCGACGATAGCCGTCCCAAGCTGCGTCATCCGATCGGCGAGCCAGGCAGGCACACGACCGCCGTGCAAAGGTAAGTCCGCAACTCCCGAACGCTTCACGGTTCTATTGTCTCCAGTCCGCGGCGTCGCCGGGGCCCGGGTGACCACGGCAGTCCCAGAATCGGGTGACGGGATGCCGAGTTCAGGGGACTAATCCGGTCAACTGTCGGGCACGCGCTCCGTGCATTCATCCGATGAACGAACGAATTCGGTCAGCTTTGGTCATGACGATGTGCATCCCGCGCCTGTACTCGATGAAAATGCCCGCAAGCAAGGCTGTTCGCTGAGCCGCGCAAAAAGGTCTGCGGCGATCTGCCGAGCGATCGACTGTTTTGCGTCTTAAGGCTCAGGTACGCGAAACGCCGCCCGCTCTGTGCAGACGCAATCCGGCCTGTTTTCTCGTTTGCAATAGGCTGCAGCCTATCGACAAAGCAATTTTTAGTAGGCTATGCTTTATTTCAGAGCGAGAATTTGAAAGGCTATAACCTATGAAAAAGGCCCGGCTGGCCTTGCAGTCGCGGACCCGTCTCGATGAGCGTCTTAAGGAGATGGGGCCGCTCAGTCCGTTCGCGCCTCCTGTGCGCGGGTGGATCAAAGCGATTCGCGAGGCTCTCGGCATGTCGTCGGCGCAACTTGCCAAGCGGCTCGGTGTGAAGCAGCCCTCGGTGGTCAATATGGAGCAGTCGGAAGCCAGGGGCAGCATCGAACTCGCAACGTTGCGGCGCGTGGCCGAGGCGCTCGATTGCACGCTTGTCTATGCGCTCGTACCGAACAAGCCGCTGGAGACCGTCGTCCGGGAGCGCGCGCGCGGTGTCGTGCGCAAGCGGCTCGCCGCGGTCGCGCATTCGATGCAGCTTGAGGATCAAACGGTCGGCGCAAGGGAGACCGAAGCGCAGATCGACGAGATGGTCCGGAACATCACTCCGAGCCGGCTGTGGGATGAACTGTGAGCGGCATTTTCGTGGAGCCCGACGATGCGGCGACGCCGCTCACGCCGGAGGAAATGCGCGACCTGATTCCGGCGCACATCGCTGACCGCCGGGACCTCAACGCCGCCGAGCAGGAGAATATCGCCCGAGCGCAGGAGTGGGCCATGAATGGCCGCCGGCGCGATCTGTTGAACGAGAGATTCATAAAGGATCTTCACAAGCGGATGCTTGGCGACGTATGGAAATGGGCGGGAAAGCTCCGCACGAGCCAGCGGAACATCGGCATCGATTACTGGCTGATCGCCCCGGAACTCCGTCAACTGCTCGACGATGCCAAAGCCTGGATCGGATACGGGGCCTATCCCGCCGACGAGATCGCAGTGCGGTTCCATCACCGCCTGGTGCTGATCCACCCTTTCCCCAATGGCAATGGCCGGCATGCGAGGCTCATGGCCGATCTGCTTGTGATTCAGCTCGGGCGGGAGCGCTTCACATGGGGCCGCGAAAGCCTGCGGGAGGCCATCAACATCGACATCGACATCAACATCATCATCGACGGCGACATGACCGTCATGATGACAACGGCATCAGCGCGGGCTTTGCCGGGGGCGCTGTGAGTCGCGTAACAAGCTCCGCACCCGAACCCATAGTGTTCCATGGGATTCCTCCCCATAACGCGCTTGCGTCTGGGGATGCGGCTTCCACATGAGCGTTTAGTCGCCTTTCGCTGAAGTACCCGCGACCGGATAGGTTGCCGGGAAAGCGGCTTGGCCCCACTAATTCCTCGCGCGCAGGTTGACGCCCTATTGGCGGAAGCCTCACGTTGGGATGCTGCCGGTTCACTTCTTCGCGCGCCGGGGCGGTCTCATTGGGAAGGCTGTCGTTTCTTGGCGGTCTGCACGCGGTGGGTGCTTTTCAGGCTTTTCTATTGCGGCGGCGGCTTCGCTGGTTTCTGGATTGCGGCATCGTCTCGCCATGGCAGACCACGAAAAACGATGGTCTGCCCCACGGGGGTGCTGACTTGGGCTCTGCTCGGGGTGGGTTTTCGCGGCGGGGAAGGTCGACCGGGGGGTCGACCGCAGACCTGGGGGTCCGCCCCACAAAACCACCCCTGGGTCAGTGAGATCTAAGCGGCGGGGGTCGCGCCGGCACTGAAGAAATCGGCCACGCGAACCAGCGCATCCGCATCACCGAAGGCGCCCGATTTGGTGACCGCGGTGCGCCCGTCCAGCAAGCCGCCGCGGAGCAAAGCGAACGGAATGCCGGTCGAGACTTCATCCACCAGCCGAATCGAATCCACGCCCATGGCGCGCGCGACCAGGGACGCCGTATCTCCTCCGGAAAGCAACAAGCCGGCGGCATGCTGCACGGCGGGGAAGAGCAGATCGCGCACATGCGCCGGTGAGGTGGCTTCGCGGGGCATGCGGAGGACCACATGCTTCGACTGACGGAGGCTGCCCACGACTTCGTCCGGCGAGGCGGCGCGCGCGTCCAGCCGCACCGCCGGGCGGCAGGAGAGCAGACCGGCTTCCTGCTCCAAGGTGGCGGGATGATCGGAGCCGATGCAAAAAATGGCCGGCCCGGCGGCGCGAGGGAGCGGCAGGCGCGCGGCCGGCCGCGGACGCAGTGACCGCGCCAAGGCCGCGGCCAGGCCACCCGAACCCGCAAACAAGGCTCTGCGGCGCCACCCCAGGCCGGCGCGGACGATGCTATCCAGATCCTGCTCGCACCCCGCGTCGATGGAAAGAAATCTCTTCCCCCAGACCAGCGCCGTCTCCACATCCCACGGTTTCACCTGGTGACATGCAGCCACGCCCTGAGCCCGAAAATAGGCGGCCAAATCGACCGGCGCAAAGGTCTCCTGGCCGGTTACGCACAGGTAGCCCGATTCGACCACGCGCCGCATCGCGGGGAAAGCCGGCGTCACCAGCACCGCGTCGCAAGCGAAAGCGGCTGCCACGGCCAGGATTTCCGCGCCCGCGTTCCCTCGCAGGGTGGAATCGATTTTCTTGAAAATTACCTGCGCCGGCGGGGCCCGGCTGGCAAGGTCCTGCATAAATCCCGCCAGGAGACCTGCGCGGAAATCGCGGGTGTCGGTGCTCAGGGCAAGCACTTCCGTAGCGGGGCCGAGTGCGGCGGGATCGAGGACGGCCTCGGCTTCGGCGCCGCGAGCGGCAAAAGCCACGGCCGCATCGCAGGCGCCGGTGAGGTCGTCGGCAATCAGCAAGCACTCCAAGCGCGTTGGCGTTGGAGCGTTCATCTTTGGCCGCGCCATCCTGCGAGGCTAGCACGGCCGCGGCAAATGGAATTCAGAGGCAACGGGACCCAGGCGCGAAATCTGCTACAACCTGTTACGACTTCCAATTCTTATTGACGCAATTCTCAGCCCAAGGGTAGCACGCTCCTCTCATTGTTTTGGCCGATCGGCGTACCGCGGCGGCGGCCGAGCGCCCGGCGTAGCGCTTTGCCAAGGAGTATGCTAGACTTTTTCTAGGAGTATCCTATGCCTACCTTGTATGTCGAAAACGTGCCGGACACGGTGTATACGGCCTTGCGAGACCGCGCCTCCGCCAACGGACACTCGATTTCGGCCGAGGTTCTGGCGCTGCTGAAGCGGAACGTGCCGACGCCCGAGGACCTTGCGCGCCGCAGAGCCCTGCTGGACCGCGCACTGCGGCTTCAGGCACGGCGGGCAGGAGCATCCGGGCCCTCCTCCGAAGATATGCAGCGGGAAGACCGGTTGAGGTGACCGCTTACATTTTGGATGCCAGCGTGGCGGCAAAGTGGTTCCTGCCCCGCGGCGGGGAAACGCATGCCGGCGAAGCCTTGCAACTGCTCCGGGATTATTCCGCCGGAAAGGTCGATCTTACCGTTCCCGATCTCTTTTGGCCGGAGTTCGGCAATATCCTTTGGAAGGCGGTCCGGGTAGGAAGGATTTCGCGGCGCACGGCGGAGGAAGCAATTCTGGCGCTGGAGCGCGAAGAGCTCGCCACAGAGGCCACGGCCGAACTGCTGAAGGATGCCTTTGCGATTGCGGCGAGGTTCGATCGTGCGGTATATGACGCCGTGTACGTGGCGCTGGCGGTTGCCGCCGACGCCCCGCTACTGACGGCGGATGAGCGTCTGGCGAACGCGCTGGCAGCGCGGTTTCCGGTCCGGTGGCTGGGTACCTATAGCGGGGCCGGGTAGCGCGGCCAAGGGGATTCGGGGCATCCCAAATAAAGATAAGCCGGCACTGAGTACGGATTTTGCACTAAGAATCAATAGCGTACAGGCGAAAAATTGTCACCGCCCAGGCAGATTGCGCTTTCGTTCGAGAGCTTGGTGCAGGACGGTCTTGATATACGTCTGGTAGGGCAGTCCCACCCTTGCGGCGAGGGCTTGGGCGGCTTCTACATCCTTCATCGCGAGCCGGATCGTGACGGATCGCGTGGCGCCACGGCCGGGAAGCCCACGCAGAATGCGGCCTTCCTTGGCGGCCTTCCCGAATTGATACGCGATGAAGTCTGGGTTCCGGTCCCACCATTCCGCTTCTTCGGCTTCCGACTTGAACTTCGGCACCTTGGCCGTCTTACCAGCCTTGGTCTTGACGCTCATGATTTCACCTTTCCCTGAAGTAGATCGCTTCCAGCCGCTTGGTCATCGGGTAGGCGGAAACCACCCGGATCTTCTCTGCCCGCTCCGTGTAGATCACCGCAAGCAAGCGACCGGCGTTTGTCTGCCCTAGAACCAGGACGCGTTCCTCGCCGCCGCGCTTCTGGAAATGGGGCGACGACCGGATCATTCTGAAGCACCTGCTCGGTCTCCACCGTCCGGACTTCGTGGAGCGCGATGTGCCTCGTGTTTTCCGCGTCCCAATCGAACTCCATATCGTACCTACAGTGTACGTACAAATCGGGCCTGACGTCAAGGCCTCGCGTAAGCCGATCCGAACGGGGCAGGCGGCGGATGGCGATTCGCCGCAGGGGTTACTGTTTGAATGTCCCGGCTTTCTGTTTTCTGTGGATCGGGCAAGGCGTCAGGCCTTCTTCCATTCGCTCATTCGGATCGACGCTTGTCGCAGAATCTCTCGTACAAGCGGCCCATCAATAGTGTCGCTCCCATGAGGATTCGGGATGCGCACTTTCAGGCTGCCCTTCTCCATGAACTGGTGCCGCCCTCCGGACACTGGCCCCGAAAAGCCAAGGGTGCGAAACTTGCGGATCAATTCCCGGCGGGAGCGCTCCAGCGATTCGCAACAAAAACTAGGCGGCTTTGGACGGCAAAGTCACGCGACCCATGCGAGGAATTGGGTCGTGATCTCGGATCTTGAGCACCAGCCACTCCTCGAGTACCTCCTGGAGGACCTCGCGGCAACCGTCTTGTGTGGTTTCGTTCGCCCACACACCCGCCAACCCGGGAATCTGTCCAAAGCAGGCGCCGTTTTCCAGGGTTTTGTACCGCGCTCTCTTCATCGCTTCCGAGATATAGCGCGTCAGCATCGACTCAATCATACCAAAGGGCAGGAGCGCTGAAACGCCTACTGCAACTGCACCAGCCCCTGCGCTTGCGCGTCGGCGGCAGCGGTCGGCATCAGGTCCTGCTTGCCGCGCCAGCCGTCGATGTACGAGATCTGATGGACGCAGGCAACGGTGCAGCGGGGGGCGCACGACTTCGCGGTGCGGTACTCGCGGCGAATGTCCTCCAGTGTATAGCCGGCCAGGGGCTTGGCGGGGTAGCCGCGCTGCTGCGAACAGTAGTGCACCAGGCCGTCTTCGCATATATAGAGATAGCGCGCCCCGGAGCGGCATCGCCAATTGTTTTCCTTGCCGTGGGCGATGTTGTCCTGGAAACCGTTGATCTGGGCGTAGCTGGCCTTCTCCATCGAGCGCATGGCCATGTACACTTCGCGGTCCGCGTCGGCCAGCGGCTGCAACTGACCATCGCCGTCGTGGATAATGCCGACCGTGGAACTGAATCCCAATTCCAGCGCGCGCTTGCCGACCACCAGCGCGTCGTGCGGATTATGGATGCCGCCGCCCACGACAGAGTTGATATTGACGTGAAACTCGGCGTGCGCGGCCAGCAATTGCAGCTTTCTATCGAGCACCTTCAGGCTCTTCTTCGAGACTTCGTCGGGCATGACGTTGTCGATGGAGATTTGCAGGTGCTCCAGGCCGGCGCGGTTGAGCCGCGCGATGCGATCGGCGGTGAGCAGATACCCGTTGGTGATCAGCCCGGCGATCATGCCGCGGCGCCTGACGTGGGCGATGATTTCGTCCAACTCCGGATGCAGCAGCGGTTCGCCCCCGCTGATGGTAATGATGGCCGTGCCGAGATCCGCCAGGCGGTCCAGACGCCCCCGCATCACGTCCAGCGCAACCGGTTTCGAATGGTTGTCGTACTCGTTGCAATAGGCGCAGGACAAATTGCAGCGGCGCATGGGAATGACGTGCGCCAGGATGGGATGGTCCCGAGAGATCAGCCCGTTCGCGATCATCTGCAACTCGCGTGCGCGGCGATGGACGCGGTTCCACAGGCGGCGCAAACGTTGGGCACGGGATCTCATCGGAAATGCCTTCATTACAGCACAATCCGGGCGATTTTGAGAGCCGCGCGAAGCGAGAGGACGCTAGCCGGGGTTGAACGGCGCGGCGCCGGCGCCATTTGGGGAAAGCACCCCTCGAAAAAGCGCATAGTGTGGTGCTATTTGACACCCTGTGCAGTCAGGTGATACACGTACGGTTCTACAGGAGAGCAAATGGCTGACGAGCAGAAGCCTGCAGGCTCGCCCTCCCCTGTTCCACCGGGGGCAGGGGACGCGAATCCGAAGGCCGGAGCAGCCGCTGGCGTCCCTAAAACGGCACCTCCTAAGCCGGCCGCGGCTGCGGCGCCGCCCAAGCCGCCTGCCACCATGGCTGCCACCCCCTGGGATAGCGAGTTAGTCCGCGAGTTGCGGGATAGGTTTGGGGAGCAGATCGTCCAAACTTCCACTTACCTGGGGCAGGATTTTCTGGTGGTAAAGCCGGATGCGGCGATCCCTATTCTCGAATGCCTGAAACTGGAAGACGATTTCGATTATCTGGTGGACATTACGGCGGTGGATTGGCCGAAAAAACCGGAGCGCTTCGAGCTGGTCTACATCTTATATAGCTTTTCGCGCAATCAACGCGTGCGGCTGAAGACCTCGATTCCTGACGGCCATCGCCCGCCTACCGCCGTGGGCGTGCACCGCACCGCCAATTGGCTGGAGCGCGAAGTGTTCGATATGTTCGGCATCGAATTCGCCGGCCACCCCGATTTGCGCCGCATCCTGCTGCCCGAGGAGTGGCAAGGGTTCCCGCTTCGCAAGGATTACTCCATCCTGCAGCAGGACGAGCGTTGGGTGCAGGAGAATCTGGGGATTGAGAGCGGGCAGTAGACGGACAAGGAACCGATCATGGCGGAATCCACATTCCTAGACTCCACCGAACTGGTCCTCAACATGGGGCCGCAGCATCCCTCCACGCATGGCGTGTTGCGGGTGATCCTCAAGCTCGATGGGGAGAAGGTGCTGGGCACGGATTGCGTCATCGGATATCTGCACCGCGGGGTGGAGAAGATCGCCGAAAACCGCACCTACGCCATGTTCAACCCGTATGTGGACCGCATGGATTACGTGGCGGCGATTTCGAACGGGCTGGGTTACTGCCTGGCCGTAGAAAAGCTGCTCAACGTGGAGGCGCCGCCCCGCGCCCAGGCCGTGCGCGTGATCCTTACCGAGCTGAATCGCATTACGAGCCACTTGGTGTGGCTGGGAACGCATGCCCTCGATATTGGCGCCATCACTCCGGTTTTCTACTGCTTTCGCGAGCGGGAAGAAGCCCTCAAAATATTCGAAAACTATTGCGGCGCCCGGCTCACTACCCACGCGTTCCGCATCGGCGGCCTGCAATACGAAACCTACGACGGTTTTGAGCGGGAAGTGCTCGAATTTTGCGACATGTTCCTGCCCAAGGTGGATGAGTACGAGGAGTTGCTCACCAACAATCGCATCTGGGGCGGACGGCTGAAGGACGTGGGCGTGCTGACGGCCGACGAGTGCAAGGAATACGGCGTAACCGGCCCGGTGCTGCGCGCCGCCGGCGTGAAATGGGATTTGCGCAAAGCGCAACCTTATTCCGGCTACGATCAATACGAATTTGAAATTCCCACCTGCGAAAACGGCGATACCTACGACCGGTACGTCGTGCGCATGCAGGAAATGCGGCAA
>JBEKYD010000196.1:0-14721 GCA_049511335.1 Bryobacteraceae bacterium | reverse complement strand
GGCCATCCTAGAACCCTTGTCCAGTCGTGTTCCCTCACCCTCTCAGGCTAGCCAACGGCCACCCCTCTGAGAAAGCTGGCCTTTCGGGCAGGTTGTCGGATTCCTGCGCAGAGCCCGTTTTCGTATAGTCCGACTTCCTTGCCATTCAGGAAAATGTCGCCGGCCTGCCGCATGCCCTCGAATTCGAGGAAGATTTGATGGCCGGCGAACGCCGGGGGAAGCTTGAAATGTTTGCGGTACCAGGCGAGTCCTTTGTAGGTGCCGCGATCGCCGCCGCTATGGGAAATGATCTGCCGGAAAGAGTCGACATCATTGAAGGTGTGCGGGGTGCTGACGGTGGTCCAGGCCGAGTCGTCGAAAGCGGGCGCCTCGGCGCCGGGGACGTCTTCGCGAATAAACTTCCAGTTCCGGTCGAAATTCACCTTGGCGCGGGGCGATAGCGGCGGCGCGTAGGGCGCGGTTTGTGCCCAGGATCCACTCGAAAGGGCACCAACGATCAAGCCGGCGGCGGCCAAGAGACGGTTCCGGAGGGCGGCGGATGTACTCACTTCATGAGAATATCGCGACATTGCACTCTGGGCCGGGCGGCATTTCATTTTCCGACTTAGCATTCCGCTTTTCGCTTGACCCTGGCATTGGTCCGGTTATATGCTGCACGTTAGTAAATTCAGAAACCCTCAGGAGGCCAAGAATGCCGAGCCACGTAGCGAACGATCATTTCCCGATGAGCGCACGGCGAGATTTCCTCCGTCAAATTGGTATAGGCGCGGTATCGCTGGCCTTCGCCAACAGCAGCTTCGCCGCGGAAGGCAAACTCTTGCGGGGCCTGTTTCCCATCGGCCAAACACCCTGCACGCCCGACAACAAACTGGACTTCGATTGCCTGGCGGCTGAAGTCAGATTCTGCGACCGCGGCGGCGTTCATGGCTTCGTGTGGCCGCAGATCGCCAGTGGATGGGCCGGGCTCACGCAGAAAGAACGCATGGATGGCGCGGAGACCATCCTGGCCGCGGGTAAGGGAGGCAAGACCGCTCTGGTGATCGGAGTCCAGACCGCGGGCGGCGATATCAATGGCCCGCTGGAATATGCCAAACACGCGGCCCGGCACGGAGCCGACGCGATTGTTTCGCTGCCTCCGGAAAAGGCCGACGAGGCAGCCATGCGCGAGTATTACAAGGCCATCGGAAAGGCCACGGATCTTCCGCTTTTCGTGCAGAGCACGGGCAATATGAGCGTGGATCTGATCGTGCGGATGTTCAACGAGATCCCCACGATGCGAGTGGTCAAGGACGAAGCGGGAAACCCACTGCAGCGGGTGGCGGAGATTCGCGAGAGAACCGGCGGCAAACTCAACATCTTTTCCGGAAACGGCGTCCGCACCATGATCACCGAAATGGAGCGGGGCTTTTCCGGGCATTGCCCCACCACGGGCCTGGCGGATATTTACGCCCAGGCTTTCGATCTCTGGCACGCGGGCAAAAAACGGGAAGGTTTCGACATGTTTGGTCGCGTGCTTGCCTTCGAGAGCATCCCCAACGCCGGTTCTTACGTGCTGGTCGCCCGGGGCGTATTCAAGGAGGACACCATCACGCGGGCCATGACGATGCCCGGCGGCGGTGGAAGCGGCGCAGCGGGCGGTCCCGGGGGCAGCTCCGGTCGACGCGGCGCGCTGCTCGACGAAGCGGGCAAGAAAGAAATTCGCGACGCCCTGAGCACGTATCTGAAGCCCTATCTGCGAGGTTAGCCATGCGGAACGAGAAACAGCAACGAATGATGAAAGATCCGGTGACGCGCAGGAATTTCCTAACCGCATCAGCCGCGGGAACCGCCGTGGGCTTCGCGGCACTAGCCGATCCGGGGGCGGCGGCGGCGCAATCCGCGGGGGTCAAGAAGAGCGACCTGCCCAATCTCACGGTGAAACAGGTTAAGGTCTACGTCACCGACGTGACAAATATTCACCGGCTCAACGGCAGCGAAACCGGCGAAATCGTGGCGGTGATTACCGAAAGCGGAATTGAGGGCAGCTACACGCTGGGCAATCGCGAGCGCACCACCGGCTGGCTGGAATGGGCCAAGGCAACGCTGGTGGGGCACAACGTCGTCGACCTGCTGCCGGCGCTGAATGCCACTTCGGGAATGAAGAGCGCCGGCGGCCTGAATGCTCGCGCGCGTACTGGCGGCGGCCCTGGGCAGCGTCCCGCGAACGCAGGCGCGCGGCCCTCGACGGGAAATTTCGTGTCCATTCCCAGCCGCAGCGGAGGCTCGTGGCCAGACTACAAAGCGGCGGCGGCCGACATTTGCCTTTGGGACATTCTGGGCAAAGCGGTCGATCGCCCCATCTACCAACTTCTCGGCGGAAAGAAAGACCGCATGATGGCCTATGCGAGCTCGCAGCACCTACCCTCCATCGAAGACTATGTGCCCGACGCCATGAAAGCCAAGGAGCAGGGATACAGAGGTTACAAAATTCATCCCGGCTCCGGCCAGCACAAAGACGGCCCGCCGATTCCCAGTTATGTGGGCCACATGGAAGAGATCAAACTGCTGCGCACGGCGCTGGGCGATGAATATGTTCTGGCTCACGACCCCGTGCAGGCGTATAACCGCTTTGAAGCGCTCAAGGTGGGGCGACTGCTCGACGAACTGGATTACTTGTGGTTCGAAGATCCGATTCGCACGACGGATCTGGATGGTCTGGTGGAGCTCGCCAACGCTCTCGACGTACCATTGCACGTGGGCGAATTTCTGGCATCGATTTCCGATTTCGCCGAGTACATCCGGCGCGGGGCGGTGGACGTGGTGCGGCTGATTGCGGACAACGTGGGGGGCATCAGCGGGTCCATGCGGGTCGGGTTGCTGGCGGACGCATTCGGGCTGGAATGCACGCCGCACAACTGGGGCAACGTGCTCGATTTAGCGTTACATTTCCATTTAGAACTGGCACTTCCCAACGCCTATTGGTTCGAGATGCCGCATCCGGCCGAGTATGCCGACCGCCCGTATCATAAAGACAAATTCCGCATAGATAAGGATGGCTATGTCACTGCGCCAACTGCTCCGGGCCTTGGATATCCGTTCGATCGCGACGTGCTGGATAAGATGACAAAGCGAATTGACGTATGACATCGGATAAGGATAGATTCACCGCGCGTGAACGCTTGCGCATGCTCGGCGCGATTGCGCTGTCCGGCATGACTCCGGCGATGCAAGCCGCGGGCACCGAAAAGTATCCCCGCGATCTCACCAAAGAGGATATCGACCGCTGGATGACGGAGCTTTCCAACTGGGGCCGGTGGGGCAAGGACGACCAGGCGGGAACGGTCAACCTGATTACACCGGCGAAGCGCAAGCAGGCTGCGGCGCTGGTGAAGGAAGGCGTCTCGATTTCCATGGCGCTGGATGCCGATATCGCGCCGAAGGGCGCGCCTCCCGAGCCGGCGCCTTCCGCGGAGCCGGGCGGACGAGGGCGCTTCCCGCGCTACACTTGGCAGCATACGATGCGCTCCACCGGCTTGAACATGAGGGGGCCCAGCGGCTACGCGGTCGATTCCATCGCGTCCACCTTCCACGGCAACAACACGACGCACTTGGACGCTCTCTCGCACTTCATCTTCAACGGGCACACTTACAATGGATTTCCCGCGAGCAGCATCACCGAGTGGGGGGCTGAGAAGAACGACGTCATGCCATTTAAAGACGGCTTCTTCACGCGAGGCGTGTTGATCGATTGGCCGCGATTCAAAAACGTCCCCTACATGGGCGATGACGAGGCGATTTACGCCGAAGATCTCGACGCATGGGAGAAGAAGTCCGGAGTGAAGATCGCGAGCGGCGATTGCGTGCTACTGCGGACCGGCCGCTGGAAGCGGGTAGCCGAAAAAGGCCCGCTCGATCTCAACGTCAAGGCCCCAGGACTCTACGCCTCCTGCGCGAAATGGCTGAAGGAACGTAACATAGCGTTGCTCGGCAGTGACGTAGTTCAGGATGTCCGGCCCTCCCGCGTCGAGGGCGTCAATCAACCGATTCACCAGCTTTTTCTGGTCGCGGTGGGAACGCCGCTGTTCGACAATTGCGATCTGGAGGCGGCGAGCGAGCGGGCGGCGGCGCTGCGGCGATCGACGTTTTGTATGACCGTCGCACCGTTGAGAGTCCCGGGCGCAACCGGAGGACCCTTCAATCCTCTGGCGACGTTCTGACGCGGCACTAAAGATAACCAATGTTGAAACTGGTTCCCTGCTTCGCATTTTGGATGGCGGTTTCGCTTTCCGCGCAACAGAACGCCAGCAAGCAACTCTTTGTGCAGCGTTGCGCCGTCTGTCACGGAGCGGATGCGGGCGGCACCGATCGGGGGCCGGCGCTGGCGGGCAACCGGCGCTTGAGAATGCGCAGTTCCAGCGATATCGCTAATATCATTCGGAATGGAACTCCGGGCGGCATGCCTGGATTCGCGCTTCCAGAGGACCAGGTGAGCGCTCTCGCCGCCTATGTCCGCTCGCTGAATGCCAACGCATTCGAGACCAAACTTGAGGGCGACCCCGCCGCCGGCGAACGCTTTTTCTTCGGCAACGGCAATTGCAGTTCCTGCCACACCGTCGCCGGCTACGGGCATTCCGATGGTCCCGATCTTTCTAACATTGCCCGCCAGTTGACGCTGCCGGAGCTGGAGCAGTCTCTCACCGATCCCAGCGCCCGCATCGCGCCGGGATACGGCGTGGTCGATGTTACGCTAAACGATGGCCGGAAGCTGCGCGGTTTTGCGCGCGGCCGCGGAAGCCACGACCTGCAACTCGAAACGTTGAACGGTGATATGCGTCTGCTGACCGACGCCGATTATAAACGGATCGAAACGGAAGAAGCTTCGCTCATGCCGCCGCTGCACGCGGCCCCTGACGAAGAGCGCGACCTGCTGGCGTATTTGAGCCGCCTGGGAGGCTCGCCCTCCGGTCCGATCACTGGCCCAGTGGTAACTCCTTCTCCGGCCGAATTCGTCGCTGTCCTGTATCCGAGGCCGGGCGATTGGCCCACTTACTACGGGAATCTAAGTGGCAACCGTTACAGCACGCTCGACCAGATCAACGCGGGCAATGCGAGCCGCTTGCAGCTTCGGTGGATTTACCCGATTCAGTATCAGCCACTGGAGACGACCCCATTAGTGTCTGACGGCATCATGTATGTTACCGGCCCCAACCAGGTCTTTGCGCTCGATGCGCGGTCCGGCCGCGAGATCTGGCGCTACGTGCGCCCTCGCACGCCCGCCGGAACCATCGCCGGAGATGCGGCTATCGGCGCGAACCGCGGCGTCGCGCTGCTGGGCGACCGCGTTTTCTTCACCACGGATAACGCGCACATGCTCTGCCTCAACCGGCTCACCGGGGTGCTTCTGTGGGACGTCTTCATGCCGGAAACTGCGCAGCACTACGGGGCTACGTCGGCGCCGCTGGTAATAGGAAGCCTCGTTATTTCCGGGGTTGCAGGCGGCGATGATGGCATTCGCGGTTTTATCGGCGCATGGAAAGCGGCAACAGGCGAACTCGCATGGCGGTTCTGGACGGTTCCCAAACCCGGCGAGCCTGGTTCCGAAACGTGGAAGGGTAGCGCCGTGGATGGCCGCGGTGGCGCTACCTGGTTAACCGGAACTTACGATCCTTCGACCGGCCTGCTCTACTGGCCAACCGGTAACCCGTTTCCCGATACCGACGGCACCGAGCGCGGAGGCGACAATCTTTACACCAATTGCGACCTCGCGCTCGACCCGAAAACCGGAAAACTGCACTGGTACTTCCAATTCACGCCGCACGACCTGCATGATTGGGACGCGGTGCAACCGCCCGTCCTGGTCGATGCGAAGTTTCACGGCAGCGCCCACAAGCTTCTGTTGCATGCCAATCGGAACGGCTACTTCTACGTCCTGGACCGGACCGACGGCAAATTCCTTCTCGGCAAACCTTTCGTCAAGAAGCTGACCTGGTCCACCGGCCTGGACGCCAACGGGCGCCCCATCCTCTCGCCCAACAATGAAACCAAGCCGGGCGACGTGAGGACCTGTCCCGCCGTTCGCGGCGCGACGAACTGGTATTCTCCGGCATTCAGTCCCGTCACAGGACTCTATTACGTCATGGTGGTGGAGGACTGTGGCTTGTATCGCCAGGCGAGGCAGGGCGGCTTCGGATTTCTGAACAATCCTAAAGACCCTGCCATGAAATACCTGCGCGCTCTGAATATCGAAACCGGCGCCGTAGCCTGGGAGATCCCGCAGATCGGTCCGGCGGAGCGGAACTACTCGGGCGTTCTCGCCACGGCCGGCGGACTTGTCTTCTACGGCGAATCGAGTGGCGGCTTCGCAGCGGTCGATGCAAGAACGGGCGTCACGCTGTGGCACTTCGAGGCCGGTAGTACCTGGAAAGGATCTCCGATGACTTATACGGTGGAGGGCCGACAGTATGTCGCTATCGCTTCCGGCGCTAACATTCTTTCCTTCGCCTTGCCGGACAACTAAAGCGCCCTACATTTCTTTACGGGCGACGCTGGCAGCGTGAAAATCCGCAAGACCCGCGCAGTCGTGCGCGCTTACCCCCTTCGCCTTCATCATCACCAACCCGGCAACCCCGTTAGCTCTCGCGCCTTTGCAATGCTCCAATTCAATGCCCTCGACGCTGTCCAGCACAAAAGCCGGACGCCGGTCTTCCTTTATATATGCCACGTCCACATCGTTCAGTTCGATTCCCTTCGCATGCCGGACGAAGAATCCGTACGCGGGCAGCATCCCGAACATGGAGGACTCCGGATACTCCTTTTCGCGCTCCGGAGTATCGTATGGCTCGCGTGGCGGTACGCCGCCGGAAGCGCGAAAGAAGAAGGGATTCACCATGTCGGCGGGCTGTTTCGCGATCTGGTCCAGCGTCATTCCGCCGCGGCACACGATCCGAATGTGGCTCAGTGTCACATCCTCCACGTCGTGTCCCGGAATTCCGCTGACGATCGACCCGTACCGCGGATCGGCGTTGTAAGCCACCAGGTTGGTAATGTGGATCCGCTTCACGGAACCTACCGGCGTTCCTTCCGGCGCGCGCATGCGGCTACCCAAACGAATGAAAATCGGCGAGCTCGAAACATCGCGCATGGTGATATTCGAAACCGCCACATCCTCGATGTGCGCCCCATCCACACTTTCCAGCGCCAGGCCGCGCGAGGTATCGAACACCACGTTGGAGATTGTAATATTGCGGAAGTCGCCTTCCGACTCGGTGCCAATCTTGATCCGCCCCGTGGGACCGTCGCGGTCCGGCGCGCGTTGCACCGTCCGCTTGTAAGTACCGTCCAGCAATGACCCGATCTCGAATCCGCTGACCATGCAATTCGTGATCGTGATATTCTCGCTGGCCCGCGCAGCCCCAAGAGCATGCGTGCCCTTCAACGTGATGGCGTCGTCGTTCGGGGAGTTGATGCTGGAATTCGAGATACGCACGTTGCGGCAGGAATCGAGGTCGATGCCATCGCGGTTCGTGTCGATCGTCACATTGTCGATGGTCAGATTGTCCACGCCAGTTACCAGGATTCCGAAGTGCCCGCCGTTGGCAATGGAGATGTCGCGCAGGGTCACGTTGTGACAGAGCTTTAATGCGATAGCCTTGTCGGCTCCCCCGCCGCGCTCGCCACGGGCCAACGCCTTTGCCGAAATGCGCCCGCCGCCGACGATCGCAATGTTTTCGAGCCCCTCGCCCCAGATCAGGCTGTTATGAAAGTGGCTATGCCCGAAATCCTGAAACTTGTCCCATTGGTTCGGCTCCGCCGGATCGTACTCGGAAGCCGCGGAGCTCGCCTCGATGACCGCCCCGCGTTCCAGCCGAAGCGTGATATTGCGGCGCAAGCGTATCGATCCCGAAATCCACGTCCCCGCGGGGAATTCGACCGTTCCCCCTCCCGCTGCCGCCGCCGCTTCGATGGCTTTGTTGATGGCTTGCCGGTTCTCCGTCTTGGCATCGCCCTTCGCGCCGTACGCCGTCACGTCGAATACGGCGGCGTTGAGCCAGGATGCTGCCGCTAAGGCCAGCGCGCAACGGGTGACGAGTCTCGCCGGACGGCGCGACCTCCAACAGCGCATTTTATTGCACATCTGTTTTCGTGATCGCATCGCCATCTTTCACCTCCAGTTCAGGCCGGCCAGATCGACGTTTCGCGCATGTTCCAGCTTGAAACCTTTTTTTTCGCCGTGATTTGGCAGTTTTCAAATTGGATGTCGCGAATCGGGCTGTCCGCCAATCCATGAATGACGCCCACCGAGTGCACGTCGCCCGTTACGTTGATGATTTTCACATTGCGGACGATTGGCAGGACGTTCGCCGGCGGTGCGATAGGGGGGACCATCCGCCATTCGAGATTGAACTCGAACGCCTGCTTGGTCCCGTGCAGCTTCAGGTCCCGATACGTGATATTTTCGACCACTCCGCCACGGCTCGGCTGCGACTTGAACCGGATCGGTGCCCAATTGCCGGAGTCGAACACGCAGTTCCTGACCTTGACATTGCGGATGCCGCCGGACGTCTCGCTGCCCATCGCCACGCCGCCCTGTCCGTAGGCGAAATGCGAGTTCTCGATCAGGATGTCCTCGGCCGGCCGGTTGACCCGCAGGCCGTCCGCGTCCTTTCCCGATTTAATCGAGATGCAATCGTCGTTGTCGTCGATATACACTTTGTTGACGTGCACCCGCTTGCAGGAATCGATATCGATGCCGTCCGAGCTGGGTATATTGTGCTCGGCGGTAATCTTCAAATTCTCCGCCAGGACATCTTCGCTATATAAGAAGAAGAGGCACCAGACCGCGGGATTGTGCAGATTCAGGCCGGTAACCCGCACCCGTTTGGAGTTCTGGATGCCGATCAGACGCGGCCGCCCGTGCCTCTGCATTGGACGCGGCGGCACCGTGTCCGGCTCCGCCCCTGGGGCGTCTCCTGCGCCGCGAGGGCCGCGCCGGTAGGGATTGTTCCGCACCCACTCTTCCCCGGACCCGTCAATGGTTCCCCCGCCCGAGATCTCCAGGTCCGTCACCCCATCGGCATTTACGAACGCGGAAGTCCACGGCTCTTCCGTTCCTTCCCACCGCGTATGGATCGTAGGGTAATCGTCGATGTTCGTGGTTCCCTTGAGAACGCCGTCCTTCTCAACATAGAGATTCACTCCCTGCTTCAGGAAGATAGCCCCACTGAGGAACGTTCCCTGCGGGACGACAGCCGCGCCACCGCCCGAAGCCGCGCACTTGTCGATAGTTGCCTGGATCGCTTTCGTATTCACGGTCTTGCCGTCCGCCACCGCGCCGAATTCGGAGATGACGAAACGCTTCGTTGCCTTAGCGCCCGTCTGCGCCGTGACGGAAAAGGCCGGCAGGAGTGCCGCAATGATGAGGATGGACTTATTCACTTTCCCTTCGCGCGAGTCCCAATTTGTTCCACTACTTGGGCGAACCCCGTTCAGCGCGCCACCAGCCCAACCGGCCCGAGCAAGCCTGTAGCCGCCGGCGGCGCATTACCGCGGCCCCGTCCGCCGGAACCGGCTGTTCCACCTTGCGTCGTGCCACCGGCTCTGCCACCCGCGCTCGGTGCGGGAGCCGGAGGCGGACCCCCAAACCCTCCCCGGCCGGCCGGTGTTGCGCGCACTTCCACTTCCAACTCGTTGGAGCCCGGCTTCACCACATTGGTTACCTCCCAGCGATAGGGCTGCCAGGCATGGGCCTCCAATTCTCTCCCGTTCACCTTCACGCGCGCGTAGTCGTTCACATTGCCGATTTCCAGAAACAGCCGCTTACCGGCCGGCACGGCCGCGACAGTGAATTGTTTGCGATACGTAGCCGGGCCGGCGAACGATGGCGTGCCCAGTTCCTCCCACGATTTCAGCGCCGTGGTCAACTGCTTGCCGTTCAGGTCCAAGGTCCAGTCTCCGCCTAGCTCCGCGACCGCATCGCCGGACGCCCAAGACGGCTCCGCAGCGGCGACTCCGCCGGGATGCGGACCCACCACGACGACTTTCGCTTCGTAAGGTCCCAGCACCAGCGGAAAGCGCACCGAGTCACCTTCGGCCGTCGCGCCGGAGATGGTATGAATCTCGCCTGTACCCAAATCCCAGTCCTGCGCCTGGCCGTGGCCGGCGATGGTTGCCGTGCGCGATTCCCTCTTGTCGCTCTCATTGAAGAAGAAGTACATGTCGGCGTCCCGCCAGCTCCGGTGCGTGTACGTCAATCGGGGGAACTCGGCGTCCAGCGCAACGTCCGGCTTCGGCAGCGCCGCAAGCACGCACGCGGTGATGTCGCCCGAAGGCTCGATGAGGGTGGCGAAACTCAGGTCGGGTACGTCCTTGGCATTCAAAAACGTCTTGTCGACGATCAAGCTGGGAGTCTTGCCTACGAAGATCGCTTTGCCGCCCGCTTTGACGAAGGACTGCAAGCGCTCCAGGCCGCTACGCGTGATCACTGTCATGGATGGGAATATGATAGCCTTGTAAACTTGGCCGCTGAGGTTCTTGAAGCCGCCATCCTCGATTGTGGCTACCGAGCTGAGCGACTGCTCATCGAAGTAATCCCAATCCACCTGATGCTCGAACAACTGCCACCCAAGCTTGGTAGTACTGCGGTCCGCCTCCTGATCGCCCATCCATATGCTATTGCCGGGATGGTACAGACCCACCTGCGCCGCCGGACGGCCGATGGCCATCAAATAGCCGCCCCGATTGGCATACCATGCCACCATCGCGGCCTGCGGCGGCACCGCGGGCGGCTGGGCGGATGTTGCTTCGCCGGGGCCACCGCGCAACACCGGAACGCGGAGTTGCAGCAAGGTGACTCCTCTCACTAGTTGAAAATCCAACTGGTACTTGCCGTCGACCCCCACTCCGCCGCCTTCTTCCGCCCAGACCTTCGGCTTGCCGAACAGATGCGCAGCCGATGAGGCCAGCTTGGGGAAGTTATTGTTGATATTCCAGGTCCCGTCCGGCCGGTGTACCGCGTCCGGCACCAGTTGGTTCAGGTTATCGATTCCGGGCACCTCCACATACCGATTGTCACGGAAGTAGTCGCCTTCACTGCGCTCCAGGGCGATCATGGTCTCTTCATGGTTCAGGTGCACCAGGTACTCCACGTTGTACTTCTTGCACCACTCGGCCTGCTGTCCGAAGAAGCTGTTTTGGAAGATGCTGCTCCAAACGTCGTAGTAGTCGGCTCTGGCCCGCCGCGTCTCTTCCGTTTCCGTTCCCCTGCCGAGGAAGAACGAGGGGATGTAGGGCTTCAGGTCGTAATCTTTCCGCTTCTCAAATTCCTCCAGCAGTTTGGGAGTCCATGGAATGGAGCTGCTGTAGTCCGGCTCGTCGCCGAAGAAACCCAGAACGATTTTGCCGAACTCATCGCCGACCGCCTGCCGGTAGGTTTCGTGCGTGATCTTGAGGAAGGCGCCGGTGGCTTCAGGATCCAGGTAGTCGATGAGGGAATAGAGAGCATCCTTGGCCCGGGTCCCGTCCTCACGATTGAAGTTCCGCGTCGGCGAACTGACGTAAATGTGCCGCACGAAAACAACTTCCCAATTGTAGCGGGGCTCGTTCGGGGTCGAACCCTCGGCCGGCACGATCCACTTGAGCTGGAGGTTCGAGGGAATCGCAAGCGGAATCACCCCTTGCAGCGTTTGGTCGGGCGATGTCTTCAGTGCCATGATTGCCAGAGTGTCCGGCGGCACCGGCATGGTGAGCGTCTGGCCGGGCACGACGTGGACCCGGATATCGGCGACGATGCCCTGCATCCCGAGTTGCGGATAGAGCTTGCTGATCTTGCCGCCGGCAAAACCGCTGGGGTAGTCGGATTCGTCCTGTATCCACAGCCGCATCCCGCGCTTCGCCGCTTCCTGGACTGTGAACTTCACCTGGCTCATGTGCTCCGGCGAAAGGTATTTCGGTTCGCCGCGTCCCGGCGAAAGGTTCACCACGAAGATGCCATTGGCCGCGAGCCGATCGAAATCGCGAACGATCCTCTCCCTGACTTCCTTTGGGTCGGTGCCGTTCCAACTGGCAAACGGCTGGATGGCGCCGTACTCGCGCGGCGGCGCTTTGAAGTTCGCAGCGGCTTCGCGCAGCGACGGCACCGTAACTTCTTGCCAGGGCCGTTGGGGCGGCAACGCGGCGGCCAGCAGCGGAACGATCCATAGTCTCCTAAATATTTTGACCATAAAATTCCTTCGAAGCCCTGTAGTACCCCATTCACTGCGCCACCAGCCGAACCGGGCCGAACAAACCCGTAGCCACCGGCAAGGTCAACGCTGCCATCTACTGGCTTATTCTCGGCACCATCTAAGATTATGCCCTACCAGAACATCGGACTCTTCAAGATTCCGGGGCGCCCATCGGCTTATGCCTTGGTGGTGATTGTGACGCTGCCTGACCGGAGCCTGGGCGAAGTCGTAGCGACCCGGATCTGACCCGGCTTGGCCGTCGATTGCACGATGGTGGGCATGGGGCCAGATGCGCGGCGGGGAAATGCTGGGATGTCACCAACGTGGTGACTGCCCCTTTGGATTGGATCACGGCGCACTCGGAAAGAGCGGCGTTAACCGTAAATATCGGTAGCGATTGCAGGCTCAGAAGTTCCGCCACGGTCGCATTCGCTGGCTGGGCTATGGGGTTTCTCAGCGGCTCGCGGGACGCCGATTGACAATCGGCGGCAGCGTAGCACCTGCCCCACAGGCGCCGCCTGCCGTCGACTTCACCAGGCGAGTCTCAATAGCCCGTTGGGTCATTACATTCTTGCAAAACGCTCTATTGCTATGGCGGGCCATTCGGGGTAGTGTTCGAGAAGTCGGGGGCCGAAGTGTCTCTGGGCTTTTGTGGGCGAATCCGTTGTGATAGGCTGAGATCATTTTCCTTGGAGGCCGGGAGGGTTCATGCGGAAATGCTGGTATTTGCTGGCTGGGGTGATTTGCGCGGGCGCGGTACCGGCGCAGGCGCAGCCGTATTGGATTCAGGAATCGCCGGCGACGAGCCCGTCGGTGCGTGTCTACCACGCCATGGCCTACGATGCGGCGCACGGCCAGGTGGTCTTTTTCGGAGGGTTAGGTAACGGTGGCTATCTGTCCGACACGTGGGTGTGGGATGGGACCAACTGGACCCAGAAATCTCCGGCCAACAACCCGCCCGCTCGTTGCAACCACGCCATAGCCTACGATGCGGGGCACGGCCAGGTGGTCTTGTTCGGAGGATATGGTTACAGTGGCTATCTGTCCGACACGTGGGTGTGGGATGGGACCAACTGGACCCAGAAATCCCCTGCCAACAGCCCGCCCGCGCGTTTAGGACACGCCATGGCCTACGATGCGGGGCACGGCCAGGTGGTCTTGTTCGGAGGAACTGAAAACTACCCCAGCGTTCTGTCCGACACGTGGGTATGGGATGGAACCGACTGGACCCAGGAATCTCCGGCCAACAGCCCGTCCGCGCGCGTCTACCACGCCATGGCCTACGATGCGGCGCACGGCCAGGTGGTCTTGTTCGGAGGAACTGACCACGGCAGCATTCCTCAGTCCGACACGTGGGTGTGGGGTGGGACCGACTGGACCCAGGAGTCGCCTGCCAGCAGCCCGCCCGCGCGTTACTTCCACGCCATGGCCTACGATGCGGCGCACGGCCAGGTGGTCTTGTTCGGAGGATATGGGAACGGCAGCATTCTGTCCGACACGTGGGTGTGGGATGGGACCAACTGGACCCAGGAATCGCCCGCGACGAGCCCGTCCGCGCGCGACGGCCACGCCATGGCGTACGATGCGGGGCACGGCCAGGTGGTCTTGTTCGGAGGAGCTAACGGCAACATTCTGTCCGACACGTGGGTGTTGACCCACGGCATCTTGGCCACCGCCGGCAACCCGCAAAGCACGCCCGCGGGTTCGGCATTCTCCTTCCCGCTGCAGGTTACGGTAATCGACAACACGGGAGCGTACGTCAGCGGGGCACAGGTGACGTTCGCGGGACCTGCGGGGATGGTCTCGTTCTCCAATGCGGGCGTGGCCACCACCGACACGACCGGCCGCGCTTCGGTTACCGCGACGGCCACCGCAACGGCCGGCAGCTACACCGTCACGGCGTCGCTCGCCAGCGGCGATTTTGCCGAGTTTTCGCTGTCGAATGTCAACCCGAATGCTTTTTCAGGCGCATGCCAGGTTACCACTGCCCTGGACGATAACTCGGCGGGGTCGCTGCGTTCGCAGGTGGCGACTTGCGGCACGGGCGGGACGATTACGTTTGCGAGCGGCCTCGCCCGGGTGGTGGTGTCGCAAGAGCAGGATATCCAGCTCACCCAGAATCTCACCATCAACGGCGGGACCGGGGTAACGGTGGATGCGGACAGCTCCTCGCGCATCTTTTTTGTGAGTGGCGGCAATCTCCTGCTGGAGAACCTGACGTTGCAAAACGGGTTGGCGAAGGGCGGGGACGGCGAGAACGCGACTGCCGCGGGAGGAGGGGGCGGCGGCGGCTTCGGCGGTGCGATCTTCGTGAACGCGGGAAATCTGTCGTTGACGAGTGTGAGTCTGTCTTCCAACCAAGCCCTGGGCGGCTCGGGCGGCAGCGTGGTCGTCAGCGGCGCTGTTGCCTTTGGCGGGGCAGGGGGAGTGGGTGGCGACAGCGTAGGTTCCTCCGGCGGCTACGGCAACGGCGGTGGCGGGGGCGACCTGGGAGGAAGCGGCGGCGGCAACGGCGGCCCGG
>JBEKYD010000195.1:0-14747 GCA_049511335.1 Bryobacteraceae bacterium | reverse complement strand
CGAAAAAATGCCTATTTTACAGGTGTTTGAACGGCCTAACGTCCAAATGGAAGCAGGCCTCGACCCTAACCAACTGAATCTGTTCGACTTTTAACGGGACAGCTGTGCGTCTGTCCCACCGGTCAGTTGGATCAACCAATCTTCCTCAATACCTGGAAACAGCCAGGCGAGTCCAGGAGCCCCTTCTCCACTCATCGCTTTACCCCGGATGCGAAAGGGTGATACTGTGCGACGGTGCGCGGGAATTCGCGCGGAGGGTTCTGATGATTCGCAATTTTGTCGCCTGCTTTAGTCTGACCTTGGGGATGGGCCTTGCTCCGGCTGGGCTTTCGGCCGCGGAGATTCCGCAGGTCACTCTCTCCAGCAGCACGGTTCGCGCCACGATCTATCTGCCGGATGCGAAGAACGGGTACTATCGGGCTACGCGGTTCGACTGGTCGGGCGTCATCGCTGGCCTGGAATCTGGGGGGCACAGTTATTTCGGCAAATGGTTCGACAGCTACGATCCGAAGATTCATGACGCGATCATGGGGCCGGTCGAGGAGTTTCTCACCAAGGGCGCCGGGCTCGGTTACGATGCCGCCAAGGCAGGCGGAAATTTCGTCAAGATCGGGGTCGGCGTGCTGCGCAAACCCGACGAGGCGCACTTTCAGCAGTTCCATACTTACGTTATTGTGGACACGGGTCAGTGGACGGTTCACGGCGGCCAGGACTGGATCGAATTCACGCAAGTGTTGGACGGCGGGAACGGATACGCGTATGTGTACCGGAAGAGGATGAGCCTGGCGGAGGACCGGCCAGAGCTCACGATTGAGCACAGCCTCAAGAACACGGGCACGCAAACCATCGAGACCAGCGTTTACGAACACAATTTCTACATGTTGGACGCGCAGGAGACCGGGCCTGGTTTCGTGATCCGATTTCCGTTCAATGTACGCGCCAGGCGCGACCTGGGCGGCATTGCGGAGGTGCGCGGCAAGGAAATTGTCTATCTGCGGGAGATGGCGAAGCGGGAGAGCGCAGCGACGGATTTGGACGGGTACGGCGCGACGGCTGCCGACTACGACATTCGCGTGGAGAACCGCAAGACGGGGGCCGGAGTCCGCCAGAAGGGCGACCAGCCCATGACGAGGCTATACTTGTGGTCGATTCACACCACGGTTTGCCCGGAAGCGTACATCGACCTCAGCATCCCACCCGGCCAAGAGTCGAAATGGCGGATCGCGTATGAGTTCTATAGCGTGCCGCCAGCGGGGAAAGAGTAGTTGAAGGGCAGACCACAAACAACGATGGTCCGCCCCACCCAACCAATTCTCACGACGACGCCAGAGCGGCCTGCATCATAGCGCGAGCGTAGCCCACCTGGAAAGCGTAGGAAGCGTAGCCGCCGCCGCCCGGATAGCCGCCGATGCGGCCGCGCTCGCGGTCGTAATCGAGCGCACGGGGATGTTCGGGATAGAGCTCGCGAGTGTATTTGTGCTTGATGAGCTCCTTCATGACAAGGAACATGTTGTTGTCGCCTTCGTCGATGAAGACTTCCGAATAGCGCTCATACGGCTTCTTGACTTTGACATTGCGGAAGTGCACGTGGTTGATGCGGTCGCGGGAAGCGAAATAGGCGCAGACTTCCACCGGGTTCTGGCCCATTTCGCGGGTTACGCCGCAATCGAAAGTGATGCCGTTGGCGGGGCTGTTGACGATTTCGATGAGGTGCTTCCAGCCGTCCACGCTGCCCATGATCTGCTGGGAGCCGCGGCTGATGGGCGCCGGCGGATCGTTGGGGTGAAGGGCGAGGCGAACGCCCGCTTTTTCGGCCTCCGGAACCACTCGCTTCAGGAAATAAGCGATCGTGCCCCACATCTCCTCGAGCGTGTGAGCGCCTTCGTTCGGGAGGGGCGGCAGATCTTTGAACTTCGTCTCGGCTTCGTCCGGTTTCGGGGCGACCGCGTATTGTCGGCCGGGTGTGCGCACGAGCTCGTAATCGAAGCCGGTCCAACTCGCTCCGGTGCGGACCGGGTCGGGCTCCTCGAAATACCCCTCCATGGCGCGGTGGGCATACCAGTTGTACTCGACCACGGGAATGCCCACCTTGCCGGCCGCCTTGATCGACTGGATGACTTTTTCGATCTCTTCATCGCGGCCCGGCCGGCCATAGATGGCGTTGGGGAATCCGGCGATCATCAGATTGCCCAGGGTCAGGCCGGCGGCTTTGACGCGATCGACCTGCTCGCGGAGACGAGCTTCGTCCCATGGAATCGGCGGGCCTCCGAAAAGCACCCAGTCGACGCCGAGCTGCTTGATGCGGCGCAACGGGTCGACGGGCGGAGCGTCCGGAGTGGCTGGGGCTGTGGCGCGGCCGCCATCTCCCATTGAGAGTGCGATTTTAGGCGTGTCTTTTCCTTCGAACTGAGGCGGCGGCATGGTTGCCGCGGAAGTGTATGGAGATGCCATGGCCGCAACACCGGCGGTCTGGATCAAGCTTCTGCGCGATATGGTCATAAAATGTTCTCCGGATTGCAGGCGAAAACGCCTGCTCCACCGCTACTGCATGTTCTCGCTAAACCAGGCGATCATGCGGAGCAGGACGTCCTTTTGGTGCGCGGGGGTGTGGAACACGTGACCCTCGTTGGGATACACGACCATTTCGGTTTTCACGCCGAGCGTTTTTAGCGCGCGATAGAACTCGTAGGATTGCGGCGCCGGACATTCGCCATCGCGATCGCCCACCACCACCAGGGTCGGGGTTTTCACCTGCTTGATGAAATTGATTGCCGACATTTTCGCATACACGAATGGATCGTCGTAAACCGAGGCGCCGAAGTACGGGATCATCCATGTGTCGATGGAATTCTCGCCATAGTAACTCTGCCAGTTGGAGATGCCGGCTCCAGCCACCGCCGCGCGGAAGCGGTTGGTCTGCGTGACCGCGAACATGGTCATGAAACCGCCGTAGCTCCAGCCGGTGATGCCCACCCGCCGCGGGTCTATGGGCGCGGTGCGAACAGCCTCGTCCACGCCTGCCAGAATGTCGCGTAGATCGCCGCCGCCAAAGTCTTTGACGTTGGCCATGGCAAACTTTTCGCCCTGGCCGTAGCTGCCGCGCGGGTTGGGCATCAGCACGAAGTAACCCTGCTGGGAAAGGAGCGTGGGATTGAAACCCTGGTTCGGCCAGGAGGGTTTCAAACTCGAAGCGGGTCCCCCGTGCACGGCGACGACCATCGGGTATTGCTTGGCGGGGTCGAACTGGCTGGGATAGAGCAACCAGCCCTGGACGCGCATGCCGCCGCTTGGCCAATGCAGGCTTTTGGCTTCGCCCCACCGCGGTTTGCGCTGGCTGTTTTCGTGGGTCACCGGCTTCCAATCGCCGATCGGGCCCGCCCAGATCTCGGGCGGCTTCTGCCAGGAGTGGCGGATCACGGCGCTCGATTTGCCGTCGGCGGCGATGGAGATGCCGCTATCGTCGAATGGCGGATTGATGCTCTCGTCGCCCTGCCACAACCGCTCCAACTGGCCGTTGGCCGGATCGAGCTCGGAAATCGCGCTGCCGCCGTCGAAATGCTCGGTGAAGTAGAGGTGTTTGCCATTCCTGGGCCAGGTGATATTGCTGGCCGACGACGCGATGCCTGGAGTGAGGTCGCGGGCCGGCCCGCCGCCGGCGGCGATCTGGAAGATGTCGCCGCCGGTCGAGCCTTCATCGCTCATCAGGCCACCGATGAATACCATGGATGCGCCGTCCGGAGACCAGCGGGGCGCGGCGATCTGACGGTCGGCCGGCGGTCGATAGATGCCGGTCATCTCGCCGCCCTCAGCCGGCACGGTATAGAGTTGCGCGATCCACCAGTTGTCGTCGCCCGCTCCGTGCGCGGCGGTGGCTGCGAAGGTGCGGCCATCCGGCGACCAATCGTACTCATACACGTACATGTCTTTGGGAGAAAGCTGGCGCGCGGCTCCCGTAGCCACGTCGACCACGGTCAGCCGCTGTTCGTAAATCTCGGCGCCGAGCACGCCGGAATCGGGGGGCACGGGGTCGAGCGGACCGGCGGCATGCGGCAGATTTTCGGTATACAGAATGGCGATGCGCTTGCCGTCGGGCGACCAGCGCGGTTCGGCGAGGAGTCCCTTCAAGTGCGTCAACTGCCGTGGCGGGCCGCCGCCGGCCGCAACCACGTAGAGTTGGAGCTGATCTTTCTTCGCGCAGTCGGAAAGGAAGGCGAGCTGGTGCGAGTCGGGCGACCAGGCGATAGCGTGTTCGTCGCAACCGGTTTTCCCGGCTTTCCCATTGTCCGCGATGACGCGTGTGCGCGGGGCGATATAGATCGCCGACTGGCCCGGCGCCGCCAGCGCCTCCACATAAGCGACGTGCGAACCGTCGGGCGAAATCGCGGTTTGGAGGAAGCGATGGGTGGCCGCGATCTCGGCGAGGGCCGGGTCCACCGGAACGACCGGTTGCGCGCTGGCCACCGCGGCGGCCAGAAACAAGGCAAGTTTCATAAGTTGTGAGCTTATCAAGAAAGAGGAGGGGCCGGCGGTGGGCGGGGGCTTTGCAGTCTGCGAAAGAGACTGAGGTGTAGTGTTTTCCGGTCTGCAGGGGTCTTTGATAAGGATGATTCGCTTATCGAGGCTCGCAAATCACATTTACGGGCGGCCGGAGACTGTGGGGCAGGTTGGTAACCTGCAGCGGGTTGATAACCCGCTTTCGGCAGTTTCCCAGCGGCCCGCGAAGCGCCGATTCACAATCGGCGGCAGGATACCATCCTGCCCCGCAGGCGCCGCTTTGCGATGCGCCGTTCTCGCGGCGGTGTTGCCGGTTTTGGCTTCCGCGCAGCCGGGGGCTTTTATCGGGCCGGTTCGATCGACCCAGGTGCAACTCGCCGGTCTGGCCCAGCTTGCCGATGGGACGCTTCTGTATGCCGATGCTTACGGCGTGTACCGGGTTAAGGGGTCGCAGGTCGAGACTTTGCTGACCAACCCGGTCCAGGGAGGTGAGTGCATCGGCTCGTTCCCTGGGGTGGGCTGCATCGAGTGGGCGCCGCTGGTCTATCACACCAAACCCATGGCTGCCGATTCCAACGGCGCCATATATATTGCCGATCCGGAACAGCATCTGCTGGAGCGCTACGACGAAACCCAGCAAGCGTTCGCGACCATCGCGAGCAACGTTGGGGCTCCGACCTCGCTTGCCGCGTGGAGTGACGGCAGCTTGTATTTCAACGACCCCGCCGGCTGCCGCGTGCTCCGCTGGAACCAGAACGCGGTGACTACCGTCGCCGGCACCGGGACTTGCGGCTACAGCAACGACGGCGGACCCGCTACCGGCGCCGAAATTCTTGCGGTGACGGCGATTGCGCTCGATGGCGGCGGCAATCTGTACATTGCCGATGCCAAGGCGGGCGTGGTGCGGCGTGTCGACACCAACGGCATCATCCTGACGATTGTGGGAACCGGCAATCCCGGGATTGGAGGTGAAGCTACACCCGCCGGCGCGACGCCCCTCGACAATCCTGGAGGGCTGGCCGTGGACGCACTGGGCGACCTGTTCATCGCGGAAACCGGCGCCAACCGCATCCGCATGGTCGGCTCCGACGGACTGGTGCGCACGGTGGCGGGCGCCGCGAACAGACCCGGTTATATCATCGACTACACCTATGCGCTGCAGTCGCAACTCACCGCGCCGACGTGTCTGGCGATGGGTAACTCCGGCGGCCTGTTGATCTGCGACAGCGGTGATGAGCGCATTCGCGAACTGTTGCCGGCGGTTCCGGGGCGATGGGTCCTTCCGCTGAGCGGAAGCGCGATCGGGCCCAATGCCTGGGTTTCGATATTGGGCAATTTCACCTGCGTCCCCACCATGGATTGGAGCGATTGGATAAGAGCTACCGGCACGCTACCGACAAGTCTGGCGGGTGTTTCCGTAAGCGTGGATGGCCAACCCTCTGTAATCAGCTATATCAGCTCGACACGCATCGACGTGCTTTTGTCGCCCATCCTCGGCCCGGGGTGGCGAACCGCTGCCGTGACCTGGCCGGGCGGCAGCTTCAGCACCCAGATTCTGATCGCATTTAACGCGGCGCAATTCCTGTCGCAGGAGTTCAACGGCGTCCTCTATGCGCTCGCGACCGCGCCGGACGGGAGCGTGATTACTCCCCAACAACCGGCGCTACCCGGCGAGTTGGTCACGTTCTACGTCACCGGGCTCAACATCACCATGACGATCGTGCCGCCGTACGACACCACGCTGCCCGGGTCGATGCAACTGATCCTCGATAGTGTCGGTTACCCGGTGCTCACGGCGGGTTCGGGTTCAACCGGTGTGTCCGGGGTTGTAATGCAGCTCCCCACGAACCTCACACCCGGGGAATATCGGCTCAACCTTTTCTCGGGCGGATTCATCTCCCAGTTTCCGGCGTTTCTGCCCATCGGCGCGAACCGGTAGCCAGGCCCAGGCGCGCGTGCATTTCCAGGAACCCCGCCAGCGGAATCTGTTCGGCGCGCAGGCCGGCTTCGGGCCAGGTTTCCACGGCCGGGCCGTAGACCGGGGCCAGATTGTTGCGGAGCGTCTTGCGCTTATGGCGGAAGGCGTGGCTCATCAATTCCAGGACGCCATCGGCGTGGGGCACGGCGAGGCGGGGCTCCAGCAGGACAACCGCCGAATCCACCGCCGGCGGCGGTTGAAACGCGCCCGGCTTGACCTCAAACAGCAGACGCGCGCTGGCGAACAAGCCGGTAGCCACGGTGAGAAATCCGTAGGCGCGCTCCCCCGGCTGCGCCACCAGCCGCTCGGCCACTTCTTTTTGGATCAGAAACACGGCGCGCGGCGGATACAGACGGATCGTTTTTTCGATGATCGGTGTGGCCACGTAGTAAGGCAGATTACCGGCAATCGGGACGCTGCCCCATTGCCCCAGGTCGGCCGAGAGCGCGTCCGCTTCCACGATTTCAAGCCGCGGCTCATGGGCGAATTTTTGCCGCAGGTGTCCGGCGAGGTCTGGATCGAGCTCGATGGCTACTACCCGGCTGCTCTTTTCGAGCAGCTTCGCGGTCAGAGCGCCCCGGCCGGGGCCGATTTCGACCACCGTTGGCTCGGGCCGCGGACACACGGCCGCCGCGATGCGCTCTAGAATCGCGGGGTTTCGCAGGAAATGTTGGCCCAGCTTTTGGCGTGCCACCGGTTAGAAGATCGGGGTGGGACAGACCACCAAAAACGATGGTCTGTCCCACCTCTGGGTCGCCCAAACATGGCTCAACCTAAATTCCACGACATCAGGATCTCGGCGACTCGACGCGGCACGCAGAAGCGCGTGCGCCACGGCCCTCGCTACGGCTTCTGCCATGGGCTCTTAGCTTCGGGCGCTGCGAATGGGGACCAGAGATACGCGAACTTTGCCCCAGGCCGGTTGGCCGAAGAAAGTCGCCGGAGTGAAATAAGAAAACAGAATGATGCTTTCCATGTCGCGGTTCAGTTCGCCGCGCACCACGGAATAGTAGCGCACACGGCCATGCTGATCGATCGTCAAATCGACCACCGTACCGTCCGCGGGGGCGGACTCCGCCGTGGCGTCGATAGCCTCCACCCGCGGGATCTCGCCAATCACTCCCACTACCTTGCCATCCGGGTTGGTGGGCAAAGATACCGCCGGATCGTCGCTGAAGAGGTGATGCGCGAAGCTCAGGTTCGGCACCAGCATACCGAACGCCAAAAGGGAAGCAAATACCCCGCCCGCGACCGGAATGGCCATCGGACGCATGAGGTTTTCGAATTCCATGCGCAGACGGCCAGTCCAATAGGATACGCGCGATTCGCGGCTCAGACGCGTCAACTGGCGTGCCCGCTCCTGGGTGGCAAGCGCGCGCAATTTCGCCTGAACTTCTGGCGGGACCGGTGTCTGGCTCATCCTGCCCATCACCCGCTTCACGTCCCGCAGGCTGTCGTACGTCGCGCCACAGGCATCGCAACTTGCCAGGTGCGCCAGTATTGCCTCCCGCTCACCGCCCACGGTCCGGTGGTCGAGCAGCAGAGAGATCCGATCTCGCACGTTATCGCAGCTCATAGCTTTACTCGGCTGTCTTCGGCACCAATCGCATCGCCACCCCACCATCCAGGTGGCTGGCGAAACCCTGCCGCAGGGCTTCGCGGCCCCGCAGAATCCTCGACTTAACGGTTCCTAAGGAAACGTTCAAAATTGCGGCAATCTCCTCATAGCCCAACTCGGCGATGTCGCGCAGCACCACGGCTTCGCGGTAAACCGGATTGAGCTCCTCCAGCGCGGCCTCGACCAGCGTTTGCCGCTCGTGATCGAGAGTCATGTCGTACGGCGACCGGCCCTGATCGGCCAGAACCTCCTTCCAGTTCCGGCAATCTTCCGGGCCGGTATCGAGGTCCACCTCGCGCCGGCGGTGCCGGAAGAACCAGCGCCGCGCGTTGTGAGCCTCATTCACCGTAATTCGGTAAATCCAGGTACGCAGCGAGCTTTGCCCGCGGAAGTTTCCGATGTTGCGGAAAACTTTCAGGAAAACCTCTTGCACCACGTCGCCCGAGCTCGCCGGGTCGTTTAGCAGCCGGATCGCCAATGCGTACACCGGTTGTTGGAAGCGCTGAATCAACTCTTCATACGCTCCTTCCGCGCCTGCCCGCAAACCTTCCACCAGGCGCAGATCTTCCGCATCGACTGCGGTTGCAGCCGACTGCTCCGGGCTCAGGTCCAGAATCGAAGTCGCCAAAGGTAGCCTCGCGATCCGTCTGCCTTCACGCTAACAGGAAAACGCATGATCCCGCAATTATGTAGACACCAGAGGCCTAGGAAAAGTTCCGTATGGGTTACAATCCTAGTTGCCGGCTATGCTTAGAACCACGCTTGCCGCCCTCGCCCTGGGTACCTTATGGAGTGCCGGCGCCGCCATGGGCGCCTCGCCGATTCGGACGCTGATCGTCGATGGACAGAATAATCACGACTGGCGCCAGACCACGCCGGTCCTGGTGAAGATCCTCGACGCGTCAGGCCTGTTCCAGACTACGGTAATTACCGCGCCTCCCAAAGGCGCCGATTTCAGCTCATTTCACCCCGATTTCGGCAAGTTCCAGGTCGTGATCTCCAACTATAACGACTGCGCCGGCGGTACGCCCTGGCCCGCCGAGTCGCAAAAAGCGTTTGAGGAATACGTGCGCGGCGGCGGTGGCTTCGTTTCCTATCATGCCGCCGACAATGCCTTTCCCGACTGGACCGCTTACAACCTGATGATCGGTATCGGCGGCTGGATGAACCGCAACGAAAAGGCCGGACCGTATTGGTATTTTGCCGAGGGCAAATTGGTCTCGGATCCCTCGCCCGGCCCCGCGGGAAGCCATGGGGCCCGCATGCCGTTTGCGGTGGTGATTCAGGATCGCGACCACCCCATCACCAAGGGATTACCGCCCCTGTGGATGCACGCCGCCGATGAATTGTACGCCCACCTCCGCGGCCCCGGTCAAAACATGACCGTGCTGGCAACCGCCTATTCCGATCCGGCTAACAAAGGAACCGGCCACGACGAACCGATGCTCATGGCTTTGCGCTATGGCCGGGGACGGATCTTTCACACCACCTTGGGACACGACCGGGCGGCGATGGAATGCGTCGGCTTTATCGCCACCTTTTTACGAGGCTGCGAATGGGCCGCCACGGGAAAGGTGACCGAGAAAGTTCCGCCCGATTTTCCCACCGCCGATCAGGTCAGCTCGCGGCATTTAACCATTCCGTAGCCAATTTCACCTTTACGTACTAGAACTGCAGAACCATAACCAAAGTCAGGCTAATAATGCTTTCTTTCCGAAGGCAGTATGTAGTTAGCAGTAACGATCCAGTAGGAAAGGAGTACTTCGATGTATAGTATTTTGAGTTTTGGAGGGCAGAGGGTAGAAGCCGTAGTCTTGGCCGTCGAACCGAATCGTCTCCGCATCGCCGTAAAGGATAGTGAGGACGCTGAAGTCCTGCGATATGAGGCTGGCCAGTGGTTACGGGAATCCGGCGAGCCGGTGGAGTTTGAATCCATCCTCGCCGGCGATCAAACTGCGATCGGCACATCGGCGAGGTATTTGGTTACCTCCGAACGATACCAAGCGCGCACCGCCAAGGTGGCTCTGTGTGTTTCCTCGTCATGTTCCCCCAAGCATACCCGGCATTCCCGCCCGCGGACGCGTTTAGCCACTGGCTCCGCCCGCGCCACGAGAACCGGCGTCGTGATCGACTGAACTTCCAGGAATTCCTGATTCATTTCGGTTCCTTCTCCGTTCCACTACGTAACTATCGGCGGAAAGGACGCCGCCGATTAGGGCATTCCCTGCATGTCAACGGTTGCCAGGAGAATACGGCAACTGGGCTTTAGCCGCAAGATGCGCCTTGGTATATCCCTCATGGTCTGCCTTGGTAAACAACGTTCCTGCAACCATTGTCTGGTCTCAAAAGGTATGAGCGGTAGTGGGCGGAGTACCATAGGAGTTTCATGCCGACCATTTCCTCGACCGACTTGACGCGCCTGGTGGAAGCGATTCTCGAAGGGGGAGGGGTTCCGCCGCACAAGGCAAGGGTAGTGTCCGTATCTCTGGTAGCCGCCAATCTTCGCGGCGTCGATACGCACGGAGTGCAGCTCCTGCCCTTCTATATCGACCAGTTGCTGGCTGGAGAAATGGACCCTCAAACGGACGGAGAAGTGATTTCCGAGCAAGGCGCGTGCCTGTTGTTCGACGGCCACAACGGGCTGGGCCAATGGATTGCGGAAATCTGTTGCGGCCACGCCGTGCGGATTGCCCGCGAGCTCGGAATGGCAATCGTCACGGCCCGCGAGTCGAATCACTTTGGAGCCGCCGCCTGGTGGGCCGAGAAGATGCGCCAGGCAGGGCAGATCGGCATTGTGATGTGCAACGCTTCGCCCATTGTTCCCCCTTGGCAGGGCCGCGAGGGGCGCGTCGGCACCAACCCCATCTGCGTGGCCTTGCCCGGTCCTTGGCTGCTCGATATGGCCACCACGACCGTCGCGGCAGGCAGGGTCTTCAAAGCCTTCATCAATCGCCAGCCGGAGATCCCGCCGGGCTGGGCATTCGATTCCTCGGGTGTTCCCACCACCGATACCGCGGCCGCTTACAAAGGCATGTTGTCGCCGCTGGGGGGCTACAAGGGCAGCGGGCTGGCGATGATGGTGGAGATCCTCTGCGCGGTGCTCTCGGGCGGCGCGATGTCGACGGAGATCGGCGGCATCCGGTTTCGCGGGCGCCTGGTGCGCGTCTCTCAAACCTTCATTGCCATCGATGTTGCCCGGTTCATGCCGCTCGAGGAGTTCACGGCAAGAATGGAAAAGCTGGTCAACCTGATCAAGTCCACCCCCACCGCGCCCGGCTACGACGAAGTGCTGGTGGCGGGCGATCCGGAGTGGCGCATGGAAGCCGAACGGCTGGAACACGGTATTCCCATTCCCGAAGGCAATTGGCAAAAGCTCATGGAAGCCGCCGATCGGGTTCACGTGACGGTGCCCGCAATCCGGCCGCTACAATAGAAAGAGTGCTGGTCACCATCGCTCCGTCCGGCGGCAATCCGGCGGCTTCAGTGCCGCGCCCGGTCTGGTTGCGCGCCCCGGCTCCGGTGGGCGACAACTACCGTGAGCTCAAGGAACTGATCGGCCGTTTGCGCCTCCACACGGTGTGCGAGAGCGCGGCGTGTCCCAACGTGGGGGAATGCTGGAATCACCGCACCGCGACTTTCATGATTCTGGGTAACGTTTGCACCCGCCGCTGTGGGTTCTGCGCGGTCGAAAAGGGGGCCCCCCTACCGGCCGATTACGACGAGCCGCGCCGCGTAGCCGAGGCCGTGGCGGCCATGGGGCTGAAATTCGCCGTGGTAACCAGTGTGGATCGCGACGACCGCGAAGACGGCGGGGCCGAGCTGTTCGCCCTCACCATTCGGGCCATCCGCGAAAAGGTTCCGGCTTGCGGCGTGGAAGTGCTGACGCCGGATTTTCAAGGCAAGCTGGGGCCGGTGGAAACCGTCATGGAGGCCGCGCCGGACATCTTCAATCACAACACCGAAACCGTTCCCAGGCTTTACCGCCAGGTGCGCATCGGCGCCCGCTACGAGCGCTCTCTGGAGGTCCTGGCGCATGCCCGCAAGGTGCGGCCGTCCACACCCACCAAGAGTGGGTTGATGCTCGGGCTGGGCGAGAGCGTGGCCGAAGTGCTCGCCGTGATGCGCGACCTGCGCGCTCAGGGCGTAGCCATCCTGACGCTCGGCCAATATCTCCGCCCCTCGCCGCGGCACTTGCCGATCGCCCGTTTCGTCTCTCCCGAAGAGTTCGCCGACCTCGGCCGGGCTGGGCGGGAGCTAGGCTTTGCCCACGTCGAATCCGGCCCCCTGGTGCGCAGCTCCTACCATGCGGCCAAGGCAGCCCGGTAAGGCGCGCAGGAATATGGCCGCCGATGAACACCGATGAACGCCGATAAGAAAAGCACGGGTTTATCGGCGTTCATCGGCGTTCATCGGCGGCTCAAATTTCCGCTGCGCCTCGCCAATACTCTTTGATCATGGCGCGCCGCCGTTTCTTTGTCGACCGAATCGATCAGGGGCTGGCCGAACTGCGCGGCGAGGAAGCCCGCCATCTTACCCGCGTCCTGCGCGTCGAAGCCGGCCAGCAATTCGAAATCTCCGACAACTCGACCGTCTGGCTGGCGGAGATTGCCGAAGCTCGTGGCGAGCGCGTGGTGTTTCGCACCCTCGCCCCGCTTGCTGAGCCGGCGCTGCCGGTGCACGTCACCCTGGTTGCGGCGCTGTTCAAGTTCGACCGCTTCGAGTGGATGGTGGAAAAGGCCACCGAACTCGGTGTGGCGCGCATCCAGCCGGTAGAAGCCGCTCGCACCGAGAAGGGGCTGTTCGAGGCTTCGGCGAAGCGCATCGAGCGGTGGCGCCGGATTGCGCGCGAGGCCAGCCAGCAATCCCGCCGGTCGCGCCTGCCGGAGATCGCCGCAGCGCTTCCGCTGGCGCGCGTTTTCGAAACCGCCGCCGGGGCGCGCTATTTTCTCGATGAAGCCGGCGCGCCGCCCCTCGTTTCCGTCCTCGACCGGCCGCACGCGGCGCCCGCCGAGATCTCTCTGGCCATCGGGCCGGAGGGCGGCTGGACGGAAGCCGAACGCCAGTTGGCCAGCCGGACCGGTTGGCGCCCGGCCGGATTGGGCGCCGGCATTCTGCGCGCGGAAACCGCCGCCATAGCGGCTCTGGCCGTGGCCTGGAGTGTCGGTAGCACAGGCTTTGGTTAGCCAGTGACCTCACTCCTTGGGCGGCACGGTAATGGTCAATTTGCCGTGATGGATGCCCTTGGCGGCGATCAAACGGTCGGCGATATCGCGCACGCCTTCGGCCTTGCCGCGCAGCACCAGCACTTCCAGACAGTTGGAATGATCCAGGTGCACGTGCAGGGAACACACGATCTGATGGTGATGCTCGTGCTGCATGCCGGTCAGGCGGTCGCTCAGTTGGCGGATATGGTGATTGTAGATGAGGGTTAGCGTACCCACGACTTCCTGGTTCGGAAGCGCGGCTTTTTCCTGGATCAGGCCGTCCCGAATCAGGTCTCGAAATGCCTCCGAGCGGTTGGCGTAGCCCCGTTCGGAAATGGAGCGGTCGAATTGTTCCAACAGGTCTTTAGGGATGGCGACCCCGATGCGGGAAAGCTCGTCGGGAGGATGGGAAGAGACGCTCATGGCATCTCCAAAATACCGTACTTGCCCGCATTTGGCGGCGGCCGCCGGCCAGAGGCCACCTGACCCGCAAAAGTACAACAGCTTCAGTGACAGGCCAGGAGGCCTGTCCTACCCCATGGTCCAGAGAATTCCGCCCAGAATGTGTTTGTAAAGAATCGGGTCTGAGTAGGATTCTTTCATATGTCCCAAGGACGTGTAGAATTGGCGGGAGCCGTCCTGGCGCAAGGTCCAGGCCAGCGGCATCGCGTCGCCCACCAATCCTCGCGGGTATTTGGCGCGGTCCGGGTCGTCCAGCTTGGAAGGATCCGTGACCAGCAGCGGATGGAGATCCGGATTCATGTACTGCAGAAAGTAGCACTCGTCTTCCCACGCGAAGCTGGCGGCCATGCCCAGGGTGGCCGGATGATTGGGGTCTTTGACGCGGATCGTGAATTTCTGGAATTTCGGATGGCGAAGGAAGCTGCCGCCAAGGATCGACCAGAAGTAGGGCCAGTTGCGCTCCGATCCGGACGCGGAATGAATGGCGGCGAAGCCGCCGCCGGCCTTGATATAGCGTTCAAAAGCGTCGCGTTGGGCGTCGCTGGTGAAGGCCTCGTTGTTGCTGTTGGAAAAAACGACGGCCTTGTAGGTCTTGAGCGTGGCGTCTGTGAAAACAGCCGGATCGTCACCGGCATCCACCGCGAAGCTGTTTTCGGAGCCCATCTTGCGAATGGTGGCTACGCTGCTGGCGATGTTGTCGTGCACGTAACCTTTGCCGTTGCGCGTATAAACCAGAATCCGGCTGGCAGCCGGCTGGGCGGAGGCGGCAGCCAGCGAAATCTGGAGCGCGGTTCCCGCCAGGAAACCGCGCCGTGTCACGGAAGAAATGTCAGGCATATCAATTGATAGCTTAGAACGAAAGGCGGAGCGCGAAGCGGAGCTGGCGCTCATTGCTGGCCGAGGTGATTTGCGTGTAGCCGTTCAGCGACGTGATGACGCCGTTCACGAAGGTGGCCGAACTGACCGTAGCGCCGGGGTTACCGAACTGCGG
>JBEKYD010000194.1:0-14848 GCA_049511335.1 Bryobacteraceae bacterium | reverse complement strand
TCCCGTAACGGGCGGCGTAATCGAACAAGGCGTCCAGATACGCCTCGCGATCCCGTTCCGTGAAGAAGACATCCTGACGGCCATTACCGCGCTGCGTGACGTGGTGGGGTACGCCCACCGCCACCGCTCGTGCCATTCTTGCCATACCTAAAACAGTGACCCAACGCGGCGGATTGTCTCAGCAAAATGGGTAATTGGTTACTGTCCCCGAAAAACCCCCCACCCGAAAAACCCGAAAAACCCCCTTATCATGGATGTCACCGGTTTTGCAGGTCAGTTCGGGACGGTGCCTGAAATAACTGATGGGTCGCGTTCATCTTCCACCGGATCTCCCAAGCAGCCGACGAAGGAAAAATCGACGCCGCATTGCGTACTTCTGATGACCTCCAGGATGTACTTCGGCAGCGAAACGCCGTCGTGGTCGCTAGAACTGACGACGGAGACCCACACGCTGTATGTGCTAGGATCAAGACCCTCAGATTTCAGGAACTTGTAAAGTGGCTCCAGGTCTGTGTCCTCCCGTAGGACCAGGGCCACGATGTCTGCTCTACGTGATTGAATTTCGACGTTCGACAAACTAGTGCGTAGGTGCGTGGCGCTTTCCGGCGATAAGTGGGTCAGTCGGAAACTGAACTCCTCTTCGTGAAATGTTGCCTTTTCCATCGGTCCTCCTACCTGCTCCCTGCCTTGAATTCCTTTGCTAGATCCAGCAGCTCGTCAAAGCTGAAGTTTTCGCTCGGCCCCCGCCCCTCCAATTTCTTCATTCTGTCAACGTACTTGCCAAAGGCATTTCTATCGACGCCGACTTTCCTCGCTGCAGCGCGGATGTTTTTCGCATCCTTCGCGTTGGCACCTGGAGAAACCGGTGGGAGAAACCGGTGACAGGCTACGTGTTTCCTCATTTCTCCGCCGTCAGGGACAGTGTAGCTCAACCAGTGTCACCGGTCTTGTGTTTAATGTGGCCGTTGTGGGTTTGGCTGGGACCTGTGCAGGGTTAATGCGCCCAGCGTCGACACGAGGACCGTTGGCTGCGGTAAAACAAAAATAGCGTGACGCCTGCAGGGGACGGGCCTGGATGGGCCGCGCCGGGGGGGCCTGGAGATGTTTCGCGGCAAAGTTCAGTACCCGGTCGGGCCTTCGCCCACGAAAGCTCACGCGTGGTCACCGGTTGGGCCGAATCCGAGGCTCATTTCTACGGCATTGATCTTGATCATGATGGTCTGGGCGAGTTCGGCAAAGGCCTCTTCGGTAAGCTCGGGACCGGCTTCGGGAAGCGCGGCTGCGATTTGGGAGAGGTCCTCACGGGGAGCCGACTCCATCACCGACATGCCCATCAGGTCGGCCATTGCGGAGGCGCCATGGACCAGGCGAATCAGGTTGCCATCCCGCGCCTCTGGCGGAGGGGGATTCTCATGTTTGGCAGCGACGTCCTGCAGTTCGCGCGGAACGCCCCACTGGGCCAGCAGCCAGCTACCGGCCTCGCCGTGATCCAGGCCGAACATCTCCCGCTCCACCTCGAGGGGGTCGGTTCCGCGTTCTCCGGCAGAGGCCAGGGCCGTTTCATAGGCCGGAAACACGCTCAGGAACGCAAGTTGCCCGATATCGTGGATCAGGCCGGCGGTGTAGCCGTTGGAGTCTTTGATTCTCAGCGGTTCGGACAGCCGCTGGCAGATCAGGGCGGTAGCCAGGCTGTGGCGCCAGCAGTCCAGGATGGCGCGGCTGGTGGCCTTATTGGTCAGAGATTTGAGGCAGGTGGTGACGACCATGGCGCTGACCATGTCGGCGCCCAGGAAAACGATCGCCTGTAGAACTCTGGTGATCTCCATGCGCACGGCAAATAGTGGAGAATTGGCAATCCTGAGCAACTCCATCGACAATACGGGATCGGTCTGGACCAAGTCGGCGACCTTGCCGAAGGGGACGGAGGGATCGCCCATCATTCGCAATAATTGCACGGCGACGGGGCGGAACGGGCGCACTTCGGTCTTCAAGCGGGCGCAGGTTGTGCTGGCGGCGGTTGTCATACGCCATTCCTGAAGAGCGGGCTTTTGCCGACCATCGCCCACGAATTGATTTGGCGACTCATATCATTCCATATCGGCTAGTAATACGATTTATTCTAGAAAAACAGGGGTGTCCTCCGCTTGCGCCTTGGCGCTCGTTCGAAATCTTGCAGTTGCAATTCGGATCGAGGGGGGGTAAACGGCTGGTTGCCAGTGCGAGACTGGGAGCATGCCCAAACCACCGAGCACCTCTCTGCGCCAGCACCTGGCCAACCTGCTCCGCATGAAAGGGGCGCACCTGACCTTCCACGCCGCGGCCGCCGATTTTCCCGCCCACTTGCGGGGGGTAAAGCCGCCAGGGGCGCCGCATTCAGCCTGGCAGCTACTCGAGCACATGCGCCTCGCGCAAGCAGACATTCTGGACTTCAGCCGCAATCCGGCGTACCAAGAGAAGACATTCCCAGACGACTACTGGCCGGCCGGGGTTGCGCCTCCAACCGAGGAGGCCTGGGACACCAGCGTGCGGCAGTTTGAAATCGACCTGAAGGAGATTCAGGCACTCGTCGCCGACACGAAACTCGATCTGTTAACCGCTATTCCGCACGGCCAGGGGCAAACCCTGCTGCGCGAGGCCCTGCTGGTGGCCGACCATAACGCGTATCACCTGGGCCAGTTGATGTTTCTGCGCAAGATGCTGGAGGCTTGACGTACAAGGCCGCCACACGATTTCCGCAGACGCCGGTTCAACACGCGGGCGCGCCGCCGGGGGTGGGATTATGCCAGCCGCCGTGTGAAGCGACGATCGCGTCGGCCTGCTTCGGCCCCCAACTGAAGCGCTGGTAGGGGCGAGCGCGGGGGTGCGTCTTGAGGACTGGCTCGACCACGGCCCAGGCGGCCTCGACCGCGTCCTCACGGGTGAAGAGCGCTCCATCGCCTGCCATGGCATCGGTCAAGAGCCGCTCGTAGGGCTGTTCCTCGCCCGCCTGTTCTTCCGACAGGTAGAGCTCCCGCTGGTCGCCGACAAACTCCTTGCCGGCGCGCTTGACGCGAGCGGCAAGAGCGACGGCGGAGCTGGGGGAAAGCCGGAAGCGAAGGTAGTTGGAGCGGCTCTCCCTTGGGGCGGAGTCGGCGAAAAGGCGCTGCGGCGGAGGCTTCAGCTCCACCAGAACCTCGGTCGCGGTTTGGGGCAGGTACTTGCCGGAGCGCAGGTGCCAGGGCACGCCTTCCCATCGCCAGGAGTCGATAAAAAGCCGCAAGGCGCAGAAGGTTTCGACGTCGGAGTTTCTGGCGACGCCCGGTTCCTGGCGGTAGCCGGCATACTGGCCGCGCACCAGGTCGTCGCGCCGCAGCGGGCGCATGGCGCGAAAGACGCTGGCTTTCTCTCTTTGCACGGATCCATAATCCCGGTTGGCCGGGGGCTCCATGGCAAGCAAGGCGACAACCTGGAAGAGATGGTTCTGTACGACGTCGCGCAGACAGCCGGCGCTTTCATAGAACGCCCCGCGGCCCTTTACCCCGAAGTTCTCGGAAAGGGTGATTTGGACGCTGGCCACGTAGTTGCGGTTCCAGATCGGCTCCAGGAAGGAATTGGCGAAGCGAAAATAGAGGATATTCATGATCGCCTCTTTGCCGAGGTAGTGATCGATGCGGAAGATCGCGTCTTGCGGGAACACCGACTGCGCGACACGGTTGAGCTCGCGGGCGGAAGCCAGGTCGCGTCCGAACGGCTTTTCGACAATGACGCGCGCATGCTCGGCCAGCTTGGCGGCGCCGAGCGCTTGGATGACCGTCGCGAATAGCGAGGGCGGGATCGCCAGGTAATGCGCCGGCCGCCGGGCCTTACCCAGCGCGGTTTTTATCGCGGCGAACGTGTTCGGGTCCTGGTAATCCCCGCTCACGTATTGGAACAGGGATAAAAGACGGTCGAGGGCGCGCCGGTTATCGACGACGCCGGACCGTTCGATACTGTCCGTCACGCGCCGGCGCGCGCGTTCCAAACCCCACTTCGGGAGAGCGACGCCGATGACAGGGACGTCGAGCGAGCCTCGTTTCACCATCGCATAGAGCGCGGGGAAGATCATCTTATGAGCGAGATCGCCAGTCACACCGAAAATCACCAGCGCGTCGGAAAGGGAGGGGGTCATCGGGAAACTCCTTTTCGGGCGCGGCCTACTTCCCGGCTAACATTAAGGGGCGGCGCAAAATTGGCTTCACAACCGCCGCCGTGGCGCGCGCACTCTTCGGCGCCGCGTCGAGTCTCCGAACTCCTGATGTCGTGGAATTTGAGGTCAGGCATGTTTGGATGACCCAGAGGTGGGACAGACCATCGTTCTTCGTGGTCTGTCAGTCCTTCGCCATGCCACAACAGCCTGACAGACGACAAAAAACGATCATCTGTCCCACCTGGTTTCTCGCGCCGATTCCCCTCACTCATGACTTTTTCTCAACGTGTCCGCCGAAGCCAAATCGCATCGCGGAGAGTAACTTGTCGGCGAAATCCTCTTCGCCTCTGGAGGCAAAGCGCTGGTAGAGCGCCGCGCTCAGGACCGGCGCCGGAGCGCCTTCTTCGATGGCGGCGGTAATGGTCCAACGGCCTTCTCCCGAATCGGACACGTGGCCGGAGAACTTGGAAAGATCTTGCTGCCCGAATAATGCGTTTGCGGTCAGGTCGAGGAGCCATGAAGCGATCACGCTGCCGCGGCGCCAAACTTCGGCGACATCGGCCAGATTGAGGTCGTATTGATAATGCTCCGGGTTGCGCAGCGGTGTCGTTTCGGCATCCGCCGTCTGGGCGCGTTTGCCCACGTTGGCGTGGCGCAGAATGTTCAGCCCCTCGGCATAAGCTTCCATGATCCCGTATTCGATGCCGTTGTGGACCATCTTGACGAAATGACCGGCGCCGGAAGGGCCGCAATACAGGTAGCCTTCTTCGGCGGTGCCGGGCGAGTCTTCGCGCCCCGGAGTGCGCTCGATATCGCCGCGGCCCGGCGCCAGCGTTTTGAAAATCGGATCCAGGCGCCGGACGGCCTCCGCCTCGCCGCCAATCATCAGGCAGAAGCCGCGGTCGACACCCCATACGCCGCCGCTGGTCCCTACGTCAATGTAATGAATGCCGCGCGGCTTGAGTTTCCCGGCGCGCCGCATGTCGTCGATGTAGTGAGAATTGCCTCCATCGATGACGATGTCGTCCTTTTGCAGTTTCGCGGCGAGGCCGTCCAGCGTGCCGTCCACCGCCGCGGCGGGTACCATCAACCATGCCGCGCGCGGAGGTTTTAGTTTCGCCACAAAGTCTTCGAGCGATGCGGTTCCGGCCGCCCCTTCCTGGCCGAGGTCCGTTACGTTATCCGGGTTGCTGTCGAAGACAACACATTCGTGACCGCCGCGCAATAGACGGCGAACCATATTGGCGCCCATCCTACCCAGACCGATCATTCCAAGCTGCATTTCGTCTCCCCCAATTCAAAGCTTAGTTTGACCCGGTATGTGCCGGTCGCCCGGAATGAGCGGATGAGTCAACCCGCCGTGCTCAATCGTACAGTGAACCAAGACTGAGCCCTTCGCCAACGCCCTGCAATTTGTGCGTATGCGGCATTACGGCAAACCGCCTCCCTCCGGCCCTGCGCTATCCTCGAAGTTTGCACACCGTACTCGATATTCCGCACGCAGCCGCCGCTATTGGCGCATCTTTTTTGGCCGGCGCGATTAATTCCGTCGCGGGCGGCGGGACGCTGGTCTCTTTCCCCACGCTCATCTGGCTGGGGCTCAATTCGGTGGGCGCCAACGCGACCAGCACGGTCGCCATTTGGCCCGGGACGGTGGGCAGCGTGTGGGGTTATCGCAAAGAATTGCGCGGCCTGGATTCGCGGTTCCTGGCCATGGTCGTGCCCAGCCTCGCGGGCGGGCTGCTCGGCGCCTGGCTGCTGCGTTTCACGCCGCCCGCATTGTTCGACCGGCTGGTGCCGTACCTGATTCTGTTCGCGACGCTGCTGTTCATGGTCCAGGAACCGGTGCAGCGCCTGCTCAAGACGGCCGATGCCGCGCGCCATCGCTCGCGCCGCTGGTTCATCGGCGGGTTGTGCTTTCAGTTCGTGGTAGGCCTTTACGGCGGCTATTTCGGCGCCGGTATCGGCATTCTGATGCTGGCCGCCCTCAGTATTTTGGGCCTTGAGGACATCCATGAGATGAACGCTCTCAAGGCGATCCTGGCCGGGTCCGTGAACGGGATTGCAGCCATTTATTTCGTTTGGGAACAAATGGTCTATTGGCCTTACGTGTTGATCATGGCGGTGGCGGCGATCACGGGCGGCGTGGGCGGAGCGGGCACGGCGCGCCGCATGGGCCGCACCGCGGTGCGGCGCTTAGTGGTCGCGATCGGCTTCATCATGGCTGTGTCGCTGTTTCTGAAAGCGCACTGAAGCATGCTCGGCCCTCTGTTCGAATCCTCGGCTTTCGACCGCTCCGCGCTGGCGGACCGGCTGGGCGCCATGGCCGCCGAAAAGATTCTGATCGGCACCAGCTCCTGGAAGTACGAAGGCTGGTTCGGACAAATCTACTCGCGCGAGCGGTATCTGGAGCGCGGGCGGTTTTCGAAGCGCCGGTTCGAAACCGAGTGCCTGCGCGAGTACGCCGAGACATTCCCCATTGTGTGCGGCGATTTCGCCTTCTACCAGTTTCCCGAACCGGAATTCTGGCGCCGCCTGTTCGGCCAAACGCCGCCCGGCTTTCAGTTCGCGTTTAAAGTGCCGGAGCAAATCACTTGCAAGATTTTCCCGGCCCACCCGCGTTACGGCCCGACCGCCGGCAAGGAGAACGAAGGCTTTCTCGATGCCGAGATGCTGAAGGCGATGTTCCTGCGGCCGCTCTGGCCCTACCATCGCCAGGTGGCGGTGTTGATCTTCGAATTCGGCGCCTTCAGCCGGCGCAGCTTCTCCGATTTACCGGCGTTCCTCGACCGCTTGGATCCGTTCCTGGCCGCCTTGCCCGCCGAGTTCCGTTACGCCGTGGAGATTCGCAATCCCGAATACCTCACGCCCGAATATTTCCGCGGCCTGCGCGCGCGAGGCGTCGCCCACGTGTTCAACGCCTGGTCGAAAATGCCGGAGCTAGAATCGCAGATGGCGCTGCCGGATGCGGTGACGGCGGAGTTCACGGTGTGCCGGGCCCTGTTGCGCCGCGGGCGCGCCTACCAGGCGGCCGTGGACAAGTTTGCGCCATACACGGAAATCCAGGATCCCAACCCGGAAGCCCGCCAGTCCATGCGCCTGCTGATCGGCCGCGCCCGTGAAAACCGGCAGTTCCTTTTCCTGTTCGTGAACAACCGGCTGGAAGGGAACGCGCCGCTGACCGTGCTTTCGTTGGTGGAATCGTAAATCGGAGAAGGAGCCTCTCTCCAGGAAACCAGAGTAGCAAATTGTAAGGACGTTGTCTTTACCGGGTCGCCGCCGGCTGAGCTTGCGAATTCTGTCACTCCCCCTTTTCCAGGCACTCCAACAGTTCCCGGAAACGGCGCCTTGCGACCTCCAGCCTCTGCCCGCTCTTGAGCACCACCTCTCCCGATCCGCCGGGCAACGGATGCACCTCCACTACCGAATTCAAACCGATCAGCGCGGAGCGGGAAATGCGAAAAAAGCGGGAGGGTGCAAGGCGCCGTTCCAATTCGTTGAGTGTTGGGTCCATGCAATAAGAAGCGCCGTCGGTCACCAGGCGCGTAAGACCGCCTTCCGAGGCGAAGAAACGGACCCGCGATTCGTTCACCACTAAGTAAGATGGGCCGTTCCGAACCAGGAAACGGGCGGCGCTTGCGGACTGCTGGCGTACGGCCTGATCGAGCGGGATCTCCCCGGCATCCGGCCCGGCGGCGCGGACCCGATCGAGAGCCTGGGCCAGGCGCGCACGGCTGATCGGCTTTAGCAAGTAATCCACCGCGGCCAGCTCAAACGCGTCCACCGCGTGCTCCTCATAGGCCGTGCAAAATACAATCAGCGGGCGGGGCGACGGCAGCGACGCGGCGATATCCAGGCCGGTGCAACCGGGCATCTGGATATCCAGCAGAATCAGGCCGGGTTTCAACTCGACGGCACGTTCCATGGTTTGCACGCCGGTTTCGGCTTCGCCGACGATTTCGACGTCGGTATGCGGGGCCAGCAGTTGGCGCAGACGCGCGCGCGCCGGCGCTTCATCGTCCGCCATCAGGATGCGTATCATGATCTCTTTCCATGTCTCCGGCAATGGCGGGTTTCCTCGGAACCGTCAGAACCACCCGCGTAGCTTTCCGTCCAGCCTGCGTTTCGGACGCCCATGACAGCCGGGCGGAGTCGCCATAGTAGCCCTTGAGCCGATCCGCCACGTTGCGCAAACCGTGCCCCGGCGAACCGGCCAACGAAAATCCGGGCGGAAAGCCGGGACCGTTGTCGCATATTTCGACCGACGCGGTGGCGCCATCGATGCGAATCCGCAGACTCACGAACCCCCTCCCTTCCACCGTGGAGGCGCCGTGCCGAATGGCGTTTTCGATCAGCGGCTGCACACACATCGCGGGTACGGAAACCTGGTTCGCCTCGGCATCCACGGCCAGCTCCACCTGTAGGCGCTCGCCGAAGCGCGCCTGTTCCACGCGCAGATAAGCTGCCGCAAACTCGGCTTCCTCGTCCAGCCGCGCCCACTCGCGCTCCGACTTCCGCAACGTATAGCGAAACACCTGCGCCAACTGTTCGATGGCCTCGTCGGCCAGGTCGGGCCGCGCCGGAAGCAGGCCGGCGATGGCGTTGAGGGCATTGAACAGGAAGTGCGGATTGATCTGCGCGCGGAGGGCTTTGAGCTCGGCGCGGCTGGCCAGAAGCCTGAGTTGCTGTTCGCGTTCCTGCTGTTTGGCCTGCTGCTCGCGGAAGCGAACGTTTTCGAGCACGACGCCGAGCGTGCGCGCGAGCGAGTCCAGCAGGCGGCGATCGTCGGTCATGTAAGGAATCGCGGAGGCTCGCGGCTTCAGAATCGCCCGTCCCCGTCCGTCGATCGCGGCCACCAGTCCTTCGCTCGCGGTCTCGTCGCAAGGCCAACCGAATTGCACCTCGGCGACACATCCGAAGACATCCGACAAGCTGCGCGCGGCGCGGGCGCGAAGGTCGTCTTCCGTGGCCGCCAATTGCAGCTCGGTGAGGACCAGGCGTTCCGCCTCGGCCGGCGAATAACGGCGCCGCAGGAAGAACCGGTCCACCAGGCGCGCCAGAACCGAATCGGCCCACGGCGCCAGAAGCCATAAGGGCGCCAGCACCAGCACGATCGTCACACGGCCGGGCACATGCGCCGCCCCGAGCGTGAGCGCCAGAATCATGGCGCCAAAGCAGAAGAATATGCCGCGCTTGATGAGCAGATCGAAAAAGATCAGGCGTTCCCGGTAGTAGAGAGTCACGCAGAAGAATGCCAGCAGCAGATAGTCGGGCGCAAGCACCGCGACGGGTGAAACGGAGAGCAGGCTTGCCAGCGCGGCGGCGACGGTCAGGCCGAGCAGGACACGATACCAGAGGCACAGGCGCCGATCGCGCCGATCGAGGAACACCAGTCCCAGCGCGCCCGCAGTGGCGAGCAGAACCGCCGGCGCCTGATCGCGCGCGGGCATGTCCATTAGGGAAAGGTCGTCGAGCACGTGGGCTAGGGAGACGGCCACACTGAGTCCGTAGAAGGTGAACGTCACGGGACGGTTCCGGCCCTGCGAGACCAGGTGGAACAACAGCGGCGGAACCAGGCCCGTCGCCAGATCGAGCGCGGCGGCGAGAGGCGTTTCCCAATCCGGCTCCAATCGAGCCAGGACATTGATGGAAAAAGCGGCCGCGCATACCAGCGTAAAGGCGGCAAAGACCGGGTCCCGGCGCGAGAGGCGCTCCCGCCAGTAGTAGAGTGTCAACACCGAGAAGGTCAACGCCCCCAGGGTGACGATAGCCAACGAAATCAGGTACAGCGAATCGCCCCCGGAGGTCATGGCGCGTTTTGAACCGGCTTGCCAGTCACGGTTTTCAGGGCCTGAAGGATAGCCCGGTAGTTGTTCTTGTCGGCTTCCAGCAGGACCGCGCCGCCCTTTCCATCGTCGCCGCGGAATTCGATGCCAATGAAATGATTCTTGCTCTTGTGCAGGATTCCGAACAGCACCAGCGGGTTCACAAACACCACGCTCAGCGCCACCATATCGGCCACCCGCCGATACGCTTGTTCGCCATAACTCAGAGCGGTGACTTGGGAGGGCGTCAGTTTCAGAGTAGTACGGCCCGCAAACACCAGCCTGATGATATCAGGAGAGACTGTTAGCGTGGTATTCCAATCGTATGGATTGACCTTGGCCGGCACCGTGCCGCCGCTGTAACGGAGTTTGTTCCAGGAATTGCCTTCCGCCCATAGGAGCTGCGGGCAGATTAGAGCCAGCGCAATCGCACGCTGCCGTTGCGGATGCATGGAGAGTCCAGTATAAGGAGGCGGGCGGCGGGTCACAATCGGTTTCCGACGACCGGCGCCAGGAACCGATGAGCGGCTCTGACGCGCTTTTCGCCGGTTACCGCCGCCCATGGCTGCAATTCCGCCAGTCATCCGAATTTCGTTGGTACACTGTTTCGAGCCGGCTTATGATCCGATGCATGCGAACGATCCTCACGCTCACGTTGTTGGCTGGTTCTGCGGCGGCCCAGAACAGCGATCTCGCTTTGCTAGCGGGAATCTCGGGACCTCGGGGTTCGGTTACCGTGGCGAACGGTACGGTGACCGAATCCGGATCGGTTGGGGCGAGTTTGCAGTTGAATTACGCGTGGCAGGTGGTCGAACGCAAAACGTACCTTTACGTCGAGCTGCCGCTGGTGATTCCTATTCGGGTAGGCGGCACCGTCACCAGCAGCCGTGCCGGCACAGTAGAAGAAGGTGAGGCCGGCCCGGACGTTTTCTTCACGCCGGGCCTCCGTCTGAAGATCTCCCCGCAATCGCGCGTTTCCTTTTATGGCGCAGCCGGGGTGGGAATCGCTTCTTTTGGCGCGGGTAGGATCGTCACCTCCCCGGCGCTCACTTCCGTATCGGGGAGCCGGGAGAATTCCTTCGCAGTGGATTTTGGCGGCGGCCTCGACCTACGACTGACGCGCCTGCTGAGCCTGCGCGGAGACGTGCGCGATTTTGTCACGAAGGCCGGTTTGGGCGATGTCTCCGGCAGGAATCACGAGATCTTTCAAGTGGGGATTGCGTTTCACTTTTGATTGGTTACCCGGCCTGGCGATGCCCCTCATCCTCGCGCGCAGACGGCGTGGAATCAGCGGCGCCGGGAGAGACGCCTAAGGGGCAACTTCCGTCTTCAAGCTTCGTACGCCACCTCATAAAGTTCACCAACGTATTCGCCGGCAACCGCTCCCTGACGGTCGCGGCTCGGAAACGCGCGAAACCGAGCCGCGACCGTCAGGGAGCGGTTGCCGGCGCCGGTCGATTATGCGCCAGTTCGGTCCAGGTCCTGCAGGGTTAGGGAGCGGCTACCGAATACGTAGCCGTAATTGAAACCGAATATTAGGGTAACCCTCCGCTCCTTGCGGCATCGAGCGGTTCCTGTGGAACGAACCGGCGGCAAGATGCTGGCGCTACGATCTGCTACTTCGCGTCGCGCCAATTTTCGCCGACGCCGATGTCGACCACCAGCGGGACGTTCAACTCCCGCACTCCCTCCATTTCGCGCTTTACCAAGGCGGAGAGCGGGGCGACTTCTTCGGGCGGGCACTCGAAGACCAGCTCGTCGTGCACCTGCAGCAGCATGGCGGCTTGCATGGCATCCTCTTCCAGCTTGCGATGAATGCGCACCATGGCGAGCTTGATCAAATCCGCCGCCGTGCCCTGCAGGGGCGAATTGACGGCGGTGCGCTCGGCGAATCCGCGGGCGTTGGCGTTACGGCTGTTCATATCGGGGATGGGCCGCTCGCGCCCGAACATGGTACGGGTGACGCCGGTCTGCCGCACCTGCTCGATGGTCCGGTCGATGAAGCGGCGCACACCGGCGTAGCGCACGAAGTAATTGCGGATATATTTTTCGGCCTCGGCGCGGGCAATGCCGAGCTGTGCGGCCAGGCCGAAACCGCTGATGCCGTACACGATTCCGAAATTCACGGCCTTGGCTTCGCGGCGCGCCTCGGGCGTCACCATGAGCGGCGGCACACCCATCACTTCGGCGGCCGTCCGGGTGTGAATGTCTTCGCCGTTGCGGAAGGATTCCACCAGCAGCGGGTCGCCCGAAAAATGCGCCAGCAGGCGCAGCTCGATCTGGGAATAGTCGGCGGTCAGCAGCTTCCAGCCCTCGCGGGGGACGAAAGCGGCGCGGATTTCGCGGCCGAGCTCGGTGCGGATGGGAATGTTCTGCAGGTTGGGATTGGACGACGACAGGCGGCCGGTGGCAGCGCCGGCCGGATTGAAGCTGGTATGGAGGCGGCCGGTGCGAGGGTCGATCAAGGCCGGCAGGGCATCGACGTAAGTGCCCTTCAGCTTGGTGAGCTGGCGGTATTCGAGCACCTTGCGGACGATTTCGTGTTCGGCGGAGAGAGCTTCGAGGACGTCGGCGGCGGTGGAAATGGTCTTGCCCTTGCCATATTTCACCGGCGCGGGCAGCCCCAGGTCTTCAAACAGAACCTTGCCCAATTGTTGCGGCGAGCTGACGTTGAACGGCCGGCCGGCAAGCGTGTGAATCTCCCCGGTAAGCGTGCCGATCCTGGTTTCCATGATGGCCGAGAGGCGGGCCAGCTCGGAAGTGTCGATGCGCACGCCGTGCGATTCCATGCGCGCCAGCACGGCGGCGAGCGGCAGCTCGATCTCGTCGTACAACGGGCGCAGGCCGCGCGACTCGATCTGCGGCGCGAGCAGCTCAAAAAGCTGGAACGCGATGTCGGCGCGCTGCTCGGCGGAAGCGCCCAGTTTGATGTCCAGTTTGCGTGACGCCAGCTCGTCCATGCTGCAGCCGGATGGGTCGGCTTCAAGCAGAAACGCGTAGAGCATCGGGTCGTGGACGAAGCCGCGGGCGGCGAGACCTTTGCGCTCCAACGCGACCAGTGTGCTTTTCACGTCGCAAGCGATTTTTTCCGCCGCCGGGTTTTCGAGCCATGCTCTCAGGGCAGGGAAGTCGCCCTGCGCCACGGCGCGCGCTTCCCCAGGCGCGGCCGCGAGCCCGATGGCGTCGAAGGCGAATTCCTGGTCGGCCGCTGCGGCCACGGTGACGGCCACCGGGCCGGCCGAGTGCGCTTGCAGCCAATCCGCGATGGCTTCGGCGCCGGCGAGCACCTGGTAATCGTGCGGGCGGGTATCTTCGGAGGGGCCGAGCTCCTTCAGCATGCTGTGAAATTCCAGCTCTTTGTAAAGCGGGCGCAGCAGATCTTCGTCCGGGGGATGGATGCGTATGGCGTCGAGCGAAAATTCGATGGGAACCTCGGTCGCGATAGTCGCCAGCCGCTTACTCAGCCGGATTTGTTCGGCGTTGTTCGCCAGGCTCTCGCGATACATCTTGCGCTCCACTTCGGCGGCATGCTCGATGGCGCTTTCCACCGAGCCGAAGCGCTCGATCAGGTCTTTAGCGCCTTTATCGCCGATGCCCGGAGCGCCGGGGATATTGTCGATGGAGTCGCCCTTGAGAGCCAGCAGGTCGGCGACTTGGGCAGGATAGACGCCAAGGAACTCTTTGACGGCGGCGGTATCGTACCACGTGTCGTCCTTGGCGGGATTGAGCATGGAGACGCGCTCGTCGACGAGCTGCATCATATCTTTATCGCTCGATACGATCACCACCTGGCAGCCGGCGGCTTCGATGCGGCGGGAAATGGTGCCGATCACGTCGTCGGCTTCGTAGCCGGGGTACTCCAGCATGGGGATGCGCAGGCCGTCCAGCAGGCGCTTGACGTAGGGGAGCTGCGCCAGAAAATCCTCGGGGGCCTCGGCGCGGTTGGCTTTATAGGCGGGAAACTCCTCTTCGCGGTGCGTGCGGGTGCTGCTCTCCATCACGGCGGCGATGTAATCCGGCTTCGATTCGCGCAGCACCTTGCGCAGCATATTGTGGAAGATGAAGACGACTTCCGTGGCTAACCCGGTGGAGGTGCGCATGGGCGGCGCCGAGCTGCGCGCGCGCGCATGATAGGCGCGGAACAAAAAGCCGAACGTATCGATGAGAAACAGCCGTTGGCCGGGCACGAAGAAGCACAATTCTAGCAAGCGGCAGAGCAACCGGCCGGGCAAAAGCCACATACTTTTCGCGAGAGCGGCACGGCATTCGCAGGGCGGACCCGCTTAGTCCGCGGGTGCGCACGGAGCGCGAAAAGGGGACAGAGCCGAGTGCGACGTTGTCGGCACGTCGAATCGGTGCAGGCTCAGGCCGACCCAATTTTCCTTTGTGCTTTTTTGTGCGGTTCGGAAGAGTAATTAGCCACAGATGAACACAGATAAACACAGATAAACAGTAGGACCGGAGGTCAGAAGCCATGAGACGCCATTTATCGGTGCGCGCCTCCCGCCCGACGGACCGCCGCAGCGCCAGGGCTCGGCGGTTCAGGACGCCTGCAAGGAAGATACTGTTTGAGGCGAAAGTGGCTCATGAAAAGAGGCGGGAAGCAGTGCAGGCCCAAGGGCCACTCGCGGCTGTTGTGCATTTTTGTGCAAATTTTCGGGTTTTTCGACGGCTTGGCCCTAAGCTGCCGGTTTATCCTCTTCGGCTTGGGGCTCTTTGTCGAGTCCGGCGATTTACCGAGCGAGGTCCAGGGGCAGTTCTGACATGACGATCGGCTTGGCCGGCTGGAAGCGCGGCGGGGCGATGGCGGTTTGGAAGATGAGGGTAGCGGCTTTGAGACGCACCGAGGGGGAAGCTT
>JBEKYD010000193.1:0-14904 GCA_049511335.1 Bryobacteraceae bacterium | reverse complement strand
CCGCTGTGGCAGGAAGCCAGAAACACGAGCGGCGCCGGACGCCCCGATTCCCGCACCGCATCCGCCAGTTGTGCCGCGGTGGCCGGCACTGGCGCGCCGTCTTCGTCCTCCAGCTCAATCGTTCCGGCGCGGCCGTGGCCGGAGAGATGCAGGACGTGATAGGCCTCTTGTTCCAGCGCGCGCTGGATCTCTTCCAGACTGCCCACTTCGAGGATTCGTACTGCCGCGTTGCCGAAGCGCTGGGCCTCCTCGACGGCATCCAGGATGCTCTGCAGCTCGCGTTCGTAGTCCAGCACCGTATTGGGTGTCTTGTCCTCGTCCGGCGCGCCGACGGCCACCAGGATCTTCAGCGGGCCCGGCCGCGGCTTCGGCGCGGTTGCGGAACAGCCCGCCAGCCGCCGGGACATGGTCACGCCAGGTTCCAGCGCCGGCACGCGGCCGTTCGACAGGCTGGCTGCCTCGAACGGAATCGAGACCAACTCCACATCCGCGGTCTCGATGGCCAGCTCGAGTTGTTCCCCGGCGGAGGCCACCTGATTGAGCAAATCATCGAGCGCCCGGTCCACTGCGCCGGGAAAGATCACACGTCCCACGACGCGGCCCAACTGGCGGAGGTCGCGTTCGCGCTGCGCCGCCACCTCTTCGAGGCTTGCTTGCCGGCTGTCCGCCGGCAGCGCGTGGAGAAACTCGGAATACGAGTAATGGAAGCCGGGACCAAGCCGCACCGGTTCTTCGTCCGCCAGCGGCTTGCCGTCGGCCTCCGCGGCCACGGCGACCTGGCCGGCCCCCGCTTTGCGCAGCCGGACGATGAAACGGCGCCGCGTAACTTCAACGCGGGGCGGCGCGACCGCCGGCTTACCGGTGCGGCCGTAGATGGCATCGATCAGTTGTTCGATCTGACCCGAGCCCAAACGCGAACGGGGCCTGAGCAAGGGCGGAATGGGCACGCCAGGATCCAGCAGCACCGGAATCAACGGTTTTCCATCTTCCACCGCCTGGACCGTGAGGGCGCCGATCTCGGCCTGGACCCACTTGCCGCCTTCGACTTCGTTCGAAAAGAAAATCAAGCCGGCATCGCAGGATTCCAATCCCCGGTTGATCAAGGCCACAAAATCGTCGCCGGGCCTGATCTCCCATTCATCTACCCAGGGATCGATGCCGGCCGCGGCAAGCTGGAGGGCGACCTCCTTCACCCGGGGCTTGTCTTTCCAGCGATGGCTACAAAAGACTTTTGGGTTTCGTGCCATGTGGCCTGCCGATCCATTATGCGCTTTACACGTGCTGGAGGCGAATCCCAAAAAGCAAAGACAGGGCTACGGGCATCAAGGAGCGTTCATCAAAGCCGTGCCGCATTTGCTGTTCTCCGGAGCGTGAGAGTAGCTGGCGCGGGCGCGAAATGCGGATTAGCGAGGGTACTCCGATTGACAGTTATACGGGAATCCCGTATGATTGAACGGTGAGGTCCGGGTTTTCGCCCGAGCCGATACGCAAGGCAAGTGCGGCGGCTGCTCGCTATTTACTACTACTGGCGAATGGTCGATCAGAATACCGCGGAGGTATTGGACCCTGAGGTGTACCTGCTTTCGATCTACGCCAAGAACGATCAATCGGACATGACTGCCGCGGACCGGAAGGCGGCGAGAATGTTCGTGGAGGGTTTGAAGGATGCCAAGAAGCAAGCGGGTGAGTAAGCGCGCACCTGAGAAGCTCAGTCGCGTAGGGAAGGACGTTGTGGAGGGCTTGAAGGAGGCCGCCGCGCACGTTCGGGGCGAGGTCTCTCTGCGAGAATACGCGTACGACGTGCCGGGGCCGGTAGATGTGAAGGCGATTCGCGCGAAGTCGGGCCTATCGCAGTCTCAGTTTGCTCGCCGCTTTGGATTCAGTACTCGCACATTGCAGGATTGGGAGCTTGGCCGGGCGAAACCGCCGAGCGCTGTCCGCGCTTATCTGATGGTTATCGATCGTTTCCCGGAGGCGGTGGAAAAGGCGCTGTTGGGGGCGGCGTGAAGGCCCCGGTGTGTCGCGATCTATGGCGAGCTGTAGTTCCCCTTTTGCGTGTTACCCGCGCGACACGCGTTGTTGAGGGGCCGCTGTCGCCGGCGATCACCGCCCGCGCCGCTGGAGGCGCCGAGGCGGGCGGTGTAAGGGGATGCAGCCCTATGCCGATCCGTCCGCTTCGAAATAATAGAACGGTTGTTTAAAGAGGAACTTGGCATCAATCATAGTAGTGAATGACACCCCCAGTCTCTTCCCCAGATTACCGAATCCCTCCAACATGTAGCGGAATGAATCATCGAGCACTTGCCGTTTGTGCTGCCAATCCTTCCCGAAGGCATCCTCCGACACCTGAAGGAAGGGCAGCAGGCGCGTGATCATCCATCCCAGCTCGGATGAGCGATTGATATACATCACATACGCATCTTGAACGACCGACGGCCCTATTTGCAGGGTCTTCCCCTTGGTAATTTCCCCGAGTTCCTGACTAAGAGACACTGAGGCGCCGTGCATTTCCAAATGGAAGAAATCATCCCACCGCTTCAGGTCTTCCTGAACATCGGTGGATAGGCCGGAGGTCGTGCCCATCAATCCATGCATGACCCGATGCTCCGCATCTTTGCGGTTTTTCGTGCTCTGTTTTTTGTATTCCTTCGGATCAGTAACACAGCTGGCGGGTGCCCCAATGATCCCCGAAAATGTAACCATATTGCGGGCGACGCCGGCCAGCATGAAGGCCCTGTCCTTGATGTCACGCATAAGCGCATAGGCGTCGAGGGGATACCCCTTTATATACAGGATCTCGCAAGCCCGAAAGCGGCGAAACAGGTTGAAGAAGGCTACCACTGCCACTGGGTAGTTGATGCGGTTCTTCGGCCATCCTCCGGACGCAATCTGCCGATTGGTCAACATGAGTGTGTCGATGAAAAAGCTCTGGAAGGAATCCAGTAGGACGTTCTGGCCGCGAAACGTGCCGACGAGATAATTGCTGGCAGCATCCTCGGAATCGTGGATCGTCAGTAGGCTGCCTCCGACCAGTCCGTTTACGGTGAAGGTATCGGCAAGCCGCTTCTGCCATTCGCCTACTGTCATCCTTTTTGGATTCGGCATTTGATTATTTCTGGGGCTGTTCCGGCAGCCGCAGCGTCTTCTTGACGATCTCCATTTCGTGCTCTTCGCCGCCCTCGTCCAATACGATATGGCTGCCGTGTTGCCTTGCGACCTGCCAACCCAAACGTTCGAACGCGCGAACAACCTCGCGTGGTCGAAACAGGGGGAGAGCCGGCATCAGACCGTCACTTCGACCTCGCGTGTGGCTACGGTCAGAGGTATACCGAGTTCAGCCCGCGCCGCCAAGCATTCCCGAACTGCATCGGCGATGTTCACCTCAGCCTCGGATTCTGTCTGGCCTTGACTGACACAGCCAGGAATCGAGGGGCACTCGGCGATGTATACGCCGTCTTCGTCTTGGTAGACGCTGACCAGGAACTTCATGGCGCTTTCTATTTTAACCTGCGGTGGGCGTTTACCGGCTTCGCTGTGGAGGGTCGCCGGCCCCCCCGAGGGCGGGGTCTTCGCGGCGAGAAGGCCCACCGGGCGGTCAGACGCAGGCCAGGAAGCCCATGCCGAGATGGCGGCCGATTGCCAATCGGCCGGTGGGCTGTCGGCCTGCCCCACGGGGCACCATAGCCGTAACCAAAAAACGCGGGTTGTCTCCTCTAAGCTCGCGGGGAGCGTGGCGGTTCAATGCGGCACAGGCGCAAGGACGAGTCCCGGCGTGGCAGACTGAGAGTCTGCTCCACGGGGAGTCTTCGCGGCACCTGACATGCGGTGGTCCATGTCACTTCCACGCGCCACCGCGGGCGGTGCGCTTCAGGTATTGGCCGCGGCCGGGGTTGCCTCGGAACTCGCCGTTATCGACGATTACCTCGCCCCGTGAAATTACGGTGCGGGCGTTGCCTTTTACCTGGTAGCCTTCGAACATCGAATAATCTACCCGCATGTGGTGGGTTTTGGCGCTGATGGTGTAGAGGGCTGCCGGGTCCCAGAGGACGAGGTCGGCATCGCTGCCGGGGGCGATTTCGCCTTTTCTGGGATACATGCCGAAAATGCGGGCGGGGGTGGTGGAGGTGATCTCGACGAAGCGGTTGAGGGAGATTTTGCCGGCGCCTACGCCGTGGTGATAGATCAACTGCAGGCGATTTTCGATGCCCGGACCGCCGTTGGGGATTTTGGTGAAATCGTCCTTGCCCAGAATTTTTTGGTCGGCGAAGCAGAAGGGGCAATGGTCTGTGGAGACCACCTGGAGGTGATCGTCTTTCAAACCGTCCCAGAGCTTGGGCTGATGTTGCTTGGGGCGGAGGGGCGGGGTGAAGACGTACTTGGCGCCTTCGAAATTGGGGCGTTCGAGCTCCTCGATGGAGAGCAGCAGATACTGGGGGCAGGTTTCGGCGAAGGCGGGCACGCCGCGGTCGCGGGCCTCGCGCACTTCGTTCAGCGCGTCTTCCGACGATAGGTGGACGATGTAGACCGGCGTACCGGCGATTTCGGCCATGGCGATGGCGCGGTGAACGGCTTCGGCCTCGGCGCGGGGCGGGCGGGTGAGAGCGTGATAGATGGGAGCGGTTTTTCCTTCGGCCAGGGCGCGGGCGATGATCACGTCGATGACGCTGCCGTTTTCGGCGTGCATGCAGATGAGCGCGCCGTTCTTGGCGGTTTGCGAGAGGGCCTTGAAGATAGTGGCGTCGTCCACCATCAGCACGTTGGGATAGGCCATGAAGAGCTTGAAGCTGGCCACGCCTTCGCGGACCATGTCGTCCATATCCTCGAGGCCGGCGCCGCCGAGATCGGTCACGATCATGTGCAGGCCGTAATCGATGACGGCCTTCCCTTCGGCTTTCTTCCACCAGGTATCGAGGGCGTCGCGCATGCGGGTGCCACGGGCCTGAATGGCGAAATCCACCAGGCTGGTGGTGCCACCGAACGCGGCGGCGCGCGTGCCGGTGAGGAAATCGTCGGAGGAGGTGGTGCCGCCGAAGGGCATGTCCAGGTGGGTATGGGCGTCGATGCCACCGGGAAGGACGTACAGGCCGGCGGCGTCGATGATTTTATCGGCGGCGGCTTCCGGGATGCCGGCGCGAACTTCTTCGATGCGCTCGCCTTCGATGAGGACGTCGGCGGGACGGGTTTCGGCGGCGGTGACGACGGTGCCGTTGCGAATCAGGGTGGTGGGCATGGTTAAGAGACTCCGGGAGGGATTGCGCTTTGAAGCACGGCCGATTGACAATCGGCCGGCAGGTTGCCAACCTGCCCCACAAGAAAAATCTTCAGGCCGGGCAGACCACGAAAAACGATGGTCTGCCCCACAGAGCAGCGGAGCCGCAACCAAGACGCGGGATTTTCCTGCTGGAGCACGGGCGTCGAGATGAGTCTCGACGCGGCACGCACGAGTGCGTGCGCCACGAAAATCGTCGGGGCAGATGCAGAACCGTTACGCATGGGATTGGCTCCGCTGGTGCTAGGATTCAGACTCCTTGCCGATCGGGACTTTTTCCATGGTGATGGAACCGGGGGCAGGGCAAACCAGCCAGCACAGGTTGCAGCCCACGCATTCCTCTTCATCCACGTGGGGGACGCGTTCGGGCGGCGTGGCGGGCGCGTCGTGGGCCGCCGCCGATTTGTCTCCCAATTTGGCAATGGGCGTGACGGCGATGCGCGACCGGCTGAAGGCTTCCACATCCGCCGGTTTGAGATGCGCATAGTGGGCCGCGTCCAGGTGAATGCACTGGTGCGCGCCATCCCAGCAGGCGACGTAGCACAGCTCGCAACCGATGCATTTGTCGGCGTGGATGCGGGCCACGATCTTGTAGTTGAGGTCGAGGTGCTTCCACTCGGTGATCTTCGAAAGGGTTCGGCCGCGGAAATCGTCGATGACCCGGAAGCCTTTTTCGTCCATCCAGTTGGAGAGGCCGTCGAGCATGTCTTCGACGATGCGGTAGCCGTAGTGCATGGCGGCGGTGCAAACCTGGACGGTAGCGCAGCCGAGCAGCATGAACTCAGCCGCTTCGCGCCAGCCGTTGATGCCGCCGATGCCGGAAATCGGCAGGCGGACCTCCGCGTCCGAGGCCACCTGCTCGACGAAGTGTAAGGCGATGGGTTTCACCGCCGGACCGCAGTAGCCTCCGTGGGAGGAGAGCCCGCCCACGTCCGGCCGCGGTATGAACGTGTCGAGATCGATGCCGGTGATGGAGTTGATGGTGTTGATGGCGCTCAGGGCGTCGGCCCCGCCGCGTTTGGCGGCGCGCGCCACGGCGCGGATATCGGTGATATTGGGAGTGAGTTTGACCAGCACGGGGGTGTGCGCGACTTCCTTCACCCACTCGGTGATCATCGAAGTGTACTCGGGCACCTGGCCCACGGCGGCGCCCATGCCGCGCTCGCTCATGCCGTGCGGACAGCCGAAGTTGAGCTCGAGGCCATCGGCGCCGGCGTCTTCGCTGCGTTTGACGATGTCGTGCCAGGCTTCGCGTTTCGATTCCACCATCAAGGAAGCGAGCACGGCATGCTTCGGATAGCGCTTCTTGACCTCGGCGATTTCGCGCAGGTTGACGTCAATCGGCCGGTCGGTGATGAGCTCGATGTTGTTCAGCCCCATCATGCGCTGGCCGGCCCAATCCACCGAGGAATAGCGCGAAGACACGTTGACGATGGGCTCGCCGATGGTCTTCCAGACGGCGCCGCCCCAGCCGGCGTCGAAGGCGCGCATGACCTGCTCGCCGCAATTGGTAGGCGGTCCGGAAGCCAGCCAAAAGGGATTGGGGCAGCGGATTCCGGCGAAATTGGTGGTGAGATCAGCCATGGTGAGCCTCCATGCCGGCGAGCGCCGTCAGCATGGCGAGGGCCGCGCGCTTGCCGTCCGCAACCGCGTCGACCACTTCGCGGCCGCCGTTGACGCAATCGCCGCCGGCATAATAGCGGGGATTGCCGGTTTGGCCGGTGGTCCGTTCCACCACGATTACGCCTTTGGACAGGTCGATTCCCGGCTTCTTTTCCAGCAGCCCGGTGAGGCGCGATTGGCCGAGAGCGGGAATCAGCATATCGCAGGCGCATTCAAAAAAGACGCCGGGAACCTGCAAGACCTTGCGCCGGCCGCCGCTATCGGCGCTCGAGAGGCGGGTCTCCTGAAATTTGACGCCGGTGACGCGGCCATCGCGGCCGAGAATCTCAATGGGCTGCGCCAGCCAGTGGAAACGTACGCCCTCGAGTTTCGCGTGGGCGAATTCGAAACCGAAGGCGGGCATTTCGCGCTCGGTGCGGCGATAGAAAATGTGGACTTCCTCGGCGCCCAGGCGCCGGGCGGCGTTGGCGGCGTCGATGGCGGTATTTCCCGCTCCGATCACCACCACTTTCTTGCCGACGACAAAATCCCCCGCGGTTTTGTAGCGCTCGATGAAGTGCAGCGCGTCGATGACGCCGCGCAGGTCCTCGCCGGGAACGTCCAGGCGCTCCATGGCGCCCAATCCCATGCCCAGAAAGATCAGCGCAAACTCCTTTTCGATCGCCTCCAGCGAAATCGAAACTCCGACGTCGGCCTGGCGGAATTCGACTCCGAGCGAGCGAACCGTTTCCACCTCTTTCAGGCTGTCGGACGGCCGCAGTTTGTATTCGGCGACGCCGTAGGTGTTCAATCCGCCGGGCAAGGCGCGGTTGTCGAATACGGTGACCGGATGGCCCTGGCGGCGCAACTCCGCGGCGCAGGCGAGGGATGCCGGGCCGCCGCCCACGCATGCCACCTTTCGCGTCCCGGTGAGCGGACGAACCGGGAGGCGGAGGCCAGCGGCGTAGAAGGCGTCCATGGCGTAGCGCTGCAGCCGGCCGATCTCGATGGGCTTTTTGTTGTAGCGGTGCAGCACGCAGGAGCCTTCGCAGAGCACGTCCACCGGGCAGACGCGAGAGCAGCTCAGTCCCAGAATGTTGGAATCGAGAATGGTCATGGCCGAGCCGCGCAGGTTGCCGGTAGCGATCTTCTTGATAAATCGCGGCACATCGATGTGGGTGGGGCAGGCGCCGGTGCAGGGGGCGTCAAAACAGAATAAGCAGCGGTTGGCTTCGGCGATGGCCGATTGATCGTCGAGAGGCGGATGGAGCTCGGGGAACTGCTCCAGATTGCGCGGAACGGGCAACGCCGGGCGCGAAACGGCCGACGCATCGCTCATCGCGCGCTCCCGGCCACCGCGCTGCTACACGCCGCCAGGCTCTTGTCCAGAAGCTGGATGAACCGGTCGACGTCGCCGCGGCCCACGTTCATGGGCGGGGAAATCCGCAGCACGTTGCCGTACATGCCGCCCTTGCCGAGAATCAGGCGGTTCTCGCGGGCGGCTTCAAGAGCCAGGGCGGTTTCGGCGGGCGCGGGGGTTTTGCTCTGGCGGTCGGTCACCAGCTCGAGCGCGGCCATCAGGCCCATGCCACGCACATCGCCCACGATCTCGTACTTATCTTTCAGCTCGGCCAGGCGGCCGTGCAGGTAGGCGCCGGTCTGGGCGCAGTTGGTGAGCAGGTCCTGCTCTTCGATGAAATCGATCACGGCTTTGGCGGCGGTAGCGGTGACGGGGTTTCCGCCGAAAGTGGAAATGGTGAGGCCCTTGACCGCGTCGGCCACTTCGGGCTTGGCGACGGTGAGGCCAATGGGACTGCCGTTGGCCAATCCTTTGGCGCTGGTGATGATATCCGGCACTACGCCGTATTGTTCGATGCCGAACCACTTGCCGCCGGTGCGTCCCCAGCCGGTCTGGACTTCGTCGCTAATGAAGATGCCGCCGTAATTGCGGACGACCTTTTCGACGATCCGGAAATATTCCTTGGGAGGGGCGATGAATCCGCCGACGCCCTGGATGGGCTCGGCGATGAAGCCGGCAATGCGGCCGGAAGTGGAGCTGCGGATCAGCTCTTCGATATCGCCGGCGCAGCGCACTTCGCAATCCGGATATTTCAGGCCGAACGGGCAGCGATAGCAGTAGGCGTTGTGCGCGTGCACGATGCCGGCCTGCGGGGGCCCGAGGCGCCAGGAACCAACGCCGGTGAGCGACATGGCCATCGCCGAGCGCCCGTGATAGGAATGGCGCAGGGCCACGATCTCGGTGTTGCCGGTGTAGCAGCGGGCGGCCAGGATGGCGGTTTCGTTGGCTTCGGTGCCGGAGCAGGTGAGGAACGACTTGGTGAGCTGGCCGCCGGGGGTGATGGAAGCGATCTTCTTGGCCAGAGCGGCTTGCGGCTCATTGGCGAACAGGGTGGAAACGTGTTGGAGGGTATCGATTTGCCGGTGGATCTTGGCATTCACCCGGTCGTTGCAGTGACCTACGCTCACGGTAACGATGCCGCCAAAAAAATCGAGGTACTGGTTGCCGTCGGCGTCCCAAAGGTATTGGTTTTTGGCGCGCGCCACCACCAGCGGCTCCTTATAGTAGTGAAAAACCGCGGGGAACAGGAATTCCTGGTTGGCCAGAATGATTTCGTTTTTGGTCATGTCAACACCCCTTTATTCAGTTTCCTCGGGCGGACACACCGGCCAAAGCCGGCGCCACCAAAACCAGCTTCTCGGGCGAGAAAACCGCCGCGTCCCGGCGCCGGACCGCAAGCGATAGGGAATCTGGCTATTATCCAGCGTTTCAGGGGCGAGGCGCAAGGGCGGCACGAACCGTGCGGGCGGGTTGGGTTAGCGGCGGAACCAACGGTTGAAGTACCCCAGGGCGGTTTCGACGGGATGGTGGCCCCGCTGAAGCGAGGCGTGGAGTTCGTTGGCTAGGGCCAGCCGCTCGGTCGAAGCTTGATCCGGTTCCCGAACGACAGGATCCTTCTCCTCGGGTTCGGCTTCCAACACGCGCGCTCGCTCGTCCTGGGCGTCAACTGGTTGAATGAAGGCGTCCGCATATTGCCTGAAGAAATCAGTTCCTTCCCGGCGGTCGTAGATCCCCAGCAGGCACGCACAGAAGTCCGCGGAAGCATAGAGCAGATGCAAGATCACCGCCAGCTTGAGAATCCGGTCGCTCGAAAGGGCGCTCCAGGCGGTTGCAGGGCGAATGTAAACGGCATCCGCCCAGAGTTGCTGGCTGCGCGTGTTTTCGCGATCCAGGATTCCGCTATCACGAAGCGTGCGCCCTTCGGGAAACATGCGGTGAAACATAAATCCGTACGAGCGCAATGTCGTGTCGATATCGCCAAACAGCGGCTGACCTTCATAAAGGGGCACAAACTCAACCTCGGTGTGAACCACAAGGGCGGACTCCAGACACGCCAGCGCGCCGGCGAGCACCTGCCCTTCGGCCCCTTGCACGTCGAGCTTTATGTAGTCGGCGCCGCGCGCCTCGGGAATGTCGTCGAGCCGCACCGTCGTCACTTCAGATACCTCGACAACCTCACAGAACTCGGGCAGGTTCTGGTATCGGCCCATCACATCGAGGTTCGGGGTCAGCAGCGAGGAGGTCATGGTAAAGTTGCACCGGTGAAACGATGCCTTGCCGCCGTCTCCGATGACACAAGGAGAGAACTTGTGCACTGGTCCAAACTTGCTGTTCAGCAGGTCGCATTCCGTTCGCACCGGTTCGAAACCGATGACCGTCGTCCGTTTGTCCGCGAGTAAGGGAGCGTACGCGATCGGCACCGACGCCACAAAAAGTGCACCGACGTCCAAAATCCGCAAGTGCGGTGAACGATCGCCCAGGATCGCGAGCAAGTCAGCACTGGTGGTGTGAGTCATAGCGGCAACGAGCAGTTGGCGCATTCGGGTATTTCCACGCGGTTGCGCAATTCCTGACGGAGCCGGCGGCGCGCGGGACGGTTGTAAATCTCGAGAAGGGGTACGGGCAAAAGTCGCAGATGGCGTTGCATAGAGTGAGTGTTTCAAAGGACAGCAGAAAAGGATAGTCCATATACCGGCTGTCCCTTCGCCCTGCCAATAACGCGCGATAATCCTCCACATATTCCATGTATTTCCACGTCGCCATATGCCTCCCGACGAAATAGGATAATGACACGCCCCACTGCTCAACGCGAGTCTAAACATCCGCCGACGTTGGCCGGAGAGTTACGAACTACGATCCGGCCCCCGCGCTTCGGTGAGCTGGTTGATCAGTGCCAATCGCTCCCGCGCGGCTTGATCCAGTTCCCGAACGACCCGTTCCTTCGCTTCGAGCTCGACTTCGAGTACACGCGTTCGCTCCTCCAAAAGCTCTACGTACGAATCTCGCGCCGGAACCGGAACTTCGGTGAGCTGGTTGATCAGTGCCATTCGCTCCCGCGCGGCTTGATCCAGTTCCCGAACGACCCGTTCCTTCGCTTCGAGCTCGACTTCGAGTACACGCGTTCGCTCCTCCAAGAGCTTTACATGCGAATCTCTAGTCGGAATCGGAACCTCCGCGGCCGGCAGATCTGTGTAGAGATTGCTAAAGATGTTCAACACCGCCCCGGCCACTTCGGGGCTGATGTGCCGGTTGTCGGGCAGAAACGGGTGGTCAAACATCTGGACGATCTCGTAGGAAGGAAAATAATGGTACCGGGATTTTCGCGCCAAGGCACTGTCTCGGAAGAATTCGTCGAGCGCGGCGCGCAGAATGGCCTTCGATGCCTGGTTCGCGGTAACCGCCGATTGGTCGCGAAATGTGGCAACCAGCGGAATGGGGGAGAGCGTAAAGATGAATCGTTTTCCGGGCAGAAACCGGTCGACAAGCCCATCCAACTCATATAAGCATCGAAGCGTTTCGGCCACTGTCGCCGGCCGGCAGACGTGCCGTGCCGGATCGTAAAACCGTGCCGGGACCGTTCTCCACATCGGTTCGCCTTCGATCCGGTCGAACCAGATCTCCGAAAGGCCGAGCGTAATCACGAACACTTCGCCCTCTTCGAAACCGCGGCGCACCTTGTCTCGCCGTTCCTCAGTGGCCTCGAAGTGGAGCTTATCCTTGGTGAACCAGATTTTGGCGCTTGGCGTGAACTCGTTGAATGCCCAGCGAAACTGCTGAACGATGACGAATATGTTCTCAAAGATAGGGGGTTGCGCCAGCAACAGGTTCTCTTCGGCGTGGGAATGCCGCTCGGCGGGAAGCTGCCAGCGGTTGTAGCCGTGCTTGGCCAAAAACTTGACGAAATACTCGGCAAAGCAGCTACCGAATGCCAGAACCTTGGTTTCCGCGGAAATTAGCTTCTGGGACGGCTTCCAGCCATACAGGATGTCTTCCGCGGTCGCCGGCCGGTTGTACGGAAACTTGTGGCAGCATTCCCCCTTGTACCAGGTATCCGGCGCTTCGAAGTCGAGGTCTTCCGGCGGCCTGTGCCAAGCCGAAAGAGCAAGCTCATTTCCCATTTAACGGCAATTGTAGCAGCACGGAAGTCCGAAATCCCCCCGATGCGGAGCGCCGGCGACGTGAGCTGCCCCCAAAACCGGAGTACACCATCCCGCTTGGCCTGTGACATAATGGCGGTCTGCCGAAAAGTAGAGACGCGAAGTTCGGCTAGGGAACCCCCATACCGCGCTTCCGCACCCGGCAGCGGATGAGATGAGCGGATCGGACTGGAGTAGGAGAGCGGTGCTGATGGGCGCTGCCGCGCTGCCGGCGGCGAAGATCATCGCGGCCGAGGCTGGCCCCAAGCGCGTCGTGATTTCGAGCGCCAACATGAACGACGGCGGGATTCGGTGCTGCACCAAGGCGATGGAAATCGTCGCCAGCGGCGGCGATACCCTGGATGCGGCGATCGCCGGAGTCAACATTGTCGAGCTCGACCCGCGCGACCACAGCGTAGGCTATGGCGGGCTGCCCAACGAGGATGGCGTGGTGGAGCTGGACGCGAGCGTGGTGCACGGGCCCAGCCGGCGAATGGGCGCAGTGGGAGCGCTGCAGAACATCAAAACTCCCTCGAACGTTGCCCAGCGCGTGATGCAGGATACCGACCACATGATGCTGGTGGGGGCCGGCGCGTTGAAATTCGCCAAGGCCGAAGGCTTCAAGGAAGAGGACATTCTCACCGACGAGGCACGCGCGGCCTGGCTGATGTGGAAGCGCGCTTTGCGCGATCCGAACGGCCATAGCAACTGGGGACCGGGGGGGGATGCGCCGCCGGAGCCGCGCAAAACCGCGGTGATTCGTGAAGTGCACCGGATGTTTCCCGAGATAGGCGAAGACACGCTGGCCGAGCTGTGGGATTACGCGATTCATCCGCCGCATGGCACCATCAACTGCATCGCCCTGAACGAGAAGGGTGAGATGTCGGCAGTGACTACCACCAGCGGCATGGCGTGGAAGCTGGCCGGGCGGGTGGGGGATTCGCCCATCGTGGGTGGCGGGCTGTGGCTCGATCAGGATATTGGGGGCGCGGGTTCCACCGGGCGAGGAGAAGAGAATCTTCGGGTGTGCGGCGCGCATCTGATTGTTGAGAACATGCGCCATGGATTGCCACCGAAGGAGGCGGCACTCGAGGCGTTGCAGCGAGTCTCCCGCAACTTTAATAACGACCGGAAGCGTTTGGAAGCCATCGATTTGCAGTTTTACGTGTTGCGTAAGGACGGCGAATATTGCGGTGCTTCGCTGTGGGATAGGCCGTCAGTCGAGACACGGCGAAAAGCGCAGTTTGCGGTTTCGACGGCGGAAGGCAGCCGCCACGAAACGTCTGTGTATCTTCTCGAACGTTCATAAATTGTCGAAATTTACTACTAACAAGGGATGTGAGTTTGGTGCTCCGCTCGTTTACAATGGTAAACACGCCGGGGGCGAAAGCCGCCGCTACTCGATGCAGTGAGTTGCCATGAGCGGCGCGACACTCCGGGTTTTCAAGCTGTCTGAGCTGTCTGACACAAACAAAATGGGAACGTACAATTCTTCGTTGCTGGGATTCAACCTAGTCTAAAGCCATGTCCCAGATATTCGGCCGCAGTTCCAATGCGCTCGCGCGGATTACCATCTTCGGCGCAGTGTTTGTTCTCGTGTTTGCCGGATGGGCGTTCGATACTTTGAATCGCTCCGGTTACAATACGCGCCAAAACGAGTTCCGTGAGCAACCCGTGCCGTTCAGCCATGCGCACCACGTCGGCGCCGAGGGCTTCGATTGCCGGTATTGCCATACCACCGTCGAGACTTCCGAGTTCGCCAACATACCGCCGATCAAGACCTGCATGAACTGCCATTCGCAGATTTGGAAAACCAGTCCCACGCTGGAGCCGGTGCGCGAAGCCTATCGAACTGGCGGAACGATTCGTTGGACTCGGGTTTACGACCTGCCGGACTTCGTCTACTTCAATCACAGTATTCATGTGAACAAAGGCGTCGGTTGTGAAACCTGTCACGGACGTGTCGATCAGATGGCGCTTACCTCCCAGCATCCGACCTTGCAAATGTCCTGGTGTCTCGATTGCCATCGCAACCCCGAGAAATTCGTAAGGCCGCGCGAGTTTATCACCACCATGGGCTATGTTCCGGCCGGAAACCAGGAAGAAATCGGGAAACGGCTGGTGGCGGAATACAAGATTCAGGGCGAGCACACTCTTACCAGTTGTTCTACTTGTCACCGATGAGCGAAACACCGAAGAAGTTGGATATTGCCGCGGCGCGGGCGCGGTTGAATGGGACCCGCGGGCGCGAATTCTGGCGCAACCTGGAGGAACTGGCGGGGACGCCCGAATTCCACGACCTGGTGGAGCGCGAATTTCCGCGGCAGGCGATCGGCTGGGGCGAAGACGAAAACCCGGTCGAAGGCCGCCGCAATTTCCTGAAGCTGATGGGAGCGTCGCTGGCGCTGGGCGGTCTGGCGGCTTGCACCCGCCAGCCTACCGAACAAATCACGCCCTACACCGTGCAGCCGGAATATCTGGTCCCCGGCAAGCCGCTGTTTTTCGCCTCCACTATGACGCTTTCGGGAGTCGGTACG
>JBEKYD010000192.1:0-14932 GCA_049511335.1 Bryobacteraceae bacterium | reverse complement strand
TGACGCTTGCCATCGGCATTTATCCCGAACCGTTCCTCCAGTTCGCGGGGGCGGCGCTGGTTCGATGACCATGCCCCGGTAAAAATATGCAAGCCATTCTGAACAACCCGCTCTTCATCCCGCTGGTGTTGACGGTGGTGATCATTGGCGTGTTTCCGCTGGTCGCCGGCTATCTCACCCTGGTGGAGCGCAAGGTGCTCGCCGATTTTCAGGTGCGCCTGGGCCCCATGCGGGTCGGCCCGCACGGCCTGCTGCAGCCCATTGCCGACGCGCTCAAGCTTTTCATCAAAGAAGACATCATCCCCACGGATGCGGACCGCGCGCTGTTCTGGTTCGCTCCCATGATTTCCACTTTGACTTCCCTGACCGGCTTTGCCGTGATACCGTTCACTGCCAAGCTGTACGTTGCGGACGTCAACGTCGGCCTGCTGGTGATCTCGGCTACGTCCTCGGTGGGGATCCTCGGCATCATTCTGGGCGGTTGGGCGTCCAACAGCCACTACTCGCTGCTGGGCGCGTTGCGCAGCGCAGCGCAGTTGGTCAGTTACGAAGTAGCGCTGGCCTTCGCGCTGCTCTCGGCCGTCATGGTATCGGGCACCTTGAGCATGCGGGGCATCGTGGAAGCGCAGCTCGCCCATGGCGTATGGAGCGTGTTTGCCAATTACGGTTTCATGATTGTGCCCTTCGCGGTCTACCTGATCGCCGCCACCGCGGAGACCAACCGCGCGCCTTTCGATCTTCCCGAAGCCGAATCGGAGCTGGTGGCCGGGTTCCACACCGAATACAGCGGCTTTCGCTGGGCACTTTATTTTTTGGCCGAATACTGCAATATTTTCGTGGTTTGTTCGGTGGCCGTGACGATATTTTGGGGCGGCTGGCTGCGCCCGTTCCCAAGCGTCCAATGGCTCGAAACGCCGCTGAATGTGATTTTCCCGCTGGTGTTCTTCGCCGGCTCCGGTCTGGCATGCTTCCGGCTGGTGGGCCGCCTGAGAGACACCAGCCACAAAATCGTCCTGGTGGTGGTGGCGCTGGGGCTGATCCTCACCGGCGCGCTGTTGGCTGTGCCCGTGGTGAACCAGCTTTTCGCCGGCCTATTCTGGTTCCTGCTGAAGGTCTCGGCAATCGTCTACGTGCTGATCTGGTTCCGCGGCACCTTCCCCCGGTTCCGCTACGACCAGCTCATGAACATCGGCTGGAAAATCGCAATTCCGGTAGGCATGGGCGCGGTGATGGTGAACGCGGTGCTGGGGATGGTGGGAAGGTAGCTCTCAGCGATGAGCTGTCAGCGTTCAGCCACACCAGAGCTGAAAGCTGAGTGCGCTGGGCAGCGCCCTAGTTTGGGCCCTGGCGCTGGTCCCGGTAACCGTTATACTCATCTGGTCCGCACGGCACAAACCTTTGTTGCGGGGCCTGGTACGCGTAGCACCACCGCGTCTCGTGAATCACCTCGTTAGCCCTCCCCCCTGTGAACGTGTCTTTATAAGTGACCTTCCCATAGACGATAAGAAAGTCGAATTGGCTCTTGCTCTCGTGTTCGATCATGAACTCCGGATTAAACCCTTCCAGATGTTCCCGATCAGTGAAGCTGTCTCCGCTGGCGAAGAATCTGCTATCCGGTAGGAGGCAAAGGGATTGATATCGCGGCGGTACCGGCAGATTCTCAGGACGGTCCACAAGCGCGTGCTCCGCGAAGATTTCGTAGAGTTGGGCTGGGGACCTCCCTCTGTTCGTTATTCTGATTCTGTAGAGGCCGGGATTTTCGCCAGATCGCTCTACCGCCGCTACAAACCATGGTCGCTCCGCATCGATTACTGCTTGGGCGTTGAGCATGGCCGCATTGGCCGCAATCTCTCCAGACTTCGACTGCCGCTCAATTTTCCTGAGCGTGCACAGGCCAATGATAATTCCCACGACTCCGGCGATAGCCAAGGCCAAATTCTCTACGAAGGCGATGTTTTCGAATATAGACGCCGGCACTTTCCACATGCAGAGAATGTATCATAGGGACTCTTGCGACCAAACGCTACGGGTGCGCGACATGAAAGTCGGAAGTCTGCGGATTGCAGAGGAACTCGCGGAGATCCGTGCGTAGCAGGTACGCAAGGGCGACTCCCCAGCCCGCAGGGCGGAAGACAGTAGCCCACGCCGCGAGGCGTGGGAATGGGGCGTGCGTGGGCGAGCCCCCGGAGGGGGCGGAAGATTGCGCCGCCGCGGTCTTTCGCCCCGTACCGGGGCTTCGTGAATTTCGCGGTTTCCCCACGGCTTACGCCGTGGGCTATTATCTTCCGCTCTTACGAGCTTCGGTTCTCAGTGTCCTGAATGCCACATTTTTGTCTCACACCCAAACGCTACCGACCGCCGGGAGCTTATCACCGACAGCCTGCTGCCAGCCGTGTACTAGAATAACCGTTCACATGCGGATCCTGACCGATCTTACTCCCGCCGCGCTTCACGGTAAACTGCATCGCCTGTTCGAACTCTCCGCCGCTAAGATCCATTCGCTCGATCAGACCTGGACGCCGGAACAAGGCTCGCCGGTCTTCACAGTTCATGGCCGCTACACTAGCCGCGGCTGGACCGAATGGACACAGGGCTTTCAATTCGGCGCGCCGATTCTGCAGTTCGACGCCACCGGCGAGCGCGAATTTCTGGAGGCGGGCCACGCGCGCACCGTACTATACATGGCGCCGCACCTTTCGCACACCGGCGTTCACGATCACGGCTTCAACAATCTAAGCACGTACGGCAATCTGCTGCGGCTGATGGCGGAAGGGCGCATCGAAGACAATCCCTGGGAGCGGCGTTTCTACGAACTTGCGCTCAAAGTCTCGGGCGCGGTGCAGGCGGCGCGCTGGTCGCGGACGGCCGATGGCGGCGGTTATATCTATTCCTTCAACGGCCCGCACTCGCTGTTTGTCGATACCATCCGATCGCTGCGCATTCTGGCCGTTGCGCACCGGCTGGGTCACGCGTTGATGGGCGAAAACGACCGCCGGATTTCGCTGCTCGATCGCCTGATGGATCACGCCCGCGCGACCGCCCGCTATTCGGTTTATTACGGCGAAGGCCGCGACGCCTACGACGTGCGCGGCCGAGTCGCGCATGAGGCGATTTTCAATATCAACGATGGCAATTACCGGTGCCCCAATTCGCAGCAAGGCTATTCGCCCTTCACCACCTGGACGCGCGGCCTGGCATGGGCCATGTGCGGCTTTGCCGAACAGCTCGAATTCTTCGCCACGCTCGATGGCGACTACGCCGAATTCGTGCCAGCGATGGAAAAAGCCGCCCGCGCCACCTGCGATTTCTACATCGACAATACCGCCGCCGATGGCATCCCCTACTGGGACACGGGCGCGCCCGGCCTGGTGCGACTTGGCGACTGGCGCGCTCGCCCCGCCGACCCCTTCAACCCGCACGAACCGGTGGATAGCTCGGCCGCCGCCATCGCCGCGCAGGGATTGTTGCGGCTCGGCCGCTACCTGGATGAATCGCGTTACACCGATGCCGGCCTCACGGTCACCTCAGCCCTATTCGACGAGCCGTACCTCAGCACCAGCCCGTCGCACCAGGGGCTGATCCTGCACTCGGTCTATCATCGCCCCAACGGTTGGGACGGCGGACCGGGAGAATCGTCCATGTGGGGCGACTATCATGCCCGCGAGCTGGCGTTGTATCTGCTGCGGCTGGCGGAGGAGAAACCCTATCTCAAGTTTTGGATTTAAGAATAAGGGCCAACAAATCATTAGCCACAGATGAACGCAGATAAACACAGACAAAAACCAAGAACTTGATTGGAGTTTTGTCTTATCCGTGTTTATCTGTGTTCATCCGTGGCTAATTTCTTTTTACACCACCCCCCGCGCAGCAAACTGGCCGCCGTAGGCGCCGCGCCGCCCATTAGCCTCGGCTTAGAGCTCTCCTGCTCGGGCTCCGGCGGCTCTTCACCCGGCGCCAGAAACAGATTCGCATCGATGCCATGTTGGCGCGTGTAGAAATCGTAATAGCGGCCCTCCGCCGCGTAGAGCGAGTGGTGCGTGCCGCGCTCGACGACGCGGCCGTCTTCCACCACCAGAATCTCATCGGCATGGCGAATGGTAGATAGCCGGTGCGCAATTACAAATGTCGTGCGGCCCTTCATCAAGTACGACAGGCCCGCTTGAATCGCCGCTTCGGATTCCGAATCGAGGCTGCTCGTGGCTTCGTCCAGAATCAGAATGCGCGGGTCGGCCAGAATCGCGCGGGCGATCGACACGCGCTGCCGCTGGCCGCCGGAAAGCTTCGCGCCGCGCTCGCCCACCACGGTATCGTAGCCTTTTTCGAATTTCTCGGCGAACTCATCCACGCGGGCGATGCGGCAAGCTTCGAGAATCTGCTCTTCGGTGGTAGCGGGCCGCGCAAAGGCTACGTTCTCGCGAATGGTGCCGTCGAATAAGAAAGTGTCCTGCAGCACGACGCCCAGTTGGGTCCGGTAGGTGTCCAGCCGCACGGTGGAGAGATCCACGCCATCCACCAAAATCTTGCCCTCCAGCGGTTCGTGGAATGCGGCAATCAGGCTGATGACGGTCGATTTTCCGGCGCCCGAGGGACCCACCAGCGCAGTCACCGTGCCTGGCTCCGAGGCGAAACTCACGTCCTGCAGCACCGGCTTGCCCGGGGAATACTCGAAGGTTACGTGTTCGAAAGCGACCTGGCCGCGCACCGGCCCTATCGCGTACGTGCGCTTGGGGTCGCGGTCTTCGGGCCGTTCGTGCAGCACTTCCTGGGTGCGGTCCAATCCGGCCAGCGCTTCGGTGATCTGGGTCCCGATGCCCACCACTTGGAACATGGGCGCCACCAAGAACGCCATGAAGGCGGTGAAGCTCATGAAGCCGCCCAGGGTGAGAGTGCCGGCCAGGATCTGGTGCGCGCCCACATACATTACCGTGGCGCCGACAATCCCCATGAGAAAGGTTGCCGACAGGCTCATCAGTGAAATAGCGGTGAGCGATTTCACTACATTGTCGAGCAAACGCTGAACGCCGCCGGAAAAAACCTGCGCCTCCTGAGCCTCCGCATGGTACCCCTTAACCACACGTACGCCGGCGAGCGATTCCGTCAACCGGCCGGAAACTTCGGCGGTGATTTTGCCGCGCTCGCGGAAAATGGGCCGGATAAAGCGAAACGCCCGGTTCAGAACCAGGGCGAAGACGCCGATGAACAGCAGCGCGGCGCTGGTCAACAGGACGCTGATGCGCAGCAAGAACACGAGGGAAAACAGCGCCGTCAGAATTCCGCCCACAAAATCGATCAGCCCCGTGCCGATCAGGTTGCGGACGCCTTCCACGTCGTTCATGATGCGCGAAACCAACAAGCCGCTCTTGTTGGCGTCGTAGTAGCTGACCGAAAGCCGGCCGATATGTTCCTGCACGCGGCGGCGCAGGTCGGCGATCAGGCGCTGCGCTTCCTTGGAGAGCAATTGCGTGAGCGTGAAGGATGTGATGCCCTGAATCAGGGTAGCGCCGAATACGGCCAGCACCAGCGGCTCCAGCAGGCGTGTCTGCCCCGCGCGAATCACGTTATCCACCAGGAATTTGGTGGACGCCGGCAGCACCAGCCCCGAAGACCGGTTGATCAGCATCAGCACGAAGCCGAGCGCGAGCTTGCCGCGCCGCGGCCGTACCAGGTCTTTGAGCAAAGGCCAGACGCTGCGCAGATGTTTGGCGGCCGAGACCTTGGGCTTATCCGCGTCTCCGCCACCCCTCCGCCCATGCATTCCTACTCCGTGAGGCGACATCGCTTTCAGCTTAGCGTGCTTCGGGGTGGAAGTGGCCTTGGGTGTTTTTGTTTATGCCCAACGGATTCGGCAGGCCTAGCCGAGGAATCCCACGCAGCGCCCCGCTTTGACAGAATAGCCCGAAACCGGAGATCCTCGAAGGATGCGACTCCAATTCTCGATAGCCGGACTGGTCGTGTGCTCCAGCACGTTGCTGTATGCCCAGGTACCGCCCGAATCGGGGCCGCAGCCGACGCGCGGTACGCAACTGCCGCTATCGGGACGCGGAGCGATCCAACAGGCCGCCAGCGCGGGTGCGGTTCCTTCGTCGCAGACCCCCCTGCCGCCAATCGCACTGTCGCTCGACGACGCGGTGCGCCGCGGCATGGCCGCCAACCTGAGCATGCTTGCCGCGAGCGCCTCCCTGCGGCAGGCCGAAGGCGTCGCTCATCAACAACGCAGCGAGCTGCTGCCCACGGTGACGGCGAGCCTCGCGGGCGACGATCAGCAGACCAACCTGGCGGCGCTGGGCTTCAGCGCCATCAAGCTGCCAAGCTTTGACGGCATCAGCTTCAACTTTCCTACCGTCATCGGCCCCTATCATTATTTCGACCTGCGGGCTGGGTTGTCGCAGGCACTCGTCGACGTTGCGCGGCGCCGCAACTGGCGCGCCAGCCAGGTATCCGAAAAAGCCGTCCAGCTTGGGGCCGGCGATGCCCGCGACCTGGTGGTGGCCGCCGTGACCACCGGCTATCTGGACGTGCTCGCCGCCGCCGCGCGCGCGGATGCGGCACGAGCCCAGGTGACGGCGGCCCAGGCGGTGCTGCAACAGGCCACCGACCGGCACACCTCCGGCCTCGCGGCACGCATCGACGTTACGCGTACGCAGGTAGAGCTGATTACCAACCAACAGCGCTTGACGGCCAATGAAAACGATCTGGCCAAGCGCAAGATCGCTCTGGCGCGGTTGATTGGCCTGGCCCCGGGCCAGCCCTTCACGCTTACCGACACCATGGTATTCGCGCCTCTGGCCGATCTTACCGTGGACCAGGCCATCCAACGCGCCCTGGCCGGCCGCTCCGATTTGAAAGCCGCCGAAGCCCAGGTACACGCGGCGGAGACCGCTCGCAGCGCGGTGGAAGCGGAACGATATCCGACGGCTTCCGTCAACGCCGATTACGGCGTGATCGGCACCGGGCCCGAGAATTCCCACGGCACATTTACGCTCACCGGGTCGGTGCGCATGCCGCTGTTTCAGGGCGGCCGGGTGGCGGCGGATCGCGAGCAAGCCGAGGCCGCGCTGAGCCAGCGCCGGGCGGAATACCAGGAGACAAAAAGCCGAATCGATGCTGAAGTGCGGTCGGCATTTCTCGATTTGGATTCGGCCGCAATCCAAGTCGCGGCCGCCCGTAGCAATCGCGATCTGGCCAATGAGACGCTGGTTCAGGCGCGCGACCGCTTTGCGGCCGGCGTGGCGGATACGGTAGAAGTGGTGCAGGCGCAGGAATCGGTAGCCGCGGCCGAACAGGATCTGGTCTCGGCTTTGTACGCACATAATCGCGCCAAAGCCGACCTGGCGCGCGCGCTCGGCGAGACCGATCGGAACATCAAACAATTCATGGGGAGACCGTAAGCATGGCGGTGGCGGAGACGGAAACCACAGTAAAGGCGAAGAGCAGGCGGACCCCGATAGTGGTAGCGCTGATTGTGGGGGTGATCTTGCTCGTAAGCGGCCTGATCTTTTGGCGCTATTCGCTGCAGTATGAGTCCACCGACGATGCCGCAGTGGATGGGCACCTGGTGAGCATCGAATCGCGTATCGCGGGCACCGTCATTGCGGTGAATTTCGAGGCCAACCAGGCAGTGACCCAAGGACAGGCGATGGCCGAAATCGATCCTAGCGATTACCAGGTGGCGCTGGAAGAAGCCAAGGCATCGCTGGCGCAGGCGGATGCCGATATCGAGGTGCAGCATCCCAACATTCCGATTACCGAAACCTCCAGCGCGACTAATATCGCCACCGGCGGGTCGCAGCTAGATAATGCGAGCGCGGCCGTGGCCGGAGCGGAGCGCGACCTGGCCGGGACCGAAGCCCGCCTGCGCGAAGCCGAGGCCAACAACAGCAAAGCCCAGGTGGACGTGGTGCGCTATCGGGCGCTGGCGGAGAAGGACGAGGTGCCGCGCGAGCAATTCGACTCGGTATTAGCGCAGGCCAGGGCGCTCCAGGCGCAGGTGGATTCCGAGCGGGCATCGGTCGAAGCCGCCCGCGAGACCGTGGCCCAGCGCCGCGCCCAGCGGGCCGAAGCCCAGAGCCGTCTCGACCAGGCCAACCGCCTTGCCCCGCGGCAGGTGGCGGCGAGCCGCGCCATGCTGGTATCCAAGCAGGCCGCCGCCGAGGTGGCGCGCGCGCACGTGGACCGCGCCCTGCTCGATTTGAGCTATACCAAGGTGATCGCGCCGGCCAGCGGCATCGTCAGCCGCCGGGACGTGGAAGTCGGAAACACCGTATCGGCGGGACAAGAGCTGTTCAGCCTGTCCCGCCTCGACGACCTTTGGGTCACCGCCAACTTCAAAGAAACCCAGTTACGCCGCATGCATCCCGGCCTGCGGGTGGAAATCAAGGCCGACGTCCTGGACGCCACGTTGATGGGCCACGTGGAAAGCATGCCCGCCGCTACCGGAGCCGTGCTCAGCCTGCTGCCGCCGGAGAACGCCACCGGTAACTACGTCAAGGTGGTGCAGCGGCTGCCGGTGCGCATTCGCTTCGAGCCCAATCAGAAGGGGCTGGAGCGATTGCGGCCGGGCATGTCGGTGGAACCCAAGGTTTGGTTGCAGTAGGCATGGATCAACAGGACTGGACACCCAAACACAACCCCTGGGCCGTGGCGCTGACGGTTACGCTGGCGACGTTCATGGAGGTGCTCGACACGTCCATTGCCAACGTCTCCCTGCCGCACATCGCGGGCAATCTTTCGGCCAGCGAGCAGGAAGCCACCTGGGTGCTCACCAGCTACCTGGTGTCGAACGCGATCGTGCTGCCGATGAGCGCGTGGTTGTCGCGCCTGATCGGCCGCAAGCGTTTCTACATGACCTGCGTAGCCCTGTTCACCTGCAGCAGCTTTCTATGCGGACTGGCGCCCAGCCTGACCGTGCTGGTGCTGTTCCGCATTCTGCAGGGCGCCGGCGGCGGCGGATTGCAGCCCAGCGAGCAGGCCATTCTGGCGGACACCTTTCCGCCGGCGCGGCGGGGCATGGCGTTCGCCGTCTATGGCATGGCGGTGGTGGTGGCGCCGGCCATCGGGCCCACCCTGGGCGGCTGGATTACCGACAATTTCAGTTGGCGATGGATTTTCTACATCAACGTCCCCATTGGTATCGTTTCGCTATTTCTCACCCATCGTTTGGTGGAAGACCCGCCCTACCTGACTGCCGAACGGGCGCGCGGCCGCGTGCGCATGGACTACATGGGGTTGGGCCTGCTGGTGTTGGCCGTCGGCTGCCTGCAACTGGTGCTCGATAAAGGCCAGGAGAACGACTGGTTCGGCAGCACCTGGATCGTGGTAACTCTGGCCGTCGCCGTCTACTCATTCGCGTTGTGGATTCTCTGGGAGTGGCGCCATCCCGAACCGATCGTCAATATCCGCCTGTTCCAGCACCGCAACTTCGCCACCGCCATGCTCTTCACCTTCGTGCTGGGAATCGTGCTGTTCGGCACTACCGTGGTGATTCCGCAGTTTCTACAGTTGCTGCTGGGATACCCGGCCCAGCTTTCGGGCGAAGCATTGGCGGGCGGCGGCATGATCATGCTGCTGATGATGCCCATCGCCGGTTTCTTGGTCTCCCGCATCGACCCGCGCTTCATGATGGCTTTCGGTTTTTGGAGTACCGCCGCCTCGCTCTACTTCATCGCCACGCACCTCAGCCTGCAGATGGATTTCCGCACGGCCTTTCTTCTCCGGACTTTTCAGGCAATGGGCCTCGCGTTCATTTTTTTGCCCTCCAATACACTTGCCTACGTGGGAATACCGCGCGAGCAGAACAACCAGGTTTCCGCCATGAACAGCTTTGTGCGCAATATCGGGGGCAGCATCGGCATCGCTCTGATTTCCACCGCCATTACCCGCCAGGCGCAGGTGTACCAGAACTATATGGTGGCTCGCGCCGTTTCGGGGAACCGCGCCTTCGATCAACTGACCGGTGCCCTGCGGCAGAGCATGCTGCACCGGAATCAGCCGCAGCCGCTCAAGGAAGCCTACGGCAGGGTGATGGGATTGATCCAGGGCCAGGCCACCACTCTGGCCTATATCGACGTCATTTCGATCATGGCGATTGCGGTATTCCTGCTGCCGCCGTTCATTCTGTTCATGCGAAGGCCGAAGGCCGCTGTTGCCCCACCGGCTACGCACTAACTCCCTGAATCAGCCGGTTGGCAAATCCACTCACTGCGACCGCAACTGCTATAGTACTATTGTCAATCTTAGTTTACGAAAACGGCCTAGGAGTCTCTAGGCCAATTTCGGTAAAAAGCCCGAAATCGACAGGTCAAACCGTGACAATTAGGTTTATACTGTGTCAACAGTTGATGAATTTGAATCGACGAGGGGAGGACACAGCATGGCGCAAATGACAAATCGAGCCCTGGCAATCTGTTTCGCGATAGTAGCATCGGCCTGGGTGGGTGCCGCCTCTGATGCCGGTTCGAAAACGAAAGCGGCCAGCCCTTCAACCGTAGCCGTCGTACCGGGTGGAGTCGTGGCCTCGACTACGGATCTTCAGCCGTTCACGCACACCGCGTACATTCCGGCGAGCGCCGACCTCTCTTCCATTAAGTTCGAGAGCGTCAAGGCGGTCAAGGTCGCGACGACCAGAGTGGTATCCGCCGACGAGAGCTACTGCGACGCCGGCTTTTCGGAACCGGGCGGTTCCCTTTATTGTCCCTCCGTGCGGGACGGATCCTCGGCGCCCGCTTTTCAGGTCACCTATTCGTTCAGCGCGCCGCCCATGTCTGCCGATGAATACGGGAGCACCCAATTTACCTTCAGCGTGAATATGAGGCCGGAAGAGTTGAGCCCGGCGGTCCGCCAAGCGATATCCGAGCGCAAAATGAGCCGGCGAGAGGGCGCGAAGGTTTTTGAGTTCGCCACCACTCGGGGCTCCGTTCCACGGTTGGTAATCGACGACGCGAATTCGGTTTTCTGCCAAGGCAGGTATACGGACGGCGCTTGGGGCCGCAGTCAAACGAACTGTCGAGACAAGGTGACCTACAAGACGGTCGCCGTGCCGTCCGATTACGTCACGGTGACGGTGAATCCCGCTTCCGTCCAATAGGACGCGGGCCAAGAGTCCTAACTCCTGAAATCGCCGGCCATTTTCCAGGCAGCAACGAAAATAAGCTGACCAACTCACGCGGAATCGGCGCAGGAAACCAGGTGGGACAGACGATCGTTTTTTGTCGTCTGTCGAGCGTTGCGGCCTGGCGAGAGCGTGACAGACCACGAAAAACGATGGTCTGTCCCAGGTTGGATCGCCGAGGCTCGCACCATATTATGGTGCTTTGAGTAGTTGCAAGAACTGTCACGGCGCCATTTTCACGATACCGGCGAAGAGCCAGCCAGGGGGTCGGCCGCGGACGAGGGCGTCCGCCCTACAACTCATCAAGCCTTACTTCACCGCCAGCGAAAAAGCCGGTGAGCAAAATTGCTGGGCGAGCGTCGTGGGCGGGTAGGTGACGACGGTACAGAGAGTTAGCGGAGCGGTGCCCCCGGTCAAGCCGGAGGGAACAGCTACGTTGACCTGTTGAACGCCGTTGAGGCCGGGAGCCGCGCCGGCATAGACGGGAACCAAGTTGGTAGCGGCGCCGATATTGGCGGTGACGCTGGAGCCGCTGAACCACTCGCCCCCCGTGGGAATGCCGGTCGCGAAGATCTGAATGATGCTGCCGGCGACCGCGGGGTTGGCGGCGCTATTGACCGAGTTGTCCTGATTGAGCACACCGTTATTGAAGATGGCCGGCCAGGCGGGAGAAATCGCTACCGTGACCGGCGTACTGGAGGCGCTGCCCACGGTCACCGCCATGGTGGCGGAGTTGCCCGAGCCGAGGCTGGCCGGGAGTTGCACGTTGATCTGCGTGGCGGAGTCGTAGAGCACGGTGCCGGCCGTTCCGTTGAACGTAACGACCACATTGCTGCCCGCAAGGCCGGTGCCCATGACGGTGCCCAGCGAACCGGGTACCAGCGGCGTAGCCGTAAACGTGGCGGCGTTGACCACCGAGGAAACCACCACCGTGGATGGCGGCGCCACAACCTGCAGCGTCACCGGCACGGTGTCCGTCGTGCCCAGCGGCCCTCCTTCGATAACGAGATTGGCCGTATAGGTACCGGGAGTGAGGTTGGCGGCATTGGCCCAGACGCGCACGCTCATGTTGTTCTGTCCGGACGTATTATCGAGCGTCAGCCAGCCGGTCCCGGTATTGTATTGGATGGTCACGGTCCAGTTGAGAATGCCGCCGCCGGAGTTCCGAACCGGCACATAGCCGGGCAAGCTGGTCATCGCGCCTCCGGCGTAAGCGGTGAGCTGGACGGGCGGCGCCGGGACGTAGAGTTGCGGAAAATAGCTGGCCGAGCAATCGCCCACCAGGCCGCAATCCGACTGCGGCTCGGTCGCGATGAAGCGAGGAAGGGGGGCCGTCTGGGACGCCGCCGCCACCGACGATACCGGCGCATAAGAAACCGTCTCGGAAGCGGTGGCCGGCGGAGTGTTGGCGGGAAGGCCGACGAAAGTGGGGAACTGAACGCTTTCCATGACGCTGGAACTGGCGTCTACGACTTCATAAACCACGTACCCGGCGCCATTCGATAGAGAGACCGGAGACACGGCATTGAGAGCCAGCGGACTCGAACCGGAAGGCAGTGGAGTGACCATACCGCCCGTTCCGGTGCTGTCTGCAAACGTCACCAACGAGAGCAATAAGGTACCGCTTCCAGGTGCGTACCGGCCAACCGCCTGGGCTTGGCCGAAATCCCCGCCCGCAGTGGGTGTGACGGCATCGGAACCCGCCACCCAGGTGGGAACATAGAGCTGCGCGGTCGCGGGAACGCCGGAGTAACGCACGATGAAGCGGGTGCCGTTGGTGTCGCCCGTCCCGCGCGGCTGGAAGGCCCCAGCAAAGCTCTCGGTGAAGCGGGTCGAGTCGAAGGCCGTACCGGCGGAGAAAAGATCGGTGAGATCGAACGTGGAGGGCAAAGGCGAACCGACGCAGGTGATGCCGGTAGGATAAATCGTGGCATACAGGCTGGTCTGGGAGTAGGCCAGAACGGCGCTCGAAGCCGTCAGCGGCACGCTGAACGACAAATCCGCGGTCAACGAATGCGTCGCCGCACCCATCTGGCTGATGTTAGCGCGCAGGCCCGAGAGCTGCAGGCTGAGAGGCCCGCTGGCGGGCACGGTAAAGCTCATTCCATTGAAGGAGATACTGGAGCCGTTCACGACACCTTGGTAGGAAGTGGGCACGAAGCCGGTGCCGTAGTTGACGGAGAGGACGGAATCGAGAGATATGGACGCGGTATTGACTTGATCGGTAATGGTGACCGGCAGGTATACGGCGAGACTGCCGGACAGGGTGCTGGAGGGCGCGGCCGTGCACTGCAGAATAAGAGTGCCCATGCGTTCGGTAACACCTTCGGCGCGCACTTGGGCAGGCGCTGCAAAAACGGAGCAACTGGTTTGGGCCTGAAGTGCGCCGGCCGCGGCGCTAAGACAAAGGGCACAGACAGTAATAGAGCTTCGGGTCATAAGAATATGGGATCTCCTTGGTCGGCTTATAGAATCGCCGTAGGACGCGGGTCTTCTGAGTATACGAGGTACGATGCCCGATGGGGTACAGGTAGTCCCTCCCCTTAATGATCGCTTAAGAGGACAAACAACTTACGGCGAAACCTTTACGAATTCTTAACATTGACACCTCCGATTTCGCTCAGCGGAGCAGGGCCACCTTACGGATACGGGAACCAACAGGGCTCGATGGGGGTGGTCTCGCTGGCGGCGTCCCGCATACGCGCGATCAAGCGCGCCCGCAACTCATCGGTAATCTTGGCGTATGGGGCACGGCCGGCCAGGTTTACGTGCTGCCACGGGTCCGCAAAATTGTCGTACAGCATGTATTCCACGTACCTTTCGGCATGCCCGGGGAGCTGCCCGCCTAGGCGCGGAACAGCTACCGCATAGGTGTATTGAGGTGTCCGCAGGCCGCGGCCGAGCATGAATTCGGAGAGCTCGAAATAGACCTCGTCGCGCCAGTCCTTCGTCTGGCGATCGAGCAACGGCAAAAAGCTGTGGCCCTGGACGCCGGCCGGCGCGGGCACGTCACAAGCGGCCAGCAGCGCGGGCATTAAATCGACCTGCCCAACCAGCTCGGGGATCTCGATCCCGCGGTTGAAGCCGGGGCCTTCCATGACCAGCGGGATGTGCAGCGAGCTGTCGTGCGGGCTGCGTTTGTACTCGGTATTGCGGGTTTTGAAATGGCAGCCGTGATCGCTTACGAAAACCAGGATGGTATCGCGGTCCAGGCCGGTATCGGCCAGCACACCGCGGATGCGTCCCACCACTTCGTCCATTTTGGCGACGCAGGCGAAGTAATCGGCCAATTGGCTGGGCCAGGTGCCCGGCAGCGGGCGCAGGTCTTGAGGCACGAACGGGTTGGGATAGCGATTCTTGAATTCGCGCGGCGGATCGAAGGTGTCGGAATCGTTCTGGTGGTGCACTTCCAGGTAGGAAGCGACCAAAAGAAATGGCTCGCGTGCTCCACGCAGGAAGCGCTCGACCCGGTCGGTCAGAAAGTCGGCGCGATAACGGTTGGCGAAATGAATCGGCTGGCCGGAGTTGTCGTACAGATCGCCCTCATAGGCATGGGAGGTCCATTCGAGCTCGTTCGAGGCTTCCCAAAGATCCAGAAATCCACCCCTGCCGGCTGGCGGCGTGGCCCCGCGCCCGTTGCCGGCCAGGTGCCATTTTCCGATGTAGTTGGCCGAATAACCGGAGGCGCGCAGGGTTGTGGCGAGAGTGGGCGTCCCGGCGGGCAGCGCCACCCCGTTACGCACCACGCCATGCCGTGCCGGGTATTGCCCGGTAAAAATGCTGCCCCGCGCCGGCGCGCACACCGGCTGGTTGGCGAAAGCGGAA
>JBEKYD010000191.1:0-14969 GCA_049511335.1 Bryobacteraceae bacterium | reverse complement strand
CGCGCGGTACGCGAACGTGGCCCGCCGCAGTTGCGGGCACCTGTGGCAGGCGCGATTCTATAGTTGTGCGCTGGACCAGGCCCACGTCTGGGCCGCGCTGGCTTACGTGGAGCGAAACCCGGGGACGGGCGCAGGGGGACGGGCGCAGGGGGACAGCCTGACGTGAGCCCTTCGTGATTTGCAACTCCTTAGTTATCATGCAGATGCCAGCTTGCCCCCATGCGCGGCAAATCGCCGTTCGTTTGTTTTCATAGTGTTAGCGCAGTCGCTGGATCCCGAAACTGGCCAAATAGGCAGACCGCTCCCACGGGTTCGGGTACCGCGAGTCAGGGGAAACAAACTGGCGCGGGCACTTGTGCCTGCCGTGTCGGGACCCATCCCGACACTTTGCCGCCCTGCGAACGAAAAGGGGCCGCAAATGCACGAAACCGCACAAAGGCAACGCCCCGCTGGTTCGCCCTGGCGTGGCTTAATCGACAGATTATGACTGGTTTTATGGATGCTGCTGTATTTCGTGCCCTCATCCTGCGGAGGGCCTCGTCCTTGGGCATCCGTGGTCCCTGGATGGGAGCCGAGCGCGCTTGCCGGTGGCGGCGGCCAGCCACAGAGCGAATTCCACCACAAAATGCACAAGATTGCACAAGAACACACCCCCCACGGGCGAGGTCCAAACGGGTCCCTAACCAACAGAAATGACTAAGTTTACCCATGCCGCAAGTTTGTTTTTTCAGCCGCCAACCCAAACCGCCGCCCTCACAAATGGGTGCAACGATGGCAACTGACGCGACACCAGGCGAGAATCGGCGTTCGGTGTGGAATCGCTCACCGGGAGAGCGGTAGGCTGAAGGGGATGAAACCGCGCCCGGTGGGGCTCGAAATTGCGCTGATCGCCATCTTGTGTTTTCTGGCTTACGCACCGTCGCTTTCGATTCCCCTATTGGAAGACGATTACGGGAACTTGAGCTTTGCTTGGGACCACGGGTCGCTAGCGTCTTTGCCCGCGCTCTTCCATGAAGCGGTGTTTCGGCTCCGCGCCACCAGCTACTGGCTGATGTTCGCCCTGTGGAAGGGGTTCGGATTGGCGCCTTGGGCGTATCGTTGGGCCAGCCTGGCGCTGCATTTTGCCAACTCTTGCCTGGTGTTTGCGGTTGTGCGCCTGGTGTTCGCCGTGGGCGGCGACCGCGCCGAACCGAGACCGGCATGGGCGGCCTCGGCCGGTTTTTGGGCAGCGGCGTTCTTCGCGGTCTACGAAGGGCACCAGGAAGCCATCATGTGGTTTTCGGCGTCGAACGAGCTGCTTCTGTTCCTGTTCGGGGCCAGTTCGCTGCTGTGCTGGCTGTTGGCCTGGCGGGCGGACGTTCCACGGGCGCGGAGCCGGGTGCTCGAAGCGGTCAGCGTTGCGGCGTTCGGCTTGGCGCTGCTCTCGAAGGAATCCGCCATTGTCTGGCTGCCGCTGTTCCTGCTGGCCGCCGCGCCCAACTGGCGCCGTTCCGCCATCCGGCTGTGGCCTCACTTGGGTTTGGCGGCGCTGGCGGTGGCGTCGGTCCTCTCCACGCGGGGCTACTCGTTTCGTTTTTCCGACGGCAGCTTCTCGCTGGCCGCACCTTTTTGGATTACCTGGCCGCGCAGTTTCGCGCGCGTGCTGTGGGTCTGGGGATGGCTGGCGCTGGCAGTCGTCGCGTGGTTCCGGGAATCGAAGCTGCTCAAGAGGGCGCTGGGGGCGCTGGCGTGGATCGGGATTGCCCTGGCGCCGTATAGTTTTCTCACCTATTCCACCCAAATCCCCAGCCGGCAGACGTATCTCGCCAGCGCGGGCCTGGCGTTTGTGTTCGGCTTGGCGATGGGGCGGCTTCGCGCCGGGGCGGGCGCGGCGCGGAAATTGGCGGCCGTGGCGGCGGTGGCGATGGTGGTGTCGAACGTCGCCTATCTGGCGACCAAGAAACGTACCCAGTTCTTGCGCCGGGCCGAGCCCACCGAGCAGCTCATTCGCCTGGCCCGCCGCACGCCTGGACCGATTTGGGTGCAATGCTTCCCGCGGAGCCGGTACATCGCCGAGGAAGCCGTGCGCGTGGGCGCCGGCCGCTCGCCGGATATTCTGGTCTGGAGCCAGGCCGAGGCAGCGGCGCGAAAGGCGGAGGCGACGTTCTGTTTCGAGGAGCGGTGACAGGGGCGGACCCCTACAGCAAGCTCTCGATCGCCGCCGTCAGCTCGCTCGGTTTGGTCGACGGGGCGAACCGGCCGATCACCTTGCCCGTGCGGTCTACCAGGAACTTGGTGAAGTTCCATTTGATTCTTTCCGTTCCCAGAAGCCCGCTCCGCTCGCTCTTGAGATACCGATAGAGCGGATGCGCTCCTTGGCCATTGACCTCGATCTTGGCGAACATGGGAAAGCTCACGCCGTAATTCGTGGAGCAAAATTGTGCGATTTCGGCGTCGCTCCCCGGTTCCTGGCCGCCGAACTGGTTTGAGGGAAAGCCAAGCACCGCCAGCCCGCGCTCGCCATAAGCTTGGTAGAGCTCTTCCAACTCCCGGTATTGCGGCGTAAACCCGCAGCGGCTGGCCGTGTTCACGATCAGCAGCACTTTTCCGCGGTATTCGCCCAGGCTCGTCTCGCGCCCGTCGATCGAGCGCGCCGATATTCGGTAAATCCCGTCCGCGCTTGTGCCTGCTCCAGCGTCTGCCATCCCTTTCACCCTCCTGTTGAGTATTATCTCGCTCCCGGCTGGGCAGGATGTTGGCAGGTGGCCGCGGGCGAGGGCGCGTCGCCCGACCGAGGCAAGAATCACCTAAAGCTTGTCGTGGATCTGCCGATAAGAAAAAACGGAGCAAGGGACAATTCCGCGCACTAATAAGGAGCGATCAGTTATGGAGCCTGAGCGGGCAGAGAGAAGAAAAGAACCGCGTTTCCCGATCCAAGCCGGAGCGGTCGTCGAAGTAAATAATAACGGCCGAATTGCCCGCGCAACCACGGTAAACATGAGCTCGTTCGGCGCTCTTCTGCAATTCCAGGAACCGCTTCCGCTCCAGATCGGCGACCGGGTGATTTGCGAATTCCAGGTTCAACACGACGAGGACAAGCCGCTGCCGTATTGGGGTGTGGGCTACGTCGTCCGCGTGGAGGACAGCCGCGCCGCCATCGATTTCAAAGCCGGCGGCTTTCTCCCCTTGAGGTAGCGTGCCGCGGCCATTAAGGCCGGCGGCAATTACTCGAAGATCGGCGCCACCCTCGCCAACACCTCGTCCATGACGGCGTCGGGGACGTTTTCCAGCTTCCTACCGCCGCGTGCGCCTATATCGAGTGCCCGTGGCTGGTCGCAGCGGACGACGCCTGCCGTTTTGGTTCCAGCACCGGCGAGCGGCACCGCAAAGCCGGCCGTCCGCGCGAAGCTCCCGCCGCTTGCGATCAGCAGAACTACAGCCACCTTCGTCACCCGATTGAATGGTTCCGGCGAAACGATCAGCACCGGACGGCGTCCCTTTTGCTCGTGCCCCTGGGTGGGATCGAGCCCAACCAGCCAGATTTCGCCGCGTTTCATCAGATGAGCTCACCCCCGGTTGGCCGGTCCTCGAGCCAGGCGCGCTCGTCCCTGCCGCGCCGAGCCTTAGGATCGCATTGGGCGAGCAATTCGTCCAGAGTATAGCGGGGCCGCCGGTTCGGCTCCACGATCAGCCGGCCGCTTTTAACCGCGACGCCGACCGTGGCCCCCGGCCGCAGCCGCAGAATCTCGAGCAGGGCGGGCGGGACGGCCAGCATGATCGAGCCGCCGACCTTACGCAGACTGGTGGTGTGCATGACGCGTTCCTCAGTTATATTTTAGTATAACCGAGAGCGGGCGATGGCGGGACGCGCCGTTCCCGTCCGCCGCCGGCGCCCTCTGGTAATTTTCCGGCGCAGACCGCCCCGCTGCCTCCTCGGACATTTCCGTTCCCCAGCCCCCCGGCGCATACATAATACACTCTTGATTGGGGCCGCACCGGTAGCGCAGCCAGCCGTGCGCCAGTTCGCCGCTGCCGCCCACATCTGACGAAGGTTGGTTTTTCCGTGAAACTGCTTCGAGTGCCGCTTCGAGTTTTGCCAACGATCCTGGCCTTATGCGCATGCGCCCCCGCCCAACAGGCGCTTGACGTCCAGCCCCCCAACGGGGCATTGGGCTTTCTCGCCAATCCCTACCGCGCCGGAACCGTGCCCGCCGTCCGGCTGCAGAATTCCGGCCGCTTCGCTTCGCTCATACGCGCGGGCAACCTTTACCTCTCCGCGCGCGATGTGGTGGCCCTGGCCATCGAGAACAACATCGACGTGGAAATCCAGCGCTACGGTCCGCTGCTGGCCCAGCAAGTCCTGCTCCGTGCCAAAGCCGGCGGCGCGTTGCGCAACGTCGGCGCGGCTGTGGCCGCCGGCCCGCAAAGCGTGAGCCTGCAAGGCGTCACCGTCAACGCGTCCGGAACCGGGCTTACCGCGGCGAGCGGCGTCAGCTCCGGCGGCGGCATCCTCACCCAGTTGGGCCCCTCCATCCCTTCCCTCGACCCCACCATCCTCGCTTACGCGAACTTCGGCCACACCACCTCCGTGCAGAGCAACACCTTGCTCACCGGAACCACCGCGCTGGTTTCCACCACCAGAACCTTTGAACTACAGGTTGCGCAGAATTTCGATTTCGGCCTCTACGGCCAATTGACTTACTCCAGCACGCGGATCGGCGAGAACAGTCAGCTCTTCAACCTGAATCCCTACACCCAAGGCTTCCTGGATTTGCAGGTCACCCAGAATCTATTACAGAACTTCGGGCGCGCGGTCATCGGGCGCAACATCCGCGTGCAGCGGAATAACCTGAAGGTCAGCTCGCTTCAGTTCCAGCAGCAGTTGATTGCTACCATTTCCGCCGCGCTCAACCTCTACTGGGACCTGGTCAGCTTCCAGGCCGACGTGAATGCGCGCAGGCGGGAAGTCGGCGCGGCCCAGCAGCTTCTCGAGGATAACCAGAAGCAGGTGGAGATCGGGACCATCGCGCCCATCGAAATCACTCGCGCCGAGTCCCAGCTATACACCGGTGAGCAGGATCTGGTCACCGCTCAGACGAACCTGCTGCAACAGGAGACCATCCTGAAAAACTATTTGAGCCGCAACGGCATCGCGGAAGCCGGCTTGACGAACCTGCATATCGTTCCGCTCGATACCTTCGAGATCCCCGATAAGGAGGAGGTCCGCCCGCTCGAAGACTGGATCGCCCAGGCTCTGGACAAACGGGGCGAGCTGCAGCAGGCCCGGCTGAACCTGGATAGCAACCAGATGAATCTGGTCGGCATCAAGAGTTCTCTCAAACCCACCTTGCAAGCCTTTGCCGAGCTCACCAATAACGGCTTATCGGGCGACGTCACCGCCTACGGGCTCTTGCAGTCCGGTATCGGCCAGCTTGTCGGCGGGTACGGCAATCTGCTCTCGCAGATCGCACGCCGGGACTATCCCAACTATTCGGTCGGCGTCAGCCTCAACATACCGCTGCGCAACCGCGCCGCGCAGGCCGACTACGCCACCAGCCTCCTCGAAATTCGCCAAAACGAGCTGAACCTGCGCAAGAACGTCAACCAGATTCGGGTGGACGTGCAAAACGCCCTGGTGGGGCTCCAGCAAGCCCGCGCCCGCTATGAGGCCGCGGTGAAAGCCCGCGTGCTTTCCGAACAAACCCTGGCCGGCGATCAGCGAAGGTACCAACTGGGCTCCGCGGTCGTCTACCAGGTCGTGACGGACCAGCGCGACCTGGCCACCGCCCAAAGCACCGAGGTCGAAAGCATGGCCAACTATACGCATGCGCGCATCGCCCTCGACCAGGCGCTGGGCACCACCCTCGAGGTCAACCACATCTCGGTCGGGGAGGCCCTGCACGGCAACGTTTCAAGGCCATCGACATTGCCTGCTGACTTGCCCAAGGAGGATCGTCCATGAACCCGCTACGCCAATGCAATGTGGCGCGGGCACTCGTGCCTGCCGTGTACTGCCGGGCCACGAATCATTCTTCGCAAGAGACAAGACGCACCCCGATGAGCCGAGGCGCTGCAGGCACGAGCGCCCGCGCCACAAGCTGCGCGAAACGCGGGTTGGCGGTTTTGCTCTCCCTCGTCTTGCCGGCGTCGCTCGCCTGGCCGCAGCAGGCTTCCATAGCCCCCGTGCCTGCGTCCGCGCCTTCTCTGTTCCGCCCCTATTTCGCGGCCGAAGTTCCGCCGGTGCGCCTGGCCAACACCTCGCGCCTCGGCGACCTCGTCCGCGCCGGAACGCTGTATCTCAGCGTGCAGGATGCCATCGCGCTCGCCCTCGAGAATAATATCGACATCGAGGTGGCCCGCTACAATCCCGTCATTCTGGGTTGGAACGTCACCCGTTCCGAGGCTGGCGGCACATTGCCCGGCGTGCCCAGCAACGCCTCGCAGGCGGGAACCGTCGCGTCCGGACAGGGCGTAGCCGGCAGCCAGCAAGCCGCCGGCGTCAGTATACCCGGGTCGACTTCCGGCCGCACCCAGTCCGCCAACGCCAGCATTTCGCAAGTTGGGCCGGTCACCCAAACCCTCGACCCCATCGTGCAGGAATCCAGCACCTTCAGCCACACCACCACCGTCGAGCCGAATTCGCAACTGAGCATCACGCCCGTGCTGGTTTCGCAGACCCGCGTGCACAGCGCCAGCCTGCAACAAGGTCTGCTTACCGGCGGCAGCTTCACCCTAAGCTACGGCGACCATTATTTGAGCGAAAATTCCCCAAGCGACCTGCTCAACCCGTCTTCCGCTCCGGCGCTTTCCCTCTCCGTGCAGCACAACCTGCTGCAGGGCTTCGGCCGCGCCATCAACGCCCGCACCATCACCGTGGCCCGGATGAATCGCGACGCCTCCGACCTGGCCTTCCAAACCACCGTGACCGGCGTGATCGCCCAGGTACTGAATGCCTACTATTCGCTTGAAGCCTCCTACGAGGATGTGCGATCCAAGCAAGTCGCGGCCGAAACCGCGGCGACATTCTTTGCCGACGTGAAGGAACGGGTGCGCGTCGGAACCTCCGCGCCTTCCGAGACCATCAATGCCGAGAGCCAAGCCGTCAGCGCCCAGGAGGCGCTGGTCGATTCCGAGACCACTCTCAAGCAACAGGAGATCCAGTTGAAGGACTTGCTGAGCCGCGACGGCACGGCGGACCCGGTGCTCCGCAACGTCAGTATTCTGCCCGTCGATCCCATCCGCATCCCCAGCCGCGACGACCTCCCTCCGCTCGACGAACTGGTCAAGCAGGCCCTTGCCAACCGCACCGACCTTGCCTCCGAAAAGGAAAGCGAAGCCGCCAGCGCAATTAGCAACCTGGGCACCAGGAACGCCGTGCTGCCCACCGCCGTGGTCTTTGCCAGTGCCAGCCAGACCGGCCTGGCCGGAGCGCCAAAGACGGTCACCGTCGATGGCATCACCGTGGCGGCCGATCCATCCCTGGTGGGTGGGATCGGGAAGGCCCTCGGTCAAGTGTTCCGCCGTGACTACCCTTCCGAGAGCATCGGCGCCGGCTTCTTCACTCCCTTGAGGAACCGGCAGGCGCTAGCCGACTATGCCATCGACGAGTTGAGCCTTCGCCAGACGCAGTTGAGCAATCGCAAGGACGTCAATCAACTCCAGGTCGATATCGGCAACTACATCATCGCCCTGAGACAGGCGCGCGCCCGCTACCAGGCCGCGGTGCGAAACCGCATCCTCCAGCAGGAGCTGTACTCCGCCGAGCGCAGGCGTTACGAGTTGGGAACCTCTATTTCCTACAACGTAACCCAGCAACAGCGCGACCTGATGGCCGCCCAGTCCTCCGAGGTGGCCGCGCGCGTCGCGTACATCACCGCGCGCCTGGCGCTCGACCGGACCACCGGCGCGATCTTGTCCGCCAATCGCGTGTCGCTCTCCGAAGCGCGCCAAGGCAAAGTGACCCGCCAATCGGTAATCGCCGAGCCGCCCGCCGAGAAGTGAGCACAACGTGGGGCAGACCATCTTGGGGCGCACTGAGATATGCGGGCTAAACAGCGGCCCCGCAGCGGGGAAGGTGCTCTTCGGATCTCCTCATGGGTCGCGGCCTATTTCACCGTCAGCGTGAAATCCACGTCCAGCACCAGCGCATCGGCGCTGGCGCCGATGGCGGTCACCTTGAAGTCGCGCAGATCGCGGGGATAGGCGGGCTGAGTGTTGGGATCCTCCAGCGCGCGCTTGGCGTCGGCGGCCAGGTTATAGCGGAAATCGCGCGCCAGGCTGGCGGCCATGGCGGCGCATACCCGGCGGATATAGAAGCCGGTCTTGCCGTCGCCTTCCGCGGTCACGTTGGCCAAACCGATGTTGCCGTCTTTGTATGTGGGTTTGGCGCCGATGACTACCGTAAACGCGTCGCCCAAGCCTACGCACTGGCCGAACATGTTCAATGCGGAACGGCCGGTGAAACGCGCCCGAATGCGCAGCAGCCCGTCTTTGCCCTGAATCTGCGGATGCTCCAGATAGGCGAAGCTGCACCTGGTCTTGGCGTCGCCTTTTACGTAGCGGCGCCCGTCCTGGGTGAACACCTGGCTGGCCAGTATCCGCTCCAGCGCGGCGTAGCGCACTTGAATTTCGACCGCTGAGACCTGTGCCGCGGCAGCCAACAAAAGAGCCAGTACTCGCATTTAGACCGGTTCCGAGAACAGCGCAAATTCGGACAGCACCGGGCTGGCCGAAGCCTCGGTAACGCGCAGCCGCAGGCGCGCGGCGGTTACCGGACGATCCAGGCGAATCAGCCGCCGCGGGCCGATACTCGTGGCTTCGGCCAATGGCCGCCAATCGGCGCCGTTCCAACCGTCGATGGCCGCGCGATCGATGCGCTGGCCGAATCGGATGGCCTCGCGCAGGCGCACCACTCCAAAAGTTACCGGCGCGGCGAAATCGAAAAGCGCTTCGGCGCGAAGCGTGGCATCGTCGGTTGCCCAATAAGTATCGTCGCGGCCATCGAGCAAATGCCGGGGTCCGAACCGCTCGCTCGGCGCGCGCGTGTTGGTCGCGGTCACGCGCGCCCCCGCCGCCAGATTGCGCGCAAACGTGGCGCGGCGCCAGCGGCCGAAGGCCTCGAGCGATTGGATGTCTTCGGACGAGAGCAAACCGTCGCGATTGGGCGGCACGTTGAGCAACAGGTTGGCGCCGCGGCCCGCGGAAGCGAAATACAGCGCCTCGAGCTCGGCCGCCGTTTTCACGCGAGCGTTTTCGGCTTCATGCCAGAACCAGCCGGGGCGAATCGAAACATCGCATTCGGCCGGCAGCCAGTGGGCGCCGCGGCGCGTTCCGGCGGTCGAATCCTTCTCGCGCACATTGCCTGGCGAGGCCGGCCCGCCATCGGCGCCCACCGGGTCGTAAGTGGCCCAGCAGGGATCGCCGGCGGTGCCGCGCTCGTTGCCCACCCAGCGCACGTCCGGCCCGACGTCGGAAAAAATCACCGCTTCCGGCTGCCAGCGGCGCACCAGGGCCCAGGTGCCCGGCCAATCGTAGTACGTGTTCTTGTCGATCAGCCGCTTCTCGCGCGCTCCGCCGTAGTAGCCATCGCCGCCGTTGGCGCCGTCGTGCCAGACCTCGAAAATGGGGCCGTAATCGCTCAGCAATTCCGTCAACTGGCGGCGGTAAACGGCCAGATACTCCGGCTTGCCATAGGCCGCCTGATTGCGGTCCCAAGGCGAGAGATAAACGCCGAAGCGAATCTTGTGCCGGCGCGCCGCGGCGGCCATCTCGCCCACCACGTCGCCCTTGCCCCCGCGCCATGCGCTGGCGCGCACGGAGTGGGCGGTGGTCGCCGTGGGCCAGAGGCAGAAGCCGTCGTGGTGCTTGGCGGTGAGGATGACGCCGGTGAAGCCGGCCGCGGCCAGCGGCTCGACGATCGCATCGGCATCGAATCGCGCGGGGTTGAATACGTTCGGGTCCTCGTCGCCCAACCCCCACTCACGGCCGGTAAACGTGTTGACGCTGAAGTGAAGAAACGCGGTGGTTTCAAGCCGGTGCCAGGCCAGTTGACGCGCCGACGGCAAGGCGCCGAAAGGCGGCGGATCGAGAGCGGGAAAAGCGCCAGCGGCAGTTGCCGAGGCCGCGGCGAGAAACGTTCGGCGGGTCATGTCAGGCTAACTCGTGGCGCGGGCTGTCAAGGTCGCGGCGTATAGTAGGGCGGACCCCCTGGTCCGCAGCCGGCCCCCTGGCCGGCTCTTTGCCGGTGTCGGATGGTGGGGAAAAGAGCGGGACGAGGGCGTCCCGCGCGGACCGGGGGGTCCGCCCTACGAGTATGCCGTGCCGGCTCCTGCGAAAAGTATGCGGCATTAGGGTGTCAAGCCTGCTGGGCCAGGATTCTTCCCGGCTTTTCTTGCGAACCGCATTGCCGGCAGACCACGGAAAAGGATGGTCAGCCCCACGAGCCCTGTGCCCATCTCAACGTCGAGACTTTCCCGAGGCTTTTGGCTTGGGTTTCGCTTTGGCTTTGGTCTTCGGGGTGGGGGCGGGCGCTTCCGCCACGGCCGCTTCCGCCACAATCTCCGGCTCGGTTTCGGCCGCTGCCTCGACGACCGCGTCGCCATCGCTCAGCGGATCCGTATCCGGCAGATCGCCGGGCTCTTCCAGCGAAACCACAGCTTCCGGTTTCACCTTCTTGAGCACTTCGTTGTAGAGCGCCGCCTTGCGCGAGTCCACCTTGGGCGGAGGCGGCTGTTCGTGGCGATAGTCATGGTCGTTGTAACAAGTGCGGCAACGAACCTTGGCCGGTTCGGAATTCACTACCGACACCACGGCGTGGTTCATGATTCGCTTGCAGCGAACGCAAAAATCGTCGATATCGTCGCCCAGGCGTGGTTCCCGCATGTGCGCCTCCTAGTTCGCGCTACTGACGCCGGTGGAAACAGGGGCCTCGGATTCGGCGGGAGGCCTCGGCTGGGCTAGCATCCACTCGGCCGGCTCGAACCCTACATACTTGTAAATGCGCAACTGGCCGTCCGCCATCTCCAACAGGTCGCCTACCCGCAGCGGGTCGTCCGAATCCCGCATCGCGCGCCAAGCGTCGTATTCGTTCAACGCCTCGACTTCGCCGCGCGGGTCGTAATCCTTCGGTTTCACCGAAGCGCATCCTCCCACGTGAGGGGCCCAGCGGAACTGCTGTCTTGGCGAATCCTTCATTCGGTAGACCCGATAATGCGCCATAGCCCTACATTGTAATCGATGGAAGGGCAAGTTTTGCGTCCCGCTCGCCCTGTTCGATCATACGGGCCACGGTTTCCCGCGACCAGCACACCGCCTCTTTCAGCGAGCCGAGCGGGGTGGAGGGTTCCAGATGTACGACCTGGAGCGCGCCGCTTGGAGATCGCACCGGCAGCGCCCGGTGGAGCAGGCGAAACGGCATGATGTTCAGCACGTTGAGGGCGAGGGCGCGGGTGGCGCCCAATTTTTCCGCGGCCCAAGTGGGGAGCGCGCCCAACAGGCCGCCATCCACGTAGCGGCGGCCCTCGATGCGCACCGGGGGAAACGCGCAGGGAATGCTGCACGAAGCGGCAAGGTGCTGCCAGCCGACCTCCGGTCCGCGTACCACCCGTGCTCGCAGGATGGGCACCTCCACCATGGTCAAGGCGAAATCGATTTGCGGCCGGCACCGCTCGAACAGCCGTTGCGCTTCCCGGTGCAGCGCGTCCGGCCGCAGGATACCGGTCGAATGCAGGCCCAGCCGCATGATGGCGCCCATGCGCGGGTCGAGCCAATTCTGGATCAGCTCGTCGGGCGGGCAGCCCCCGGCAATCGCCCATCCGTTCCAGGAGCCGGCCGAAGCGCCGACCACCAGGTCCGGCATCCACCGCCCGCTGAGAACTTTCCAAAAGCCCGCCTCCCAGGCGGCGAACATTCCACCCGCGGAAAGCACTAGAGCAGTGGGCACGAAACCATCGTAATATGGCGCTCGCAACGAAGAAGTGGGACAGACCATCGTTTTCCGTGGTCTGTCAAGCGCTGGCCAAGCCAACCCGCCGACAGACGCCAAAAAACGATCGTCTGTCTCACCGGCTGCTCCGATCCCTAGAACGGGAAATCGCTATGAGCGGCCCGCGGCAGCACAGTTGCGTTCACCAGGTAGCGATACGGATTGACCGGTGCGCCACCGATGCGGACTTCATAATGCAGGTGCGGAGCCGTAACGCGGCCGGTGCTCCCGACGGCGCCCACAATTTCTCCGCGGCGCGCTTCCTCGCCGGAGTGAACGTAAAAGCGCGACAGGTGAGCGTAGTAGGTCTGCAGCCCACCGCCGTGATCCACCACGATCAGTTTGCCGTAGCCGCTTTCCACATCGGCGAAAACCACCAATCCGTCGCCGGTGGCGCGCACCGGCGTACCGGTCGGGGCGCTCAGGTCGACGCCCGTATGAAACGCGCCTTCTCCCGAGAAAGGATCGGTGCGCGCGCCGAACGATCCGATCAGCCGGCCATCCACCGGCCAGAGGGTTGGCGGCGACGCTACCGACAGAAGAGACTGCGTACGGCGGCTGGGCAGCGCCAAGGCGCTGGCGCTGCGCAGGTAATTATAGTCTTCGACGCTTTCGGCGAAAGTCGGAACCAGGCGGCCTTCGGCGGAAATGTCGGCAGGGCCTTGCAGTTTCTCCTTGATGCCGTAAGCCAGGGAAACTTCCTTGGCGTACAGTTCCAGACTGGCCAACTGCTGGTCCGTCTGGCGCACCTGTGACTCCAGATTCTGGTAGCGGGAACGCAATGCGTCGGCCTCGCGGCGCAAAGCGTTGTAATTAGCGACCTTCCAAGCCATCCGGGCGTAGCTGGCCACAAAACCGAACAACGAAAAACAACCGAGAAATGCCAGCGCCAGTATTGCGTACACCGCCTGATGGGGAATGTGGACGCGCCGCAGTCTCCCACGCAGCGAGTGGGCAAGGACCACGACGAAATATTCCTGCTGCATTTTATTCTCCGGCCGGGCTTCGGTTTCGCGACGAGACAGTACGCGATATCCGCCCGCAGGGCGATTTCATGAAAACTGCCGAATTGACGGAACTGGGAGTGTAACAATAGACACGGGGTGGTGTCAAGCGAATTAACCTTTTGCAACCCCTTGAAAAATCAAGTATTATACGCTTTAGGTGTGACTCGTAGACTACCTGGAACTTTATTCCTAAGGAATTTGGTCGAGCGGCGCAGTCTGCTCTTCCAATTGGTTCGCCGCGATTTTGAACAGCGCTTCGTGGGTTCGGCCATAGGCTGGATTTGGAGCCTGGTTCAGCCCCTGGTCCAACTGGCCATCTGGGTCTTTGTGTTCCAGTATTGTCTTAAGATCCCGCGTGCGTCCGGGAGCGAAGGCGCGGCGCCCTACCCGCTGTTTCTGTTCGCCGGCATTCTGCCTTGGATGCTCTTCAGCGAAACCGTGCAGCGCTCGGCATCGAGCATCCTCGACCAAGCCAACTTGATCACCAAGACCGTATTTCCCGCAGAGATCGTTCCTCTGTCGGTTTTCCTTTCGACGCTGGTGAGCCACGCTCTGGCGCTCGGCCTTATGGTGGCAGTGGCGGCTATAGTGCTTCATCAGGTTAGCTGGTTCCTGGTCCTGCTGCCGGTTTACACTCTGGCGCTTGGCCTGTTTGCGGTGGGAGTTGCATGGATCGTCTCCAGCCTTCACGTATTTCTGCGGGACACGGCGCAGGCGGTCGGTTTGATTCTCAACGTCTGGTTTTGGGCCACGCCGATCATGATCGCGCGGTCGCAGTTTCCGGTGAAAGCCTTGGCGGTGATCGATTCCAACCCCTTGAGCTACGGCGTTCACGCCTATCGCCGCCTCCTGCTCACGACTCGCCTGCCGGACGCGGCCGACCTGACCGTGCTGACGGCCGCCGGCGCTGCCATTTTCGTGCTCGGAGGCCTGTTTTTCCGCCACATGAAACGGGGCTTCGCCGACGTGCTCTAACGCTGCTCACAGCAGCAGAATCAGCTCGGCCGGGGACTGCGGCGCTACCGATTCCAGCGCCAGATAAAGCGCAATCACCGGATCTTTGCTCTGCTTCAAATCCTCGGCGGCTTTCTGCATGCCGGCCGTATCTAGCTGCGCCCTCGCCATCATCTGGCGTATGGAGAAGAACCACACCGCCGGCTGCCCGCGCACCTCGCCCGGCTGTTCCAGGTAGTCGAGCCACGCATGCGCTACCAGTTCCTTGTCAGCCGCCAGCGGCGCCAATTCCAGCGCCCTCGAGTAGTATTCGCACTTTTCGACAAAAGTGTTCACTCCGGCTTGCCCCGTGCCATCTTTCCAGCCATGAGAAACAGCTTCCAGAAATTGGCGCAGGGCGGCCTGCCATTCGGGTGTTCGGCGCTCGGCGATGCTCAGCACCGCGCCCTTGTCATCGGTAAACAGAACGGCGTAGAGCCCGGCGGCCGCCTTGCAACCGGCATCCTGGCAGCCTTCCAGGCCCACCGCCCGCCCAGCCACGTGCGAGGGTGTGACTTCGGTTTCCGTCAACGGTTGGAGCGGACTCACCTGCAGGCGTTCGTTGAAGAACTGTACCACCTGCGGCGCCTGCGGGTCCACAAATCCGCCCGCCAAGGCTGCCACGGTGCCTTCCATCAACGGGCGCTGCAATTCGTCGTCGGCGCAGCGCGCACCCGCCAGGTGGTTCACCAGAAACAACCGGTACGCTTCGAGCAGCGGCAGGGTAGAGATGGAGCGGCGCTGGCAGGCGTGCACCAGCGTTTCAATCTGTTGCCCGATGGCCGCCTCCGCCGCGGTGAACGAACGGTCGTCGCCCACCATGTTTCGCAATGCCTGCTGGAAGTCCGAGACCAGGGTCGCGAAAGCACGGTCGTCGATGGTAACCGCGGCCAGCATCAGAGCCGCCGGCCCGGCTTGCTCCGGCGCCGTCAAGGCCGCCACTTGAGGACGGAGCAGCCGCAACGGCTCTCCCCGTTCGGCTTCTTTCGCCGTATACGTTTGCCGCG
>JBEKYD010000190.1:0-15055 GCA_049511335.1 Bryobacteraceae bacterium | reverse complement strand
GCAGGAAAAACGGCAGGGCCAGCCCGCTCGCAAACACCGCCATGCCGGCCAGCGGACGCACCCCGCCGCCGGACACCGAAGCCGCCAGCAGCGTCCCCACGAACGGCCCCACGCAGGCGAACGAAGAGAGCGAGAACGTCAGCCCCATCAATAGCGCGCCGGCGTATCCGCCTTGCCCCGAAGAGGCATTCAGACGGGTCAGAATGCTGGATGGAATGGTGATTTCGAACGCACCCAGCAGGCTCAGGCCGAACGCGACAAACAAGGCCGCGATGAATCCGTTCACCCAAGGGCTGGAAGCGAGATGCTTCACCCCGACCGGTCCCAGAATCGCCGTGGTCACCAGCCCCAATCCGCTGAACAGCACCACGATCCCCAGGCAAAAGACCACCGCTTGGGTCAGCCCGTCCCGCCGCCCGCCGGCCGGGCGATTCAGGAAGTAGGACATGGTGATGGGAATCATGGGGAAACAGCAGGGCGTAAAAATTGCGGCCAAGCCAAATCCAAACGCCGTCAGCAGAAACAGCGCAAAACCTTGTTCGGGCTGGGGCTCTGCCGGGATCGGGGACTGGCTCCCCGCCGCTCCCGCCGCAGCCGGCTTGGCGACTACTTCGCTAAAGCCTGCGGGAAGCGTCACCGCCGCGGCCGCGCCCGGAACCACCGTCAGAGTCGCTTTGTCCGACCATTTTCCCGGTACGCATTGCGTGTCGCTGCAGGTCTGAAAGCGGCCATTCACGGCGATTTCGGCCGGCCCCGCGGGCGCGTCTCTGCGCAGGCTCAATTCCACCGCGAAGCCGGCTTCGCCTTCGTACGTTTCGGTTTCGGTATTGAAGTTGGCGTCGAAAGCCCGCTTGGGTTGGGTCTGGAAAAGCCGCGTGCTTTCCACAAGCGGGCTCGTGAACTGGAACGAGGCCGGAATGCCCGCGGCCGAGGAAGCCGAGTACAAATGCCAACCGGGGTCGATGCGCGCCGCGATGCGCGCCAGCGCCTTCCCTCCAGGAGCGGCTGTCGCCGGATCGAACGCGACCGTCCAGTGCGCGTGCTGGACCGGTTGGGCCGCGGCAGGGAAGCCCGCAAGGAGAAAGGCCAGAAGCGGCAGACACGCCGCGAACCGTTTCGTCATAACCCGCCCCAATGAGTTTACTTCGCCGCCACCACCAGCTCGTCTTCGATGCGCTGGTTCACTTTGCCTTTGGAAAACTCCGCCGCCACCCGAATCGCGTTCTTGATGGCGTTGGAATTCGACCGTCCGTGGCAGATGATGCACACGCCCCGCACTCCCAGCAGGGGCGCGCCGCCGGTCTCGGAATAATCCAGCCGCCGCTTGAAATGGTTGAAGGCCGGTTTGGACAGGGCGGCGCCGATCTTGGTCTGAATGCTGGATTCGAGCGATTCGCGCAGCATCTGCGTCACCATGGTCACCAACCCTTCGCTCACCTTCAGCGCCACGTTGCCGGTGAACCCGTCGCAGACGATCACGTCCACTTCGCCGCCGTAAATGTCCCGCCCCTCCACGTTGCCGACGAAATTGACTTGCGACTCTTTAATCAGCTCGCGGGCGGCGCGGGTTAAATCGTTGCCTTTGTGATCTTCCTCGCCGATCGAAAGAATGCCCACGCGGGGCTTGTCGCGCCGCAGCACCACGCGGGAATAAATCGCGCCCATCACCGCGAACTGGGCCAGCATACGCGCCGAACAATCCACGTTGGCGCCCACATCCAGCACCACCACGGGGTATTCGGGGCCCTTCACAGTGGGGAACACGCCCGCCAGCGCCGGCCGCGTCACACCCGGCACCACGCCTTGCACGATTTTGGCGGTGGCCATCACCGCGCCGGTGTTGCCGGCCGATACCAACCCCTCCGCCTTCCCGTCGCGCACCAGGCGCGAGGCTACCCGCAGAGAGCTGTCCTGCTTGGTGCGAACCGCGGTGGTGGGGTCGTTCATGGCGATGCGCTGGCTGGCATGCACCACTTGAATCGGCAGGTCCCGGTAGTCTTCGTACTTTTCGAGCGCCGCGCGGACCCGATCCTCGAGTCCCACCAGGATAACCTTGACGCCATACTGCCGGACGGCCAACACCGCGCCCTCGACTTCCACTTCCGGAGCGTGGTCTCCGCCCATTGCATCCAAGGCAATGGTCAGCATGTTAAAACCGGGCTACTCCTGCTCGACTTCGACGACTTCCCGGCCTTTATATTGCCCGCAGTGTGGGCACACACGATGCGGCAACTTGGGCTCGTGGCAGTTGGGACATTCCGAGAGGCTGGAGGCCTTCAGCGCATCGTGCGCGCGGCGGCTACTGGTCCGCCTCTGAGAGTGTCGGCGTTTGGGATTCGGCATTTCTATTCCTTCACAATTCTAACTTGCGGAACGCGTCCCAGCGGCTGTCCCGGCTCTGGAGCTGGCAATCGCACGCGGTCTCGTTCCGGTTCTTCCCGCAAACCGGGCAAATACCCTTACAGCTTTCACTGCAAATTCGCTGCATCGGCAGGGCCAGCAGCACCTGTTCCCGCAGGATGTCTTCCAGTTCCAGGCCATCCCCCTCGTAGAAGCCCATCTCCGCTTCGCCTGCGTCGATCGCGGTTTCCTCCTCGCGCTCCATCGACGCGGCGGGGCGGTAAAACAAATCGAACGCCCCATCCAAGGGAAAGCGGGCGTGTCCCAGGCAGCGGTCGCACTCGGCGGTCATTTCCACCGTGTACCGCCCGGCGACCCGCACTTCGCCCTCCGTATGCGGCAATAACTCCGCCACCCCGGTGGCCCGCAACGGAGATCCCTGCTCCAGGTCCTCGCCCGAAAAATCGATTTGTCCCGGCGGAAAGGTCTCGTCAAAACGAACCTTCCGCACTTCCATCGCTTTCACGCTCAGGAACATATGAAGGGAGCCACGATGCCAGGCGAGAGCTTTTTAATTATAAACCAAAACCGTTTGCCGGTGGTTGGAGAGGCCGGTTTCAACGCGGCGCCGCTATCGATTCGCCTGGCGCGGAATTTAGAGCCGGGTTGGTCCTGCAATAACCGGCGCCGGACGCTCAGGCGGAAGCGGGTCGCTTACGGTATAATTTTTCGCATATCACCGGCTGGCAAATGAATGCCCGCGCCCGACGACATCACGCGCTTAATCGAACAATGGCAACACGGAGATAAAGCGGCGGAAGACGCGCTGTTTGAAGCCATGTACTACCGACTCCACAACATTGCAGTTCAATGCCTCAAAGGAGAAAAGCCTGGCCGAACGGTCGGAGCTACCGCTTTGGTTCATGAAGCTTACCTCCGTTTCAAGACGTCGGAACGCCTGCAAATCTCCAACCGGAGTCATTTCCTCGCCTTAGCGGCTCGCGTCATGCACCGCATTCTGGTGGACAGAGCGCGCGCCCGGCAGGCCGAAAAGCGCGGGAACGATCCTGTCGCGGCCCAGATCACCGAGTCGTTGATCAGAACCGATGCCGACGCCGATCAGATCCTCAGCGTCGACCGGGCTCTGGAGCAACTCTCTCAGCAGTCCGGACGGCTGGCGCAATTGGTAGAACTCCGGTACTTTGCGGGGTACAGCTTGGAGGAGTCCGCACTGGTCATGGGTCTCTCCGAGAGGACCGTCCGGCGAGATTGGCAGGTAGCCCGCGCGCGTCTCCGGTTGGCCATCGATGGAACTCCCGCCTGAGTTGGACCGTTTCGATGCAGCAAACCGCATCTTTGCCGATGCTTTAAGCCTTCCGCCGACGGAACGAGGCGCGTTTGTGCGCAAGCGATGCGCCACTGACGCGGCGCTGGGCGACTCCGTGCTCCGGCTGCTCTCGCAATTCGACCGGTTGGGCGATTTCCTGGCATCGCCCGCCACACGGCCGGCGGAATCGGCTTTCGCGCCGGGCCAAGTGCTGTGCGGCCGCTTTCGCATCCTGGAGCGGATTGGCGCGGGCGGGATGGGTGAAGTGTTTCGGGCCGAAGATCGAACTCTTGGCGAAATTGTGGCCCTCAAGACGATCCATTCCGGGCTACGGGCCGATGCGGCGATCTATGACCGCTTCCGTCAGGAAATTCGCCTGGCTCGCCGGGTGTCCCATCCCAACGTCTGCAAGATTTTCGATTTATTTATGCACAGCGATGCCGGCCGCGAGCCGGTCGCCTTTTTTACCATGCAGTACCTGCCGGGAGAAAGTCTGGCGGCCCGGATTGCGGCGGCGGCGCCCTTCCCGCGCGCGGAAGCGATTAGAATTGCGGCGCAGATCGCCGACGGTCTCGACTCCGCACATGGGGAAGGAATCGTCCATCGCGACCTGAAGCCCGCCAACGTAGTGCTCTTTGCGGCGCCAAGCGGCGGCGTCCGGCCCGTGATCACCGATTTTGGGCTAGCCCACTTTTTTGACAGCGAGGGCGGAGACACCGGGTATACGTTTGCCGGCCAGATCGTGGGATCGATCGACTATATGGCGCCAGAGCAATTTGAAGGGGCCGCCCCGCAGCCTGCCACCGACGTTTTTGCGCTCGGCATCATGATTTTTGAGATGCTAACCGGACAGCGTCCATATCCGTCGGAAAGCCTGGTGCGCTCCGCCGTGCGCCGCATTACCATGCCCCCTCCTTCTTTGCGTGAGTGCGGCGCCGAAGCACCGCCGCACTGGGAAAGAGTCATCCGGAAGGCGCTGGCCCGTTCTCCGCGGGACCGCTATGCTTCCGCCGGCGCGATGATCCGGGACCTCGAGCTTGCCAGGAGCATTTCGATCCTAGCGCCCGGTTTCGGCCCGCGACCCACCCGGCGAACCGTGGTTGCCGGCGGGGCCATGTTGGGAGCGATTGCCGCCTATTTCGCGATTTCCCGCATTAGAGACAGGAAGCCTGTTTTACCCGGCGAGCCATTCGTGATGCTGAATCCGCTTACCCACGCTCCCAATGACGCCATCGAGGCCGGCGCGCTGGACGTCATTCTAACCAATCAGTTCGCGCAGTCTTCCCACCTGCGCCTGTTGAGCCGCGAGCGCGTCGAACGCTCCTGGCGTCTAATCGAGGGCGCCGGCCCGGAGCGCCAGGCGCCGATTCTGTTCGAGCCGCGGATGGCTCGCGATATTGCCATGCGGAGCGGGGCGCAGATCGTGCTCTTTGGAAGCTTCAGCCGCGCGGGCGATCAGCGGACTCTCACGCTGCAAGCGGAGCTGATGGGATCTTCTCCCGACCGGGCGCGCAGCACGCTCGGGCTCCGGCACTTCGATACAAACCGCGCGTCCGATCTGGCCGGGGCCGGGCACGAAGCCGCCGAATGGGCGCGCCGGACCATCGGGGAAACGGAGCAGGAACTGGAGGTCCGCAATCGCCCTCCGGAGGACCTTACCACTCCCTATTGGACCGCTCTCCAGGAATACGTGGAAGCCGACCAGTCTCGGGCCAAAAATGCCGAAGCAGCCGCATTGCATCTCAGGACGGCGCTTCGTATCGATCCCGATTTCGCGCTGGCGGCCGCGCGCCTGGGCGACATCCTCCGAGCCGAGGGCCAGGTAGACGAGGCTCTGGAATTCTGGAGCAGAGCGGCCGGGAGTCTGGGACGGCGGAATCTTACCGACCGGGAATCGCTTCGTATCCGCGGACTGTTCGCGAACGACATCGGCCAGGCGGCGGAGGCGGAGCAGGTCTTCGCACGCTATAGCCTGGAGTATCCCGCCGATGCGCTCCCGCTGCTCTATCGCGCGACGGCGCTGGACCATCTCGGCCGATACGAGGAAGCGGAACGGCTGCACACGCTCGCCATGGAACGCGAGCCTGTTTACCCGTTCCTGATGGGACGAGCCACCTTCTATCTCTCCCGCGGCCGGCTGGACGACGCGGAAAAGGACTGGCGCAGGGGGCGGGAGATCAACCGCAACGACTGGACCGATCAGATTGAAATGGCGATCGCGTTCGCCCGAGGCGATGCCCGCCGCGTGGCGTCGAGCCTCGAGCATTTGAAGTCGGCCGGTTCGACCCAGGCCCGCAGCCGCGCGTTCGTGCTGGAAGCTTGTCTGCACGCGGAAAGGGACGACGCATCCGCCGCCGAAGAGCTTCTGCGCGCCGGAATCGCTTTTGACCGAAGCATGGGTATGTCGACGGCGGCGCAATGGGAGAAACAACTGCGGCTCGCGGAACTCGTGCTGGCGCACCGCCCGGAAGAAGCGGCGCGCCTGGCCGCTACCGTCTTGCGAGACAATCCGGGGCACTGCGTTCGCATGGCATTCGGCGCCGTGCTGGCCCAGGCCGGCCAGTTGCGAATGGCCCGCAACTGCCTGGTTAGCGGCCTTCCCGATTGGCCAGTCTACCGGATTGCCGCCAGAAGGTTGGAGGGTGAAATCGCGCTCGCGCGGCGCGATTTCCGCTCCGCCCTTGGGCTGTTTCGAGAGGCAGTCGAGCCCCCGCATATGCGGACGTGGCCGGAGTTCTTGTTACGCGGCGCCCTGGCCGCCGGCGACCGGGAGACCGCCGCGGAAACGCTGGAGCGGCTGTTTTTCGCCCCGGGCATTTACTGGCTCGGCGCCGAGCGCAATGCGCCGGGGTTCGTGCGCCGCGCGGCCGCGATCACGAGAAAATGGCCCGGTCGTGAACGCTGGGCAGCCGCAACCGGGTTTTTTGACCGCCTTACCAGCGGTTCACCGCAGTAACCACCCCCAAACAAGGAGAACACACGATGCCAGCAAATTCATTCAGCAAACTTGAAGGCTACGGGCTTTTCATCATGCTCGTCGCGCCTTCGAAGCTCGCTCAAGACCTCAACACGCAGATCCAGGCCGGCGGCGCCACGATCGATTCCATAAACACGTACTTCCTCAACTCGCTTGCCGGAGCGCCATACAACCTGGCCGGCAAGATCGACATCACCAAGTTCCAGGCGCTCTGGACGGACAATACGGGCAATCTGGCCGCCGCGCTCGATCAAGACCCGTTCGCCGTAATGGGCAAACTCGTGGGTACCAACTTCGACTATACGGATCCCCCGTGCCCCGACGAGGCCACGCAACAGTTAATTTGGGCGCAGCTCCTTAAGTAGCCGAAGGAAGAACATCCATGTTGAACCGGCGATTGTTTCTACTCGGGGCAACCGCAGCCTTCGCGGGCGACCGCCCACAACACCCCGTTGGCTGGCCCGCGCATCCTCCGAAGAGCCCGATTCGCTCCCCAATCGCCGGCAAGCTCATTAGGCCCAAGGCGAAGAAGGTGCTGCCCAGACCCACAATCTCGTGCCTGGACAGCGCCGGCAGGCGCCGGCTCTTCCAAGATCTCGAGAAGGGATACGACGAACTGCTCCGCCGCGCTCCCGGTCCCGATACTCCCCAAGGGCCAGTCGACCCGACCAGCCTGCTTTACCACATGTGGGTACACGCCTACTATTGCGGCGAGGTAAGGATTCACTCCAACTGGTTCTTCCTGCCCTGGCACCGGGCCTTCCTGTATTTTCACGAGAGAATCCTGCAAAGCATCGTGGGGGACCATTTCCGTCTGCCGGTTTGGGAATGGGACCGGTGCCCAGTTGTGCCGCCATTCTACCCGGATTGGGCGAACGGCCGCCTCCGGGCGCCGTACGGCTCGGCGAGCGTGGGAAACGGAATTTCGGCGGGAGTCCTGCAAGCGTGGCTGCAGAGTAACGGCTCGGGCGATTTTTTGGGCGGCCCGCAACGCGCTCCAATTGCAACGAGCGGCCCACACAACCTGGTGCATGACACCTTCGGGACGACGATGGCGGTTCCCAGTACGGCCGCCCTCGATCCCCTGTTCTACACCCATCACGCCAACGTAGACCGCTTCTGGGAATTCTGGCGCCGGACCTACGGATTCGGCGACGACGACGGGTGGAAACAGCAAGCTTTCGGCTTCTACGACCGGGATGGCGAGCCCGTCTCCATCCAGGTGGGCGACTTGTTGGATTTGGACCTGCTGGGCTACTCCTACCCCTCGCCTCCCAGCCGCAATCTCATTTATCCGTGTCGCGTCGCGACGCAAAGCGGCTTCGATCCCGACACCATGAGCGTCCGGTTCTCGGCCGCCGATTTTGAAGAAATCCTGAGGGCAGAGGTGTCCGCTTTGGCCAAATCCGCCGGTAAGACGCTGGCGCAAAGCGTGGCGACCCTTCAATCTCCCACGCTACCGTGCAGGATTCATGGCATGCCCGGCCAAATAGAGCCTGGACGCCACTACCTGGTTGGGATGAGGAGCGCGAGCGACGGACGCGAGGTTCCCACGCGCCGGATCGTTGGCGGGTTCGGCGTATTCATGGACGCGCCCATGCAACACGAAGAGGTTGTGGCTACCGCATGCCTGGATATTGACGATCTGAAATACCTCGCGGTAAACAACTTTCAAACGCGCTTTGTTTGGGGCTTGGCGGATTCCTCCGGCAGGGCGATCGCGGCGGGCGAGGAGCAGCCATTCTGGCCGATCGGCAAGGTCGAATTGGTTTTCAAACTACCGGCGGCATAACGCCACATTGACTTTGTCCGCTATTTTCCGGTTCTCCCGCTGTATCAAACAAGGAGAACCGGAAATGATCCATCGGAACATGCTATTGGCGATCGGCTTCGCGATCGCCGCACCCTTCGCAATTGCGCAAAGCAAAACGCCGCAAACTATTGCGTTCCCTGAACCCGCCTGCCGCTTCGCACCCGCGGTATCGGACCTCTCTCCCTTTGTAGACGTGAACACCGGCACGATTCTCACCGCATCGAGCGCGCTCGACCTGATCGCGGCGCTGATGAATTCGAACACCCAGACTTGCGACCCTCCGATTTCGGGACCGAGCTATGTGAAAAGGCAGTTCCACAGCTTAGTCGACAGCTCTTTCGGCGAGCCGGGTAAGACACTCGACCGCAAGAAACTGGACAAGGCCGTCTTCATCCTTCACGTTCTTCGCTGGACAGACGCCGCCCAAACCGGCAACCCGCCGACGGTGACGCAAACCGTGCAGCAGCAGCAATGGTATCTGATCGATCGGGGGAAGTTTGTCCGTCCCGGACGGCTCTTCGGGGCCAAAACGGTGTACTTCGTTTATCTGCACTTGAACAAGAACTCCAGAACCGACTACACCTCCAATTACAACCTGACCATTACCGAAGCCATCCCTCAGAATCAACAGAACCTGCAGCTTTTGGCTTCCTTGCTCGCTTCAGGTGCGGCTAATGGTTCGTCGCTCGGACCCGTGAGCGTCTGGGGCGGCATGGAACTGGATATGTGGTACTCCACGGCCGATATCGAGATCGACTCCAGCACGACCGACAACAAGCAACCCGGGGCGAAGTCAGTCGCGCTCGACAATCCGGTCAAGATTCACAACGAAGGGCTTGGGTGGTGGGATGTTAGCGCCGGAGTTCCCATCCGCAAAATGAGCCAATTGACCTTCCAAAGCTCCAGCAATACCTTGACGCCGCAGACAGTGGATAAGAAGAGTATCTTCGCTTTGATGGACTTCTATCCGCTGCATAAGCAGAAAATGGATTTAGCGTACAGTAACTTCACCTGGATACCGTCGTTTGTCGCGGGTGTGCCGGTGACCGAGCAGCCTCTGCATCAACCGTTATTCGGGCTTGCCTGGGGTCCGCGGTTCGTTCAGTTTTATTTTGGAGCCATTATTCGCAAGCAGCCCAACCTGCCCACCGGTTCGATATTGGCGCCTGGAACCAGCGCTTGCAGCGGATGGTGTCCGCAGTTTGCCTTCGGAATCAACCTTCCGATTAAAGCCCTGCAGACGGCGTTGTCTTCCAAGCCTCCCGCATCCGGAGGGAACGGAAACAGCCAGCAAGGCGCGCAAGCCCCCGCGACAACGTCGAAGTAGCAGCCGGAGATTTTGAAGAAATCCAGGAGGGAATATGCCAGGCACTATGGCCCGTCCGCGCGCGATCGTTCCTCACGCGGGCGCCGCGTTAGGAGGCGGCGCTTCGCAAATCGTCAATAATGGCGGTCCCGTGTTGAGCGCGGTCGAGGTGGTCCCCATCTACTGGGGCGCCGCGTGGAGCAGCGCGTCAAACACCCAGATTGCCGCTCAGCTCGATGGATTCTTCGACTTCATCGTCACCAGTTCGCTGATCGACCTGCTTGCCGAATACGGCACTCCGGCGGCGCCGATCGGGCACGGCCGCCGCATTGGGTCGGTTCGGATGGCCGCTAGCGAACCGGGGGCTGGCGGCCAAGTTACGGATCCCGAGATCCAGCAGGCGTTGCAGGCGTGGATTGCGGCCGGGAGTCTGCCGGCGGTAACCGCCAACACCTTGTATTTCCTTTTCCTCCCGCCCGGCATTGTCTCGGTGGAGCCGGGCGGCGCCGCGTCCTGCGCCACGTCGTGCGGGCACCACGGGAGTACCGGGAATATCTACTACGCCGTAATCCCGTATATCGACTGCGCCGCCTGCCTGCTGCCTGGCGCGAGCTTCTTCGACACTCTCACGGCGATCGCCAGCCACGAACTCTGCGAATCGATTACGGATCCGGCTTTGACCGCTTGGTACGACCCCGTCAGCGGCAATGAGATTGGCGACGTTTGCAACCGGCAGGGAGTACAACTTGGCGGATATCTAGTGCAGATGGAGTGGTCCAACAGCCAGGGCGCCTGTGTGTTCGGTCCGCCAGCCGTTGGGACGTAGGGCATGGTTCGGGGTGGCGCGCCAGGCCTTTCCTATTCCTCCGCCGGTTCCGGCTCTTTCCGCCATGCCGAGTACAGCGCGGCCGCCGCGACGATGCCATTGGCGATTACCACCGGCATGGCGTGAATCGCCAACCCGTAGGCGATCCACAAGCACGCCGCCGCGGCCTGGATGCGGCGCAGGACCGCGGGCTGCCGAAAGAAGTAGGACGCCGAGAAAACCGCCGTGGCGACCCATCCGATGGCTTCCAACATTTACGCCATCCCTTGGGCCGCGGCTGCGGCGGGCTGGACCACCGGATAGATTTTGAGCGTGTCGGTCTGGACTTTGTCCCACGCCTGCAGGGTAAAGCCATTGGCCTCGAAGAATCTTCGAATGCGCGTCGAGTCCCAGCCGGCCAGTTCTTCCAAGACTGGAATCAGCACGCTCAACGCGTCGTCGCTCAGCACGGTGCGGCGCGCGATGGGGTTGATATAGTCGTTCTCCGACACCGCGATGGTCAGACCCGCCAACCGGTTCACGTGCAGCATCACGTGGACGTCCGAGCTGCCGTCACCCACATACACGATGCGGTTATAGCTCAGTGACAGGCCGGCGCGAAGCTCGTCCACCACCGCCACTTTTCCGTAACCGGCCGGCACGCGCAGAATGGATTGAATCTCGCCCGATTGGGGATCGTATTGGAACTGCGTGCCGATGATGTGGTCGGCCGGAACGATGCCCTCGAGCGCCGATTGAATGACTTCCTGCGGCGCGGCCGACACTACGTAGAACGAGAAGCGATGGCCATCGAGGTCCTGCAAGAGCTTAAACAGCGTCGGGATGTTTTGCTTTAACCGGATGTGTTTTCCGACTTCATGCAGGTGTTCGCGGCGCACTTTGCGAAATTCCGGATCGTGCAGCAGGAGGTAGGACAGTTCCCCACCCTGCTGAACCAGGTGGATCTTGGCTAGTCCGTGGATGCGTTCGGTGAAGCCCGGCACGCCGAGCAGTTCGCTCAAGACGAGTCCGGAATCGTGGAAGCTGAGCGTCTGATCGAAGTCGCTGACGAACAGATAATCCTTGGCTGCGATTTCCGGCAAATGTTGCATGACAATCCTCCGTTATTTTGTAACTCGAATGAAATCGAATCCCGAATCGAGGGATACTCACAGGGAGTAATCTCTTTTGGGGTCAGCGGCGGGGCTCACCAGTACAACGCACTATTTTCGATGCGCCAATGGCGACAAGGGTTGCCGCAAATCCGCAAGTCCTTAAACGAAAGTAACTTGCATGGTTGCTTTTCCGTGGGGCCGGCAACGCGCCGCCAATTCGCGGATAACGGCAGAGCGGCAGTAAACTCGAAAGACGAGTTATTGTGGCCGATAGCGATCGCCACGAATTGCACACCTTGACGTACTGTGCCGGATCGCAATACAAGAGCGATCATTTAGAAGGTTGCGGCATTTCCCTTCAGACAAATCGGCTGGCTATTGGCGATGTCCTAAGTGGTTATCTGGTCTGGCGCGAGTTCAGCAGCGATAAACTCTGCCGATTCGAGATCGAATTCGTGTTCGTGGCAGGGCAACCGCTACCGCTCCGTTATCGATATATTCACAATTGAACCGGGCTATTTCAATGAAAATCGGCCGTTGTCCCTCTATAGAACTAATTTATCATTACTCTCAGGACTCTTAATTAATACTTTACTTCAAAATTCAGAGAAACCCGAAGAGATGTGGCGTTTTATGTTGACGCGTGTATGTTGTTTGTGATACAGTCCTCGAAGTGCTGCTTAGACCGACGCAAAGTCGGTATGAGTTTACGCCTGTTTGAGGCCTTAGGCGCTGTTCCGCCCCATAGTTTCCACCCGGTCTCCATGTGAGTCACGGAGCGAAGCTTTGCCCAATAAGAATAATTTTCCCCTGTTACTCCGAATCCTTATAGGAGCCCTATGACAGTTCTTAATAAGGGTAGAAACCGAAGTCGTATCGTGATGTTCCGGCTATCTCCGGATGAGTATGCTTCTCTCCGGTCGGCCTGCTTGGCCGCTAATTGCCGTAGCATTTCCGACTATATGCGCACTGAATTACTGGAGCTTGCCCAACCCGGCCCAGCCGACCCCGCTATCCATAACCGCTTTTCGGAAATCGAGCAGCGCCTGATGGAGTTACAGCGCTTGATCCAGGACATCTCCGTCCGTATCTCGACGTTTGAGCCGGCGTGCGGCGAGTCCAGCATGGCCCACCGCTAAATGTGCAACCAAACAACCGTCGTGCCCGCTGCCTTCGGGTTCTTGTGGAGCGGGCTGGCTTTGAAAGGTCTGGGTCCCTTATGCGTTTGCTCGTATTGGCTCTGATTCTGATTGCTGCCGCGGCGGCACAATCGACTTACCATCCGCCTACCAGCCCGCCAGCTCCGGTTGGCCCGGAAGTCGGCGGTAACCTTCCAGCGCTGCCCATTGGCCCCAACGACCTCATCGCCGTCTCCGTTTATGACGCCCCCGAGCTGAGCCGCACCATCCGCGTCGGCGCCGACGGCTTCATCCGCCTCCCGATGCTCAAACAGAGAATTAAGGCCGAAGGCCTTCTCCCCGCCGCTCTCGAAAACGCCATTGCCAGTGCCCTTCGCGACGAACAACTCCTGGTCGATCCCTTCGTCACCGTCACCATCGCCGAATATCACAGCCGCCCCATCAGCGTCACCGGCGCCGTCAAGCTGCCCCTCGTCTTCCAGGCCGACGGCCCCACCACCCTCCTCGAAGCCATCGCCCGCGCCCAGGGCCTGCGCGAAGACGCCGGCCGCGAAATCCTCGTCAGCCGGTCCCAGCCCGGCGAAGACGGCAAGCCTTTGGTGCTCACCCGCCGCGTCTCCGTGCGCGCCCTCTTTGACGCCACCGATCCCTCCCTCAACCTCACCCTCAACGGCGGCGAGGAGGTCCGCGTCCCCGAGGTCAGCCGTATCTACGTTGTCGGCAACGTCAAAAAGCCCGGCTCTTTTCCCGTCCAAGATGGCGCCAACACCACCCTCCTCCAAATGGTCGCGCTCTCTGAAGGCCTCATGCCCTACAGCAGCAAGGAAGCGTACATCTATCGCCGCGAACCCGGCGGCTCAAAAAACGAAATTCCCGTCCCGCTCGACAAGATCATGACCCGCAAAGCCCCCGACGTCCCGCTCGAAGGCGAAGACATCCTCTACATCCCCGATAATAAAGGCCGCCGCACCACCGCCTCCGTTCTCGAAAAAGTTTTCATTCTAAGTGGCGCCATGGCTGCTGCCGCCTTATATACTTTCCACTAAGAAGGCTTCTTCCGAATGTCTGATCCGTCTTCATCCCGCGGCGGGACCGGTGTCCGGCTAAATCGGCCGTAACTATGTATCACGCATTTTTCGGATTACAAAAGGCTCCGTTCCATCTCACCCCCGATCCGGAGTTCCTCTACCTCACTCCGCAACATCGGGAAGCGCTGGCTGGCCTAACTTACGCCATCCTTTCGCGCAAGGGCTTCGTGGTCCTCACCGGAAACGCCGGCACCGGCAAGACCACCCTCCTCGCCCGCATCCTCGCCCACCTCCCCGTTAGCCGCGTCCAGTCCAGCGTCATCGTAAACCCCACCTTGACTCCCTCCGAATTCCTCGAAGCCGCCCTCATGGATTTCGGGTTCAAAGACATTCCCGCCAGCAAGGCGCAACGCGTCTCCATCCTCCAAAGCTTCCTCTGGCGAGGTCAGCGCCAAGGCAAGGTCTCCGCCCTCATCGTTGACGAGGCCCACAAACTTACCGGCGAAGTCCTCGAAGAAATCCGCCTCCTCGGCAACTTCGAATCCGCCAACGAAAAGCTCCTGCAAGTCGTCCTGGTCGGCCAGAAGGAGCTTGACGATCTGCTCAACCGCGAAAGCCTCCGCCAGTTCAAACAGCGAGTTTCCCTCCGCCTGGCCATCGATCCGCTCTCCCCATCCGAAGTCGAGCGCTACATCCGCCATCGCTGGACCACCGCCGGCGGCAACCGCTGCCCGTTCACCGCCAACGCCCTCTCCGCCATCGCCGACGCATCCGAAGGCATCCCGCGCGTCATCAACGTCCTCTGCGACGGCAGCCTGATCCAGGCCTTCGCCGACGAGTCCCCGTCGGTCGAGTTCCGCCACGTTCTCGCCGTTTGCCGCGAGCTCCAACTCGACGAACCCATGCCCAGAAGCCGCGCGCCCGAACCGCCCGTCATCCCAGCTCCGTTCGCGGAAGCCCCCTTGCTCGAACCGATCGCCCTCGAAGCCCCCGCCGCGGCCGCTCTGGCCGTCGAGCCTTCTCCGCTCAAATCCCTCCAGCGCTACGACACCGAGCCTCCCAAGCTCTCCCTGCTCGCCAGGCTTACCGGAAAGCGCCCTCGCATTCCGTCAAAGGATTGACCCAGCGTGAGTAAATTATTCGACCTGTTGAACAAAGGCGACGGTGAGATCGCCGATCTCGTCCGCCGCCTGATTGCCTCCCAG
>JBEKYD010000189.1:0-15137 GCA_049511335.1 Bryobacteraceae bacterium | reverse complement strand
CGCATTTCGGGATTACCTCACCAAAAGTTAGGTTATCCCGAAACGTCAGGAAGCTGCCGAACGCCCTGTCAACCCAGCACTGCGACCAAAACCCCCGCCCGGAATGCGCCGGATCCAGGTCCCACCGGTTACCGGCGCCGATTCCTCGTCAGTTGGGTCAGCCAATTCTCCTCGATACCTCGAGACAGCCGGGCGACATCAGGAGTTCGGAGTCTCTACTCGACGCTTCTGCGCCTCGTGGCAGCGGGCGTCGGCAAGAGTGCCGGCGCGGCACGCACGAGTGCGCGCGCCACGCGGGTTAACCGCGGTTCAACGCGCAATCAGATACAAAGCGCCGAAGTAAGTGACTGCTACTCCCAAAATGGAGAGACTCAGAATCAGAGCCAGGCGCGCGAAGCGTTGTGTCGCCTCCGCCGTCCCGTCTCGCTGATTGGTTTCGTTCTTGCTTGCCGTGACTGTCATCGCGTTGGCCTCCAGGCCTGCCTCCGGCCATGTCATCTACCCGCCAGTTGGTCTCCTCTGGCTTGTGCCTGTTCCTCCAAATCGCCCACTTTCAAGCGGCGGGCGATTACCCTGATCCGATACCACTCCCGCGGGTTGGAGTTGTTACTCGCGAGTTGAAACATACGCTCGACGAATGGCCGGGCACTTTGCTCGTCCACCGGGTACCGCGTAGCGTATTCAATCATTTGGTCCAGCGTGCCAAGTTCAATCATCTTGGCCGTCACGATAGCCCGAACCTGGGCCTCCCTTGGCTCGGCATCCGCGGGGAACACTCCGACTCCCGCGCGCATCGTCAGGAGCAGTTCTTTCCCGTTCGACGCCTTCTCCGCCATTGTCAGGATTACTTTCTGTTGCGCCGCCGACTGCGGAGCGGCCTTGCTGGCAGTCATGTAAAGATCTTTGAGACTGGCAGCGATCACCTGTTCCGTCTCGGGCACAGGCGCCGTGGCCTTCTTCGCGGCAGTGCTGCAGGAAGCCATGCTGAAGGCGGCCAGCACAACCGCTGGTGCGCCACAAAAACACTTCCACATATTCGGAGCGTACATCCAAAATCGGATTTTGGAGCAACTTTTTTCACAGCTTGACGCAAATTTCTACGCAGTATAGGATTAAAGAGGCCTTTATATCTGCTCTTGCGCCGACGAATCGCCAGTTTGTTGAAAAATACCTCACCATGACGGCCGCGAACTTACTCCGGCTCGCTGCTATTGCGACCCTGCTTACCGCCGGACTCAGCGGTCAGCAAGCTTCGCAACCGCGTGCCGAGGACTGTGCCGGCTGCCATGATTCCGGCCCTCGCATCGGGAAAAGGCAACCCGGAGTGCCCCCCGGCTTCAACCGGGCCGCCTTGAAATCTTCCCCTCATGCGGCCCTCGAGTGCGTTGCCTGCCACAGCGACATCAAAGAGATTCCGCATCCGGAAAAGCTGGCTCGCGTCGACTGCGGCCTGTGCCACAGCGAAGAGCAGGGCCAGTATGCCGGGAGCGTCCACGGCAAGAAGGCGGCTCAAAACGACCCGTATGCTCCCGGTTGCAAGCTCTGCCACGGTACGCACGACATCCTGCCGCCGTCCAACCTGAAGTCGCCGGTCGCCACCATCAACGTTCCGCGCCTTTGCGGAAGCTGTCACGCCGAAGGCACGGAAGTCAGCAAGACCCGCTCGATTCCGCAGACCAACATCCTCGAGAATTACAAAGACAGTATTCATGGCGTTGGCCTTTTCCAGCAAGGCCTGACGGTTACCGCGGTTTGCACCAGTTGCCACACCGCGCACAACGTGCTTCCCCACACCGATCCCCGCTCCTCGATTGCCAAACAGAACATCGCCAAGACCTGCACGCGGTGCCACGCACAGATCGAGGCCGTGCACCGCCAGGTGATCCGCGGCGAGCTATGGGAGAAGCAGCCGCACCTGATCCCGGCGTGCGTCGACTGCCACGCGCCTCACGAAATCCGCAAGGTTTTCTACTCGGAGGGTATGTCCAACGGCGATTGCCTGAGCTGCCACTCCAATCCGGCACTGAAGGGGACGAGCTCGCCGGCGTCGCTATACGTGAGCGCAGCCGAGTTGGCCGCTTCGCGCCATTCCCGCATCGCCTGCGTGCAGTGTCATACCGGCGGCACTCCCTCCAACGTGAGAGCCTGCAGCACCATCAAGGACAAAGTGGATTGCTCCATCTGCCACGAAAAGGTGGTGGCCCAGTACCGCGAGAGCACGCACGGAACACTAGCCGCGAAAGGCAGTCCCGACGCGCCTCTCTGCCAGGATTGCCACAGCCCCCATGGCACCCTGGGCAAGCTCGATTCGGCTTCGCCGACCTACTCGCGCAATGTCCCCGCGCTTTGCGCCAAATGCCACCAGGTCGGACGGAAAGCGGCCGTTCGCTACGCCGGGAAGCAGGATCATATCGTGGACCGCTACCGCGAGAGTATCCACGGAAAAGGGCTGCTCGAGGCCGGACTGACCGTCACCGCCAATTGCGCCGATTGCCACACCGCGCACCACGAACTGCCCGCGAGCGACTCCCGCTCCAGCGTGAACCGCGCCAACAGCCCCGCGACCTGCGCGCAATGCCACCGCGGCATCTACGAGCTGTTCAACGCCAGCGTCCACAGCGCCAGTGTCACCCGCTCCGGGAAACCCTTGCCAGTTTGCGCCGATTGCCACACCGCCCACAGCATTGAGCGCACCGACCTTTCCGACTTCCGGCTGAACATCATGGACCAGTGCGGCCGCTGTCACCGGCAGATCACCGAGGCATATTTCGAGACGTTCCACGGCAAGGTGTCCAAGCTGGGTTACTTGAAAACCGCCAAGTGTTACGACTGTCATGGAGCGCACGACATTCTGCCGGTGAACGATCCGCGCTCGCATCTGAGCCGGAACAACATCGTCGCCACCTGCGGCAAGTGCCACGCCGGCTCCCACCGCCAGTTCGCCGGTTATCTGACACACGCCACTCACCACGACCCGAAGAAGTATCCGTTCCTGTTCTTCACCTTCTGGAGTATGACGACCCTGCTGATCGGCACGCTGGTGGTCTCCGGCGCGCACACCGCGCTCTGGCTGCCCCGGTCGTTCGCATATCGCAAACAGATGAAGAACGGACAGCCGGAAGCCGGAACTTATGTACGCCGCTTCCGGCGGTTCCACCGCAACCTTCACTTGATGGTGGTTTCCAGCTTCCTGGGACTCGCGCTGACCGGGATGATTCTGAAGTTCTCCTATGCCGGCTGGGCCAAGGCGCTGGCCCACCTGCTGGGCGGTTTTGAAGCGGCGGGCCTGATCCACCGGTTCTGCGCCTGCCTGACGTTCACTTACTTCGGGCTACACCTGTACGATCTGCTGAAGCAGCGGCGCGCCAGCGGCAAGAGCTGGTTCCAGTTCCTCGCGGGCGAAGAGAGCATGGTCTTCAATCGGCGCGACTGGAACGAGCTGGCCGGCTCCGTCAAATGGTTTTTCAAGCGCGGCCCGCGTCCCGAATACGGCCGTTGGACCTATTGGGAAAAATTCGACTATTTCGCGGTGTTCTGGGGAGTAGCCGTGATCGGCGGCACGGGCCTGCTGCTGTGGTTTCCGGAAATCTTCACGCGCGTGCTCCCGGGATGGGCCGTCAACGTGGCCACCACCATCCATAGCGATGAAGCGCTGCTGGCCGTGAGCTTCATTTTCGTAGTGCATTTTTTCAATACGCACTTCCGCCCCGAAAAATTCCCCATGGATACGGTAATTTTCACGGAGGGGATGCCGCTCGAGGAGTTTCAGCGCGACCGCCCGCGGGAATACCGTCAATTGGTGGAGAGCGGCGAGTTGGCCGCCATGACGATGCCCGAGCCGGCGCCACACGAGATGAGATTCTGGCGCCGCCTCGGTTTCACGGCTCTGACCATCGGCCTGATTCTGATCGGCCTGATTGTTTACGCCATGCTTTTCGCCTATCGCTGAAACCCATCACGGCTGGTCCGGCAATGGACGAGCAATGCCACTTAGTACACGGTTTCGCAATTACGGTGACGTATTCAGCACCCGCTCCTTGACAGTCGCGGCTCTGACCCGAACATTCGATCCTGATGCCAACATGCTCGAGTTTGCGAAAGGGCCACGAGTCAGAGCCGCGACTGTCAAGGAGCGGTTGCCCTGGAAGAGTGCACCTCAGATCTCTTTCCACAGCCGTAGCTGCGCCAGGGCGGCATCGGTTAGCCCAGGGAGCGCGGCTTCCACTGCGGGAGACAGAGACGTACCCAAGTGCGTGTTGGCGGGCTGCACCCCGAGCACAACAATCTCCTGGGGCCTGGCCGCCATCAGGGCAAGGGCCGCAATCAGATCGGCGACCCCCAACTGGTGAACACTCGATCCGGTCGCTGCGCCCAGCAGCTCTTTCCCTGTCAGCCGGACGAGTGTTCCGGGAGCTTCTCCCGAGTTCACCGCATCGAGGAACAGCACCCGAGAGGCGTCCGAAACATAAGCCGTCAGTTCCAGGCCGAGCGTGCCGCCGTCGAGAATGGTCACTCCCGCGGGCACTCTCGGGTCACCCTGCAGCAACCGGGCGGCATGCACGCCCACGCCGTCGTCGGAAAGGATGGTGTTGCCAACCCCTACCACCATTGTGTCTGAAGAAAGCAAGGCCTTTCCGGGTGGAGTCTTGGCTCAGGCCTCGGAACGGCCGCGGATCCGGCCATGCGCGTCGACCACGTGGACGGCGCAGGCCAGACACGGGTCGAAGGAGTGAATCGTGCGGAGAAGCTCGAGCGGGCGTTCCGCATCCGCCACCGGCGTCTTAATGAGCGCAGCTTCGTACGCGCCGCGCTGGCCTTGGGCGTCTCGCGGACCCGCATTCCAGGTGGAGGGTACGACCGCCTGATAATTCCCGATGGCCTGGTTATCGATCTCCACCCAATGCCCGAGCGACCCGCGCGGGGCTTCAAAGAAACCGAACCCGCGGGCTGTCTGGGGCCAAGAGTTCGGGTCCCACTTTTGCCCGTTGTGAATACTCACATTGCCCGTCGACAGGTTGTGTCCCAGCTCCTGAATCCATCCAGCGAGGCGATTCGAGAGCAGTGCGGTTTCGAGTGCCCGCGCCGCAATCCGGCCCAGGGTCGAAAACAGAGCCGCTGGCGGCGCCTTGAGCGTTGCCAGAGTAGAATCCACCAGTGTCTTGACATCCGGCTGGCCGGAGGCATACGCCACCAGCAGGCGCGCCAGCGGGCCTACTTCCATGGCCTTGTCTTGGTAGCGGGGCGCTTTCAGCCAGGAATATTTCTGCTCCACTTCGAGATAGTCGTAGGGAGGTTTGGGGCCGGTGTATCTCGGGTTGGTCTCGCCTTCATAAGGGTGCTTGGCAACCTGGCCCCCTTTGTACTCGTACCACGAATGCGTAACGTACTCGGTGATGCTGCCCGGATCCACGGGGTAGACTTTGGAAAGGTCGCGATTCAAGACGATGCCGCGAGGGAGGAAGAAATTCGCGTCCTTTATGCTGCCCTGTGGATAGGCGCCGTAACACATGAAATTGCCCAGGCCTTCGCCACGTTCGAACCAGTCCCGGTAAAAGCCCGCGACTGCAAGGACGTCCGCGACGTACACCTGATTGACAAACGCCTGGGCTGACTTCGCCACCTCCAATAAGAAATCGATTCGCTCCAGGTTCACTGTCGCGCCCGGTTCGTTCGGGTCGAGAGAAGTGGCCATGCCGCCGACGAGAAATGTCTGCAAGTGCGGATTCTTGCCGCCGAGCACGGCGTGGATGCGGATAAACTGCTTCTGGAACTGAAGGGCCTCCAGGTAGTGAGCGACGGCCATGAGGTTGGCTTCGGGCGGAAGCCGATAGGCTGGGTGCCCCCAATAGCCCGAGCCAAACAGACTTAGTTGCCGGCTCGCGACCAAGGCACTGACGCGGTCCTGAATGCCCTTGAAGTACTTCGCGCTCGACATCGGCCAATCGGAGATCGATTCGGCCAACTGGGATGTCTTGGCCGGGTCGGCCTTCAAGGCCGAGACCACGTCCACCCAATCGAGCGCGTGCAGATGGTAGAAGTGAACCACGTGATCTTGAATGGTCTGCGTCGCCGCGATGATATTGCGGACCAGGCGGGCATTGTCGGGAATTTGGATGCCCAGGGCGTCCTCCACGGCGTTGACCGAGGCGAGGGCGTGAACCATGGTGCAGACCCCGCAGATCCGCTGTGCCCAGATCCAGGCCTCGCGCGGATCGCGGCCACGAAGGATCAACTCAATTCCGCGGAACATCGTACCCGAACTCCACGCATCCGTGATGAAGCCGCCATCCACTTGAGCCTCGATGCGGAGGTGTCCCTCAATACGTGTTACAGGATCGACCACAATCCGCGCCATACCAGTCCTCCCTACGCTTTCCGGCTATCCGGCGAGCCGCTTCTCTCGCCGGCGTCGCCTTTGTCCTCGTCTCGTCGCACACGATGCGTTCGGCCGCCTGAGCAACCGCCATACCGCCGCCCTCGCTCCTGCAGATACCCCGGCAAAAGCGTTCACCGAAGCGACGCTACGCCGCTGTATCTTCTCTTTCAGCCGCGGCGCTGTCCTGCGGCGCAGGCGGTTGAGTCTTGATGAGAAAGTTGTCGATTAGCACGAGGATTCCGAAGACGACGAACCCCCATGCGCCCCGGGTGAGGATACCGACGCCGATCGAGATCGACATGAAAGCTACAACCCTCAACGCTCGCGTTCCGTTCATATGCACTCCCTAAGCTGATTCTTTCTTGATGTCTGTTTCGCGCTGTCCGTGAAACCGCGGAATGGAATGGATCACATCGAACCTCCCGTATGGCAAGAGGTGCACGACGTTTCCGCCCAGGCATTGCCGACGTCTACGGGGTGGGCGAAACCGAGCCCCTGCGGCCCCGTGGCAAATTGCAGGCTGCCTTCCGCGCCCTGCCGCACAATCGTGTGGCACGCGTCGCAATCGGAGCGGATGACGCTGCCGTCCACACTCTTATGCTGGCCGTCGTGGCAGCGGAAGCACCCGACCGAATAGAAATGTGTGTCGTTGGTGTAATAGGTGTCCCACCGCACTTTCATCGACGGGAAAAAATAGCGGTCGTAGATGTTCTGCACCGAAGCGACGGCGGTCTTGATCGCGCCTTGCCTGGCCGCATAGATCTGCGGGTAAGTTTTCTGGTAATACGCGTGGAGCGCGTTGTCGATTCCACGCCGCGCCTGCTCGCGGGTGCCATAAGACGCCACCAGCGCCGCTACGCTTTGCTGCTTGATAAACGGAAGAGACGCATCGATGCGCCCATCGGCAAGGGCTTCGTTCACGCTCCGGTCCGGCGGCTGCAGGATGTGGGTGGGGCGGTTGTGACAGTCCACGCAATCCATGGTTCGAACCTCACCCGCTGGCACCGCGGTGGAACTCTGCGGCTGGGAAGTATACACTTTCGCCGCGCCGGTCACCGGATCCACGGCGCGCACCCAGGTGATGTTCTGCCTTTCCGCTTCGGCCGCCACATACTCCACCTTGCCCGCTACGTGCCAGTGAATTCCCATTCGCGATGCGTTCGCGGGCGCGCCGCCGCCGACATGCACCAGCAGGCCGATTTCCCAGCGCGTATTCGGCTCATCGGACATGAAGTGGACCAGTTGCACCTCGCGGGAGCCGAAGAATTTTGCCGGCCAATGACACTGCTCGCAATTGCCCCGGATCGGGCGTAGGGACACTACCGGCACCGGAATCGGCCGCGGATAGTCGTCCTGAATCGTCTCCACCAGCTCCACCATTCCACGAATCTTCGACTCGACGTATCCGCTGGCGCCGGGCGCGACATGACACTGCGCGCAGGTCACATGCGCGTGCGGCGACAGCCCATAGGTTACGTACTCGGGGGTCATGGAATGGCAAACCGTGCCGCAGAACGACACGGCGTCGGTGTAGAGATACGCCTGGCTGCTTCCATAAATCGCCGGCACGCAAAGGATCGCGGACCCGATGGCGACGGCCAACAGAGCCTTTCTTTCGAGGGGAAGGTTGAGGTCCCACTTGGGATACCGCGCAAAGGCCAGCGGCTTGTGGGTCCGCCAGCGGATCCATTGCACGTACATGCCAACCAGCACGGCGGCGAGGCCAGCGAAAATGAAGATCGGCGGGACGAAGAAGATTACCAGGTCGCCGTAGGGCTGAGTGAAGGCGCCGCCGCCGATGGTGTGATAGGCCGTCAAGACCACGAACACGACCGCACCGATGGCGGCAATGCCGGTGCCGGCGAAGCTGATCCAGTTACGATACAGCGCCACCGGGCCGGGACCGGGGCGGGGCTTGGGCGCCGCGGCCGCGCGCCGCTCCTCCGGCGTGCCAACAGGCAGCAACTGGTGGCGCCTGGCGAAGCGCCGGGCCTCCGGAATCTTCGCAATCTCGCTCCGCAATTCGCCGGCGGGCATGAATTTCCAGCCGGAGAAGATGCTATCCAGCAGCCCGTTTTCTTCCTCGATGGATACCAAAATCGAAGCGTAGACGTGGAAGATGACGAAGGCGCAGAACACGAACATCAGAAAGTAATGAATGAGGCGAAGATAGGCAATGTTGATGAGCCCCGGCAGCCAACCGATGAATTGGTTTAGGACCGCGTTCCCCAGCACGTGGCTGTACAAGGCCAGCCCGGTGAGGATCTCAACCAGGATCAGCAGGTAGACAATGAAGTACGACAGTGCGGCCAGAGGATTGTGGCCTCCCCGATGGCCGGGATCGAAGCGCAGGAAGAGGTAGAACTCGAGCATCGAGCCGATGCCCTTCCATTGCTCGCGCCGGATGGGGATGTAAGCGGACCAGCGGGCCCAGAAATTGCCCTTGAAAAACCAGTAAACCCGAAACGCAAACGCTGCGATTAGCACGAATCCCGAGACGACGTGCACGAATCGCACGCTGGCCATCACGAAAGGCGCCGGCCCCCAAGGGAGCACGAACGGGCGATGCATATACAGGCCGGTGAGCGCAAGCGACGCGAAGGTAAAGAAAATCAGCCAGTGAGCGATGCGAACCGGCAGTTCCCACACATAGGTGCGGACCAGCCCGTGTTTGGGAAGCCGGGCTAAGGCCGATGCTGGTGAAGACTTTCTTGGCACGGCAGTTTCCTATCTCGCTCCGGCGGCACGAGCCAAGCCAGGCCGCCCTAAGCGCGGGCAGGCTCCAGTCATGGTTTCTCCGGCGGCCCTTCCCGCTCGACCAGGCCGCCGCCCCGGGCGATCTCGGTCGGACCGCCCCTCGGCTCTTCCCCTTTGGGGCGCATCTGCGCCCGCGCCGCGCTGGCGATTCCATGCAGGCCCAGGGCCGCCGCCACGCCGCCCGTCAAGATGAGGCCGAGTTTGCCGGCGTCGACGTCCGCGCCAAACCCCGGCACCGAGGGCAGCCGCTTGTAAAAGGGCGACTTGGTATCCCAGAAGCGATGCGAGGCGCAGGCAATGCATCCGTGGCCCGATTTCACCGGCCAACTGGTGGCATCGTTCCAGCGCACCACCGGGCAGTTATAAGTCGCCTCCGGGCCCTTGCACCCCATCTTGTAAAGGCAATAGCCTTTGCGGTGACCTTCGTCGCCCCACTCCTCCACGAAGCGGCCCGCGTCGTAGTGGGCGCGGCGCTCGCACTGATCGTGGATGACGTTGCCATAAGCGAACAGCGGCCGGTTGTATTGGTCGAGAGCCGGCATTTCGTGGAAGGTCAGGTAATGCGTCAACACCGCGGCGGTATTGGCGGGGTTGTGGGGGCAGCCGCCTAAATTGATGACCTTCAGTCCAGGCACCGCCTCCTCCAAACCCAAGGCGCCGGTCGGGTTGGGGTTGGACCGGACCAAGCCTCCATCCCACGCGCAAGCGCCCACCGCAATGTTGGCCGCGGAATTGGAGCAGACATGCTTGGCAATCTCGAGCGCGGTCTTGCCCCCGATGGTGCAGTACACACCGCCGTCCGCCGTAGGGATCGCACCCTCCACCACGGCGATGTATTCGCCCTTGTGTTCCGTAACCACCCGTTCCAGAGCTGCTTCTGCCTGTTTGCCCGCGCCAGCCATAATCAGTTCGTGGTACTCCCACGACAGAAGGTCCAGCACGAACTCGGCGACTGTCGGGTTGCTGGTGCGCAGCATGGATTCCGAGTTGCCCGCGCAGTCTTGAAATTCAAGCCAAACCAAAACGGGACGCGTGGTCTGACTGAGAGCTTTTTCGACGGCTGAAAGATACCGCGGTGGGAGAGCCAGCGTGGCAACCATTAACTTGCAGAACCGGACAAACTCGCGGCGGGACACGCCGCGAGACCTCAAAGCATGTGGCAGTGAGCTGCGTGATGCTCGCATATTCGCACACCTCGTCGCGCGGTCTTAGTTCCCGGAGCATGCTATCACGCGGCAACCACGTCTGCAAGGCCTTTCTGCCTTTCGGGTGCATGATTTTTTGCGGGACAGACCGCAAGCAACAATCAGCTTCAACATTTGCTAGCGGCCGAGCGGTAAGAAGTGGGACGGACCATCGTTGTCCGTGGTCTGTCAGGCGCTCGCCAGGCCAACCGCTCGACAGACGACAAAAAACGATCGTCTGTCCGACCGGGTTTCCGGCGCAGACTCCCCGTGAGTTGGGTCAGGAAGCCTGGGGCGAATTGCCCCAATTTGCCCCACTCGCCCGTGTGAATTACCCCAGTTGAACTACATTTCCTGACCATCGAATGCCGCAAAAGACAACATACTATTGCCAAATACGAAAGTTTAACTAGAATCAGGCCTTTTGGTCGTATTATTGCCCTGTTCATGCCGCACATCCGTGCTGGACAGGTCTAGTGCCCGTCCTGGAAGGGGGGTAGCGTTTGCGCCGTTTGCTCCGCGATTCGGCTCATCTCTTGCGGCCGGCCTTGGTGCTGGTCGCCGCTCTGGCAGTCTTTCTCGTCATCCGCAGCGCCATCATCCCCAGAGCTTTTGGGCAGTATGGGCACTACCGGCCGGGGGCGCTCGACTTGGTTCGCCAGCACCCGATAGCCTTCGCGGGGCAGGACACCTGCGTGCTCTGTCACGATGACGAGGCCAAAAGCAGGGCCGCCGGCAAACACGCCCATGTGGCCTGCGAAGCCTGCCACGGTCCACTGGCGCAGCACGCCGACGACCCGGTGGCGCACGTTCCGAAACTGCCCGATGTCGCCACTTTATGCCGCCGCTGCCATGAGCAGGACGCAGCCAAACCGAAGAATTTTCCGCAGGTGGCCACCGCCGAACACTCCGGCGGCATGGCTTGCAACAACTGCCACCAACCCCACAATCCCCACCTCTGAGCGAAGGAGACGAGCATGGATATCAGCCGGCGCGACTTATTCAAAATTGGCGGCAAGATCCTGGTTTTGGCCTCGGCGGGCGCCACCCTGGAGCAGATTACCGGGGCTGCGCCGCCCAGCGAAGCCTACCGCATGGCCGGCCACTGGTGGGGCATGATCGTCGATATCGACCTGTGCATCGGCTGCGGCAACTGCGTGCGTGCCTGTTCCAAAGAGAACAACGTACCGGAGGGGTATTTCCGGACGTGGGTGGAACGCTACGAGATCGAAGAAGGCAAGCAGCCCCACGTGGAATCGCCCAATGGAGCGATCGACGGCTTTGCACCACTGACCCGAACCGACCTGAAGAGTTTCTACGTTCCCAAGCTTTGCAACCAGTGCGCGGATTCGCCGTGCGTACAGGTGTGCCCGGTGGGCGCGACTTTCGTCAGCCCGGACGGCGTGGTGCTGGTGGACGAATCCTACTGCCTGGGCTGCCGCTATTGTGTGCAGGCGTGTCCCTATGGCTGCCGCTATCTGCACCCGGAAAAGCAGACCGTAGACAAGTGCACCTTGTGTTACCACCGCATTACCAAGGGGCTGACCACGGCCTGCTGCGAAAATTGCCCCACCGGCGCGCGTCTGCTGGTGGACTTCAAAAACCCGAAAGACCCTGCCCACGAAATCCTGCGCACCAGCATGGTCCAGGTTCTGAAACCTTACATGGCCACTGGGGCCAAGGTCTATTACAAGAACCTGGATGGCGAAGTGCGCTAAGAGGAGCGAGCGATGATACCCGGCGTCGACGGTTTCATATACCCGAACGAGGCGGAGCTGCAATGGAGCATTTTGATTGTGCTCTACCCCTATATCACGGGCCTGGTTGCCGGAGCCTTCATTCTGGCGTCGCTCGAAAGAGTGTTCCAGGTGGATGCGGTACGGCCCACCTACCGGCTGGCGCTGCTCACGGCGCTGGCCTTCCTGCTGGTGGCGCCGTTGCCGCTGCAACTTCACCTGGGGCATCCCGAGCGTTCTTTTGAAATGTACCTGACGCCGCACCGCTCGTCGGCTATGGCCATGTTCGGCTTCGTGTACCTTTGGTATCTCACGGTGGTGTTGCTGGTGGAGATCTGGCTGGAATACCGCGCGGAGATTGTCGCGCTGGCGCGATCCGCCACGGGGCCGAAACGCTGGATCTATCGCGCGCTGACGCTGGGTTCGTACAACGTCAGCCCGGAGGCGCGCCGCATCGACGATAAGGTGGGCTACGCGGTGACGGTCATCGGCATCCCGTCGGCATTTCTGCTGCACGGGTACGTGGGCTTCATCTTCGGCTCGGTGAAGGCGAACCCATGGTGGTCCACGCCCTTGATGCCGGTGGTGTTTCTGTTCTCGGCGATGGTTTCGGGAATTGCCGCGGTGATGGTGCTGTACGTGGTTTCCATGAAGGTGCGCAAGACGGCCATCGACATGCGCTGTCTCGACACCATCGCGCGCTACCTGTTTTACACCTTCGTCATCGATTTCAGCCTGGAAATGCTGGACCTGGTGCACCGGACTTACGAATCCGACGAATCCTTCCGGAGTCTGGATTTCATGGTGCATACGCGGCTTTGGGTCTCCCAGGTGATTCTGCAGATCTGCCTGGGAACGTTGCTGCCGCTGGCGCTGCTGGCCGCCAATCAACTGTGGAGATTCTCCGAGGCGAGGCGAAAAGTCATGTACATGATCGCCGGCGGCATGACCCTGATCGGCATCTTTGCCATGCGCTGGAACGTGGTGATCGGCGGGCAACTGTTTTCCAAAAGCTTTCTCGGATACACATCCTACAAATTGCAAATGGGGGCGCGGGAAGGATTGTTGTCGGCGAGCGTGCTGATGCTGCTTCCGTTTGTGATCCTGCTGATCCTGGTGAAGCTCTTGCCGCCATGGCGGGAGGGAGAGGCCCACAAAGCCTGAGGAGGTTGCCATGCCGCAACCGGAGTTGGAGGCGCTGGAGCGCGAGGTCCGCGATCTGGCCGAGCGGGTGGCGTCGCTCGAGCGGCTCGCCGGCGTGAGCGCCTCCGCGGTGCCGGCGAATGCGCCGGAGGCTGTGACGGCGATTCCTCCGGACCATCCGCTGGCCGGAATGCCTGGCATGCCCGGCGTCCTGGCGGTGGTGGGACGGTCGCTCGTGGGACTTGCCGGCGCGTTCCTGCTGCGTGCCCTGACTGAGTCCGGCACTCTGCCCATCAAGGCGGGAATTGCCGCTGGAATCGCCTATGCCTTGGCGTGGTTGGTCTGGGCGGCGCGAACCACGGCAGCGGAGCCTCTGAAAGCGGCGCTCAACAGTCTGACTGCCGTCCTGGTGCTGGTTCCCCTGCTCTGGGAGGCAACGGTAAGTTTCCAGGCGATCAGCCCCCGCAGCGCCGCGGCGATTCTGCTGGCCTTCGCGGTTTTCGGCATGGCGATCTCCTGGCGCAAGAACCTGCTGATCGTTTCCACCTTCGCCACGCTGGCCGCCTTGGGCACCGCCGCCGCCTTGCTTGTGGCCACCCATGACGTGCTGCCATTCACGTTCCTGTTTCTCGCCGTGGCCGCGGCCATCGAAACTTCCGCCTGCCTGGAACACTGGTTGAGCGAGCGCTGGCTGGGGGCGGCCGCGGCAGACCTTTCCGTTCTGCTGGCCACCTGGCTGGTAACCAATGAACGCGGCCTGCCCGAAGGTTACGCCCCGATTCCCCATGCGTGGCTGCTCACCGCGCAAGTGGCGCTGCTGGCGATTTACCTTTCGAGCACCATCGTTCGAACGCTGTACCGGGGCTTTTCCTTCACCGGCTTTGAGACGGCTCAGTGTGCCGTGGCTTTTGCCGTCAGCCTCAGCGGCGGCCTGCGGATGGCGCCGATGACGGCCGCGGTCATGCTGGTCTGCTCGGCCGCCTGCTACCTGTTGTCTTTTCTCCTGTTGGAACGGCAACGCGCTTCCAGCCGAAACTTCTTCACCTATTCCACGTTCGGGATCCTGCTGGCGTTGGTAGGCACCCGAATCCTGCTTTCGAGCGTAACTGCCGCTTGGGTCTGGTTCCTCCTGGCGGTCGCCTGTATCTGGGCCGGCGGCTCGCTTGGCCGATTGACGCTTCAAGTGCACGGAGTAATCTACTTGTTGCTGGCGCTGGCCATTTCGGGCGCGTTACAGGAAGCAACGGACGGGCTATTGGGCGCGGCAATATGGCCGGGTGAGAGACAGTTTGCTCTGTGGACCGGCCTGGCGGCGGCCGCGGCCGCCTATGCCCTGGCAGCTTATTACGGCACGGGAGACCACCCCTCGTGGAATATACGGCTTTTCCGCATTGCGGTTGCCGCTAGTTTTGTCTGGCTGGCAGCCGGCGTGGCGGCGGGCATTCTGACTGGCGCCTACCACGCGGTATGGGGCGCCGGCGCGACGCATGCGTATTGCGCCACGTTGCGCACCGGCGTCCTGGCGGGTCTCTCCCTCGTGCTCGCTTGGGCCGGCCCGCGCTGGAAGCGTTCGGAGTTGTCACCCTTGGTTTACCCCGCCATGTTTCTGGGTGGCTATCGCCTGGTGGCGCAGGACCTTCACCAAGGCCATACGGTCGCGCTGTTCTTGTCTCTGCTGCTGTACGGCGCGGTGCTGACCGCCCTGCCGCGGCTGAAAAGAAGCATGGGTTGAAGCGGCTGTTACCGGTGGGACAGACGATCGTTTTTTGTCGTCTGTCGGGCGGTTGGCTTGGCGAGGGCGCGACAGACCACAAAAAAAGATGGTCTGTCCCACAGCTGTCCCGTTAAAAGTCGAACAGATTCAGTTGGTTAGGGTCGAGGCCTGCTTCCATTTGGACGTTAGGCCGTTCAAACACCTGTAAAATAGGCATTTTTTCGAAA
>JBEKYD010000188.1:0-15141 GCA_049511335.1 Bryobacteraceae bacterium | reverse complement strand
CAATAACGGTAACCGGGTGTCAGGCGGGGCCGACTATGCCTTTGAAATCGGGGTCGTCCCTTAGGCTCTTAAAGTCGTCATCTGTCTGGGATCCTGCTGCATTTTCGGGAGAGATCGAGAGCGACTCTCTTAGGTCAGCCAGCGACCGCTTTTTCCATTCCGTCGCCTTTGCTCCCGTCGCCTCTTCAAATTTCAACGCCTCATAGCATGCTCGGTTGTAGAGTGCGTCGGCAGTGTGCATGTCTATCTCGTTGTGGGCCTTTTTACGATTGACGAAGGCTGTCACCACCGCGATCGCCGAGTCCAGATCACCGATCCTTTTGTACAGGCCGGCGAGCAGCAGGTGGGATCTGCGGTGCAGAGACCACTGAGGATCATCCCCAAGCTCGTTCAAAAACGTTTTCAATGCCTCGATGTAGCGCACGGCCACCGCGCGTGGGAGGCCGGAAGCTTCCTTCCCGCGCTGGTCCGCCGAGGCCGCCTGGCGAATAGAGGCCGACATCAGTTCGCCAAAAGCTGCGTCCAAAACATCGTACAGACGACGCGTGATAGCGCCTTCGCGCTTGGCGGTTTCGGCCAGGTCGAGCGCTTGTGCAACGTCTTCGGCCACTCCCAGGGCCGTAGCCTGATCTGCCAGACGGAAAGCCGGCCCGACGAACATTCGGGTTAGAAGATACCCGCAGAGAAAACCCAGGCCCAGAAAGAAAACGACCATACCTGCGGCAGTGGACTGCCGATTGTCGCCCAAGCCTTGGCCGATGTAGTATCCGGCGCGCTGCAGGTATTCGGGTGCTCTCCCCAGCTCCACGAGTCCTAAGCCGACCAGGATCTTGGTTAGCCAATCCGAAATCTCCTCCAGGTTCGTGTTGATTCCCAATCCAAGACCACGCTCGGTTCCGGAGGGCTCCGGGGCCTCTCGACTCGCGCTCGAACCAGTACCCTCACTCCTCTTGGCCGGAGCCCGCACCCGAGGAATCGCGAACAGGAAACCGGTTATGCCGCCGATGACCAGACATGCGCTTATCCATAACAGGGCCGCCGCGGCATGCCCGGAGAACTCAACACAGGCTACTACGATGCCGCCGAGCAAGATAACGGAGAGGACACCGCACGTGGCCCGCATATTCGACTGCAGCCGCTGCAAGCCCTTTGATGTGAGCCCCTCCTCTCGCTCCTCGCGCGTCTTGCCGGGAGAAGAGCCTGAACTCGCAGGCGACTGCTGGGGCACGTTCTCTGTCAGCTTAGGCATTAGGTCGCTATTCTATCACCGCCGTTCCGAATCGGATCTGGCAGGGTGGCAGGTCCAAGCCGAGGCCAGCTAAGCGGTACCAATGCGCTGATTCGCAACGTCTTACTTGCCGTTCGGCGGATACGTCCCGATAAGTCTTAGTGCTGTACCACCTGCGTCGCGTGTTGGCGTACGTGGAACGCGACCCGGGGCTGGTGGCGGAAGCCGAGCAATATGAATGGTCGAGCGCCGCGATTCACCTCGGTGCGGTGCGCGACCGCTGGCAACTGGCGGACGGGGAAGGCTGGCGACAGCAGGGAGGAGCGGAGGGTTGGCGGACGCTGCTGGCCGCGCCGGAGGACGGGGCGGACCTGCGCCTGTTGCGGCGGTGCACATATGCAGGCCGGCCGTTCGGCGACGATGCCTTCGTGGAATCGCTAGAGAGCCGTTTCCAGCGGAGATGGCGCCGCTGGGGTTTTGAACAGCCTGCAGCCGAGCGAGCCGTGACACCGGCGCACTGTCCGGACGTTTTAATCTCAGAAATGCGAAAGTCGTAAACATGTCGGAGCGCTCTGACGGTTTGGCCGTTTTCGCCAACAGCTTCCGTCAGGCTGACCCGTTCGCCCCCCATTCGCCCTGCTAACCGGTTAACAACAAAGCGCTTGGCTGGGAGCGGGTAAGTAACTGTGTATGCCAACGGGGTGCCCGGAGCCGGAGCTTGGCCGCGGAGGTTTCCCGCTCCGATCGACCGCCCGGTCGGAAAAGCGGAAACACGTAGCCTGTCACCGGTTTTCTTGTCACTGGTTTTCTTTGTCACTGGTTTTCTTCGCGCGGACGACGCGGCGCGGCTCCGCCACAGGTCGGCAAGTTAGCCGAGTGCTGAGAGGCAAACGGCTAGCGCTTTATCATAAACGTTTCAGCATGGCCGCAGTGGTCGCACACATAGACGGTAAACTGCGCCCGGTTTCCGCTCATGTTCTTATAGACACTAGGCGAAATGTACCCGATTTCGGAATAATAGCCCTTCCCGCACATGCTGCATGGCCAAGGGCCTTGCTCCGGCTTCCGACCTGCAGAACGGATTTGATGGATTAATCCATCGACTGCCGCCAGTAGCTCTTTCGCTGATAACTTGCAGTCCTTCTCGTCTCGAACGACACACTTTCCGAGAAGCTGGTTGACGAAACGCATCGCCGGATCACTGGAGAACAGCTTCTCCAGGTTGTTTTCGGCCCGGTCGTATTCCGAAAAGATGAAACCGTTGCGCCCAGAGATCATTGACCAGAGCACTTTAGTCAAAGGAAAGATGTCGAGGGAAACTGTCACCTCTTCCAAATCCAGCCTCCCTTGTTTGTACGCCCAAGGTGCCATCCAAAAAGTGGTTCCAACTTTCTCGTATGTGGTCGTGAGTCGGTGTCCGCTATCCTTGAAAATGACAATACCGAAATCTCCAAGAACCAGCCGGCCGTCTGCCGCGATGAATATATTCTCCGGCTTAATATCCCTGTGAATTGCACCGAGTCCGTGGATAGCCGCAACGCCTTCCACCAACGGTCTGAATGCCTCTAGTGCCTCCAGAACCTTTCCCTTGTACCGGCCCAAGTGCTTATCCAGAGTTCCAGACGGGTGGTATTCAGTTATGAGGAATCCTTTCCTGGAGTTGCCAATCAGATATTTTAGAATCGCCGGATGGTGTAGCGTGCTCAGCGCGCGAAGCTCTTCTGCAAGCCTGCGAGTGGCCTTTTCGCCTTCGGCATCGGGAGAAATCTCGAATACCTTAAGTGCGCCAATACCGTCAGGAGGATCAGGGCTGCCAAGCGCTGCGACGTACTGTGCAAGCTGTTCCTGGTCCACTGGACCTTGGCGGAAGTAGCGCGTTAGCTCCTGAGAGGCGATTCGGACCTGCGTCACCCTCTCGGGCGAACGGGCAAGATAGACCGTGCCCTGCCCTCCTTTGCCAAGCTGGACGCCCAACTTCTGCCATCCGTCGTAGTCGTCCGCCATACGGCGTAAGTACCTCCCACGGTTAGTTTAAGACCGTGTTGCCCGATTTGCTAGCAAAATCCTTGCCTCGTCCTTCCGCTGCCCGCCCGTTCCGCCGCCCTTGCCCACCTTTGACTTCGGTATCATCGCGCTCTACCCTTATCCCGGTGAACTGGGAGCTGCTACGCTCCCGTGTGCAGGGAGAAGGAATATGAGCGAACGAGTGGAATATGTTGCCGTCGATGAACTGGTGTTCAGGTACACGTGCCCATGCGGCCTGGAGTTGATTATCGACCAGGGAAAGACGATCAAGGGCGGAGCGGACGCGCCGACCTGCCCGGAGTGCGGCAGATCGCTCTTACCGCTTCGCGATGCGTTTGCCGCATACCACAAACTATGTGAACAGGCGGGAATGATGAAACTGGTGGTAGAAGACGGGAAGAAACCAGCGCTTTTACCGCTCCGGGTCCAGGTGGTAATCCCTGAAAGAGACCTCGCATGACGGAAAGCGAAATCGAGGGCTTGAAGCTCGGTGAGCCGGTGTTGGACATCGCGGCCTCGCCGGAGGAAAGACCGTATAGTTATCCGGTGGTGACGCTCTCCGGAAAGGTCTTCGACGCCAGCATCCGCCGAAGCAGTTTCCACCGTCGGTGGGAGATTGTTTTGCCTCACGAACCGGAGTTTCAGCGGCGATCTTTTGGAACTCCAGACGAAGCCCTTGACGGGCTGAAGTGTAGGCTGCGAGAGCAGTACATTGGTGGGAAACCGGGATAATCGGCAGGGCGGGCTTGCTTTCGTTAAGGCTGCAACATACGATTGCGGTCTGTACTATGCAAATCGACCGATTCTCTCCCGGATTTGTCAGTCCTGAAAGTTGTTTAGTCTGCAACCGGCCGCCGGCAGACGGCGTAAAGATGCAGAACAGCGGTGTCTATGATGGCCTGCGGATCGAGTGCCCGCAGTGTGGGCTATACGAAGCAATCGGGGGTAGGACTTTCGGTGAAATTCTGGGTTTGAGCGCTGAATTGAAGAGAGCTTTGTCCTGCGCGACTCGGCAAGCGTTCGATTCAGGGCAGCCTCTTCAGATTAGGGAGGCCAAAGCTGCGGAGATTGCCAGCGGCCATGCTAAAACGCGTGTTGACGACAACATCGACAAGTTACTCCATCTGATTGCTAGGCGCTTGGGCAGGCCTGGCGGGACGGCCAGTTTCAATCTCAACTCCGATTTTACCTTGATCGATTGCTACACTAACGCAGAGTTCCACCATTACCTTCAATTTATAGCCGACGAGCGCCTCGCTGAGTCCAGTTTTTCCGGCAACGTCAAGGCCACCGTCGCTCTCACGCTAAAGGGATGGAGCCGGGTTCAACCCTTATCCCGACCTGGAGGCATACCGGGCCAATGCTTTGTTGCCATGTGGTTCACGGAGGACCTTCGCTCTATCTACGAAAGCGGCATCGAACTGGCAATCCGCGACGCGGGCTTTGAGCCGCTACGGATCGACCGCAAGGAGCACAATAACGAAATCACCGACGAGATCATGGCGGGAATTCGCAATTGTCAATTCATGGTGGCGGACTTCACCGGACAGCGCGCGGGCGTCTACTATGAAGCCGGATTCGCCATGGGCTTAGGGCGTCCGGTGATTTGGTGTTGCCGGAAGGACGAAATCGGTAACCTCCATTTCGATACAAACCACAAGAACCATATCGACTGGGAGTCGGCAAAGGAGCTGCGGGAACGGCTGTACAAACGGATCAGGGCGACGATTCTTGAGCAAGGATAGCTTAGCTGTTCGTGGCAGGTGTCGCCGCGAGCAACGTCCCGCCAGTTGGTCCGCCAACATTCCGCCGTCGATTCCCGCCGCCCTGCCGCCCGTCCGACGTTGCAAGAGAGGGACCCTGAAAAAAGATCCGTCCCGCGCCGATGCCGTCCGTTCGACATCTACGCGGGCCGTGGGCCGTTTCCGGTCTGCCGTTCCCGTCCCGACGTTCTCCGCCCGAGTTGGACACAAATCCGCCGTCCCGCCCGAACTGGACACAAATTTGACCCTGCCGCCGCCTTTCCAGGCCGGTCCTCTCTCTCCCTCCCGTTTCGAATTTGTGTCCAGTTTGTGTCCAGACGCAGGCGATTATGGGCAAAATGGCATTTCTGGCAATTCTGTCAACCTGTAAAATCAATAAGTTACGTGTTTGTAATAGCCCAACACAGTACGAATCCCTCTCTCTCCGCCGATTCCCACTGGATTACTCCCGCCAAACGCGCTTGGCTCCGCTGATACGGCTTCGCTTTGGGCCTCCCGCGATAAGTCTCGTGAGGTCCCGGTCGCATCAACTGGACGCATGGCACTCTATCTGCGGATCTGATACGACAACGGGCGGACGAGGGCGGGCCGTCCCACCGAGTGCGGCCGCTCCCAGCTTTGCAAAAGCCAAGCGGCATTGGGCCAGAAGGCCCTGCGCCACGAAAACTCCACCCTCTATACTGAAGTTCTACCGTGGAGCAACCGATCCAGGTCGAAGGTCTGACCAAGAATTATGGCGCCTTGGCGGCGGTCAAGGGAATCGATTTTGAGGTTCGGGCCGGCGAGGTGTTTGGGCTTCTCGGGCCGAACGGCGCGGGGAAAACCACCACGGTCGAAATTCTGGAGGGGCTGCGGCAGCGCTCGGGCGGGCGGGTTACGGTGCTGGGGTACGACCCCGCGGTGCAGACCGATCAGGTGAAAGATCGCATCGGGGTTTGTCTGCAAGCCACCAATCTGCCCGATAAAATCGAGGTGAGCGAGGCGCTCGATCTGTTCGGCAGCCTCTATACGCGCACGGTGAACGCGGGTCAGCTTCTGCGCCGGCTGCAGCTTTGGGAAAAGCGGAAGGTGTGGTATAGCCGGCTCTCGGGAGGCCAGAAGCAGCGGTTGGCCCTGGCGTTGGCCCTGCTCAACGATCCCCAAGTGCTTTTTCTGGATGAACCTTCGGCCGGGCTCGATCCGCAGGCCCGGCTGGAAATCCACGCGCTGATCTCCGGTCTTCGCCGCGAGCATCGCACCATTCTGCTCACCACGCACTACATCGAAGAGGCGGAAAGACTTTGCGACCGCGTGGCCATCGTCGACGAGGGCCGCATCGTGGCCTTGGGCACGCCGCGCCAGATTCAGGACCGCGCGCTGGCCAGCTCGACGGTCGAGATGGAGTGTTCGGCGCCGCTGGCCGAATCGGACCTTCCTCAATTCGCGGATTGCGAAAAGGTATCGGTCGACGAGCGGCGCACGCGCCTGACGCTCGCCTCGCGGCATCCCGCGCGCACGGTGGCCGCCGCGGTACGCTGGCTCGACCGGCGCGGCATCGAGCTCTCCGATATCCGCATCGACCGGCCGTCGCTCGAAGACGCATTTATCGAATTGACCGGGAAAACCCTGCGCGAATGAAACCCTATCTGGCGTTTTTCAAGAGCAATCTGGAACTGACGCTGCGCAACCGCTCGGTCGTGTTCTTCAACTGGCTGTTTCCGTTCATTTTCTTTTTCGCTTTCGCCGAGCTGTTTCACGCCGGCAGCGGCGGCGGCATCGCGTATTTTGTCGGCACGGTGCTGACCATGGGAATCCTGGGCAACGGTTTGTGGGGCGCCGGCATGCGCGCGGTGCAGGATCGCGAAGCCAACATTCTGCGCCGCTTCAAAGTAACGCCCATTTCGCCGCTGCCGATTCTGGTGGCCGCCATGGTGGCCGGCTGGTTGCTTTATCTGCCGGTGGTGGTGGTGCTGCTGGCGGTGGCGCACGGCCTGTACGGCATGAAGCTGCCGCACAACTGGGTTTCCCTGCTGGCGATGGTCACTTTGGGAGTTTGCGCCTTCCGCGCCATCGGGCTGATTCTGGCCGCGGTCACCAACACCATGCAGGAAGCCAACATCGCCATCCAGATGCTCTACCTGCCCATGCTTTTTCTGAGCGGCGCCACGGTGCCGGCCGCCTTGCTGCCCAACTGGGCGCAGACGGTTGCCGAATTCATGCCCGCGTCTTACCTGGTGAACGGCTTTCAAGGAATCTTCTTCCTCAACCAGAATCTGTGGGACAACCGCAACGCCGCGGCGGCGCTGGCGGTCACCACCGTGGTCGGTATGTTTCTGGCCGTGCAGCTTTTCCGCTGGGAAAAAGAGGAAAAACTTCCGGCGCGCAACAAAATCTGGGTTTTGGCCGTGCTCGCTCCGTTCGTAGCCATGGGCTGCTGGCGGACCTATACCAGGGAACAGATTGGGCAGAACCAGGCGATGTTCCGCCAGTTGGAGCGCTCCGGCGTGTTTCTGATCCGCAATACGCGGATCTGGATCGGCGACGGGACGGTGGTGGAGAACGGCTCGGTGCTCGTGCGCGACGGCAAGATCGCCGAGGTTTATGCCGCGACGGCCGCGCCCGATCCCGACGCGCTCCATGCCGACGTGGTGGAAGGCGCCGGCAAGACGCTTCTGCCCGGGCTCATCGACGTTCATGTACATCTGGGAGGTCCGGCCGGGTTGTCCAATTCCAGCGCCGATTACGAGCCGGCGAACAGCATGCCGCGCGCGGCCGCGGCGCTGCTTTATAGCGGCGTAACCACGGCGCGCAGCGTGGGCGACCAGCTCGACCGGTCGATCGCTTTGCGGCGCCAGATCGCTCAAGCCGCCAAACTGGGCGCGCGCCTGTTCGTCTGCGGGCCGATGTTTACCGCCGAAAACGGACACGGCACCGAATTCACCCAATATGTTCCCGAAGCCATGCGCGCCATGGTGAAAGCGCAACTGGTGCGCACTCCCAAGACCGCCGACGAGGCGCGGGCGGAGGTGCGCGAGCTGAAACGCCGGGGAGTGGACGGCATCAAGGCGATTCTCGAAGCCGGCTGGGGCGAGGGCATGCTCTTCGACCGGCTGGACCTCTACCTGGTGCGGGCCATTGCCGACGAAGCGCGCGCGCAGAACCTTCCCCTGGCCGTTCACACCGGCGACGCCCGCGACGTGACCGACGCGGTTGACGTGGGCGCTGCCTCGGTGGAGCACGGCTCGTGGCGGGATGAGCTGCCGGATTCGCTGCTGGAACGCATGGCCAGCCAGCAGGTGTATTTCGATCCCACGCTTACGGTGATTGAGGCCTACGCCCAGTATTTCGCCGGCCGCACCGACGCCCTTTCCGAATCGCTGGTGGAACAGGTGGCGCCGGCGCGGATGCTGAGAGCCACCCGCGAGTTCCTGACCTCGGGCAAATCCGCCGACCCGGCCAAAGCCGAGCTTTTCACCCATGCGCAGGAAGTGGCGCGCGCCAACCTGTTGCGGGCCTGGCATGCGGGTGTGCCGCTGGCGATGGGAACCGACGCCGGCAACCCGCTGGTGTTTCACGGACCTTCTTTGCACCACGAGCTCGGCCTGTGGGTCGAGGCCGGTATTCCGCCGGCCGTGGCGCTCCAGGCTGCCACCGTCAACGCCGCCAAACTGCTGCGCGCCTCCGGCCGGATTGGCTCGATTCACGTGGGTCTCGATGCCAACCTGCTGCTGGTGGACGGCAATCCGCTCGAAGACATCTCCGCTACCGAGCGCATTTCCCTGGTGGTATTCGAGGGCGAGCGCATTCGCCGCGCCGAGCTTTTCGAGCAGAAATAAACTCGGCTACCCCCTCATTTGGGGGTTCGGGGTCCCCTCACGATTTGTTTTGTAAGCCCTCACACAATTCCGGTATGGTTGCAACATGGCTCAGAAGCGATTCTGTCTCACCTGCAAAAACAAGGGTTGCGTGGCGCTCTGCCGCTTCGTGAAACCGAAACCGGAGCCGCGGACGATTCACATTCAGAGAGAGGGATGAAAATGGCGCACCTGTATCGCAGCGGGACGCACCCGCAACATTGGTTTGCCTATACGCCGGCGAGCGGCTGGGTGATTTTTCCTGCCAAGGTGAACGGCTGGGACGATCGGCGCAAAGCCGCCGGGCTCGATCCCATCCACCTTCGCGAAGTTCCCCTTTGGATGGCTTTTAACACCGGTCTCTCGGAAGACGCCGAAGCGGCCGACCTGCGTTCGGCTGCGTAGGTGGGACAGACGATCGTTTTCGTGGTCTGTCATGATCTCGGTTGGGAGCGGTGCGCGATCGCGGGAGCACCGAAAGATCGGTCATGGCAGACCACAAACAACGATGGTCTGCCCCACAGACATCCCCGCACTTGCTCTGGCACGCGCTGGCGATTCCGGTGACGGCGATGGCCGGCGCGGGGACCGGCAGCCTCAAAAGTACCAGCGGCTGAGCCCTCGCGCGATACAGTACTAAAAGCGTTTTCAGTCGAGGTACAATCTGCCCATGATGTGCGGGTTCGGCCACGGGGTTGGAATGGCCTTATGGACCCAGATATGTGCGGTTGCCTTGGCATTCCAGATCTCGCCGGACGGGCCGCTCGAGCTCGCTCCCCGCGCCCGGCCAGAGGCAATGAGGCCGGCCACCGGCGCCCAGCCGACCCTGCGCGTGAACGCATCTCTGGTCCTGATTCCGGTTCACGTGACCACGGCAAACGGCGCCACAGTCACCAACCTGAAGAAGGAAGACTTCGTGCTTTCCGAAGATGGCGTCCGGCAGACGATCACCCACTTCGCCAAGGACGATGCGCCGGTGTCCGCCGGCGTGCTGCTGGACATCAGCGGCAGCATGAAGAACAAAATGGGCAAAGCGTCCGAGGCGGCCGAAGAGTTCTTCAAGTTCGCCAATCCGGAGGACGAGTTCTTCCTGGTGGAGTTCAACGAGCGCGCCAGGTTGAAGGTTCCCTTCACCGAAGACTGGTCCGAGATCTGCGGGCAAATCCGGCAAGCGAAGGCATCCGGATTGACGGCCCTGCTGGATGCGATCCACCTCGGCGTCGCGCAAATGAAGCACGCGCGGAATGCGCGCAAGGCGCTGGTCATTCTATCCGACGGGGGCGACAACTTCAGCCGGCGGAACATGCGGCAGTTGACCGAGACGCTGATCGAATCGGACGTGCAGGTGTACGCGATGGGCGTCTACGACGAGGATTACCGGTTCAAACACACGCCCGAGGAGCGGAATGGCCCGAAACTGCTGGACGAGGTAGCGCTCGATACCGGAGGCCGCGATTTTCCGCTGACGAGCCTGGACAATCTGCCGAATGTGGGCGTCCAGATCGCGCGCGAATTGCGGAATCAATATATTCTCGGTTACTCGCCGGCGGCCACAACGCCCGACGGAAAATTTCACCGCGTCAGCCTGAAAGTCGAGGCGCCCGACAGCGAAGCCGGGCTGCGGACGTTCTACCGCCGCGGCTATTACGCCCCGGCACAGTAGCGCGTTTCACGCCATGACGATGGGGAAGCCAGGTGGGACAGACGGGACAGACGATCGTTTTTTGTCGTCTGTCGAGCGGTTGGCCTGGCGAGGGCCTGACAGACCACCAAAAACGATGGTCTGTCCCACCCCCGAATCAGACTAAGCTACCGGTCCCGGCCATCGCGCGGATCGGTTCCCGCGGTCAGGCGGTGCATCGCGCACTCGGACGTGGGTTCCGTCCCCGCGATGAACATTTCCATGTGGACATCGGGACAGTTCGTTCCGGCCAGTTCTCCGGACGCATCGCAAACTTCGGCGGAAACCACTCCCGGCGGCGGTTGGAATGCGCGCGCCTCGCTGTATGGCCGAAATTGCGCGGCTCGCTTCATGAAGTTAGCCCAAATGGGCAGAGCGGAGCGAGCGCCTTCCAGGTTGAGGTCGCGGTTGTCGTCGAAACCTACCCACACGACACACAGGAGCTCACTGGTAAACCCGGCGAACCAGCCATCGCGGGAGGTGCCGGTTTTGCCCGCCGCCGGGAGCAGAAAGCCGCGCGACCTCACGCTGGCGCCGGTTCCGCTGCTGAGCACTTGTTGCATCATGTTCACCATGATGTAAGCCACTCGCGGGTCGAGCGCCGGCCGCGTTTCGGGGTCATGCCGGTACAACACGCCGCCGCCGGCCGATCGCACCAGCGCGATGGTGGTTGGTCTGACCCACATGCCATGGTTGGCGAACACGGTGTAGGCCGCGGCGATCTCGCGGGGGGTAGTCTCATAGGCGCCGAGGGCGACGGAGGGCGTCGGTTGGATGCTGTCGTTCAGTCCGGCGCGGCGGGCCATGGCGACTACTCGCTGGTATCCGATCTGCTGCGCCAGGTCGACGGTCGGCACATTCAGGGACTCGGCCAGCGCGGTCCGGAGCGTGACCTCACCCTGGTAGTCTCCGCTGAAGTCTTTCGGTCGATAGGACTCACCGTGGAACAGAAAGGTGGTGCTCTCGTCGTTGAGCAGGCTGGCGGGCGTGAAGGTGGTGGGGCCGCCTTCGAGCGCAGTGGCGATGGCCGCCGCGTAGACGAAGGGCTTGAATACCGAGCCCGGCTGCCGCATAGACAAAACGTGGTTGACCTGGCTGTCGCCGTAGTTGCGGCCGCCGACCAGGGCTTTGATTTCGCCGGTGCGCGGATCGAGGGCAATCAGTCCGGCCTGAGGCAGTGCGGGCGCCTGTTGATCATGGGGCGCCCGTTGGCGCAGTTGCCGGTCCACTTCGTCCAGACCGGACCGCACGGCTGCTTCGGCTGCCCGCTGCAAGTCCGGATCGAGCGTGCTGACAACCGAAAGACGGTGCCTGGCGTCGTCGCCCAGCCGGGACTGCAATTCATCGTTGAGCATGGCGATGAAGTAGGAGCTCCCGGAATCGCCGGCCAGAGGCTGCGCGAGATTCAGGGGCGACGCCACGGCCGCCCGATACTCCGCTTCGGTCAATTGGCCGTTGCGCAGCATGAGGGCCAGAACCAGGTTGCGCCGGTTGAGCGCCCGCTCGGGGTACCGGAACGGGTTGTAATAGCTTGGGGCACGGACCAGACCGGCCAGAAGGGCGGCTTCGCCGGTATCGATCTGTCCGAGCTCCTTGCCGAAGAACGCGCGCGCGCCCTCTCCAAAGCCGTTGATGCTGAACGTACCGCGCCGCCCGAGATAAATCTCATTGGCATAGTCCTCGAAGATCTGCTGCTTGGTGAGCTTCCGTTCGAGGTGGCGGGTGATCAGGATTTCCTCGACTTTCCGGCGCCAGCTCTTTCGGGGGGCGAGCCACAAGGCGCGTGAGAGCTGCATGGTGAGAGTCGAGGCGCCCTGCTGCTTGCGGTCGTCCTTGAAGTCGATGTAGGCCGCTTTAAAGATTCGCCGATAGTCGAATCCGCCGTGGTGAAAGAAGCGTTTGTCCTCGGCCGAAGTTACGGCGTCGACCAGCGACGGAGGAATCCCGGAGAAGTGCACGAGGCGGCGCTTTTCGCGGCTCAGCGACAGGTTGGTGAGTAATTGAGGCGCGAGCCGATACTCTTGGTGTACGGCGTTATCGTCAAGCGACCGGATGCGGGAGACCTCGCCTTCTGCGAACTCGATGCGGACGCCGGAACCGTCGCCGGGCGCAATCGTCACCGCGCTCGGCTGCACCTCAAACCAGCCAGCCGGGTTGCCGCGGGATTGAGATAAGCCCGCGGACTCCAGTTTACCGGCCAGGTCTTCCACGGCCAGTGGCTCACCGGCAGACACCAGCTCAGGCGCGGAGAAGATATCGGTGGATGCCGAAAATGGGCCGTCGGCAAGGAGCCGGTCGATCCTGCTGGCCAGCTTGAGATACTGAGCGACACAGAATAGCAGGACGAGGGTGAGCGCTCCGGCCGCAACCCAGCGCGCCGTCCGTTCCCGCAGGAACGCCGCCAATCGCGAACGGATCACCCCAACGTCTAACCGGATCCGCCCGATATGACTTCTCAACTTCGTGAGTAGTAGGCTAAGGTTCAAGCGGCGGTTCCTTTCACTTAACAGATGCCGGTTGGTTGCCAAACGCGAGAGCGTCGAAAATCCGGAACCTAAATGGGTACTATCTCACGCAAACCTGGAGATCCTTCCCAGGAGAATGTGATGGATTCTCTGGTGCTTCCTATGAGGGATCGAGTTCGAGCAATCGGCGTGCCAGTCTCACATAAGTGCGAAAACTCACCGATAAGAAGTTCGTAAATCGCAGTTGGCCGTGCAAAAGTTGCACCTCTGCACTAGACCGCTCAGTTCCCCCGCTGCATTCGCATGAACAGAGAATCGGACCTCCACGTGCTAGGTAGCTTATGGCATCGGACTGCGGTACCCTGGAGGCAAAAAGTGCTCGGATGGATGATTGTGTTTGCACTCATGGCTATACTTGGGGCCGCGATGACACTGACCAGTCCCGCGGCCGTTTCCACCATGGTTGGACTCATGTTCGCGCTTCTGTTTCTCATCGGCCTGTTGACCCGGTTGGTGCGCGGGCGGGCTTGGTGAAGGGACGAAGCCTGCGATGAAGTCCAAGGCCCTCCGGACCGTCCTCGCCTTTTATGGGCCCGACGAAGCAGATTCCGGCAGAGCCTACGAATCGCTGGCGAGCAGCAAAGGGAACCGGGTCTATCGGTGCGGTCCGGCCGGTTCGGCGGAAATACCATCGGACGAGCCTTGGGCGAGATATCGGGCCGTCCGGTTAGACGACGAGTGCGTGATCATCGTCCGGACCGCGGCGGATGGCGTCCAATCCGCTGTCCAAAAGTTTCAGGGGGCGGGGTCACCGGCTGTCTTCGTGTTGTCCGATGGGCCGGATGCTCCCGCCTTGTCGCCGGATCTCGAGTCTCCTGTCACGGAATTGGACGAAGATTTTGCCCGTGTGCTGGCGAAGCGCCGGGGCCAGGCTGGTCCGTCGAAGCAGAACATCCTGCCGCAACTGCTGCGCGATGAACGCATGCTCGAGGAATCTCGTTCCGAACTGGCGCAGGCATTCCGCTTGGAGCACGTCCCCACCGCCTCGGCGGAGTGGCTTCTCGATAACGGATACCTGATCCGAACGCAGATCGCCGAAATCCGCCGGCACCTGCCGCGCCGGTACCACCAGATTCTTCCCGCTGGAGACTCCGGCGATCCGTACATTTACGAACTGGCCCGACGGCTTGCGGCGAATTCCAACTACACGTTGGATGAGGCGAATATCGAGCAGTGCTTACGCCGGTATCAGGAAATCGCGCCGCTCACGATCGCCGAACTGTGGTCTTTTCCGCTGCTGCTGCGGGTTGCGCTGATCCGGGCGCTCACCAAGCTGGCGGTGCGCATCAGCCGTGCCCAGGAGATGCGCGAAGCCGCCTATTTCTGGGCCAACCGTTTGGCGGCCGGGTCGCGCTGGAGCGCCCAGGTATTTGGGCGCATGCTCCAGAGGATGGAGGCCGAGCCTATCGCCCTGGAGCCGTATTTCCTGGTCTGTCTGGCGGAACAACTTCAGGACGAAGAGGAAGCTCTCGCTCCCCTGCAAGATTGGATCGAGGAAAGACTCGGCAAGCCGCTAACTGAAGTGGTCCGTATCGAGCATACCAGAGAAGCGGCCGAATCGATCTCCACCGCGAATGCATTCGGAAGCCTGCGGGCTTTGTCGCAGATTGAGTTCGCCGATCTGTTCGAGTCCGTCAGCCTGGTGGAAGCCGAACTGCGCACCGATCCCGGCGGCATCTATCCGCACACAGACTTTGCCACGCGCGACCGTTGCCGGCGCGCCGTGGAGCGAATCTCGCGGCACTGTGGCGCCGCCGAACTGGACGTAGCCAGGCGCGCCATCGCGCTCGCCGCGCGAGACGCCGGCAGCCGAAACGGACATGTCGCCTATTACCTCATCGATCAGGGCGTCCTCGAACTGGAAGCGGAAACCGGCGCCCGAACTTCGCGGCGAACGCGCTTGTTGCGGCTCATCCGGCGGCGAGCAACACCGGTGTACCTCACCGGCATCGTCGGGCTCAGTTTGTGTTTCACGGCGATCTCACTGGGCTTGGCTTGGAACGACGGAGTGCGGCAAGAGGCGATGCTCATCGTACTCGGAGTGCTGGCCTTGTTTCCCTTAAGCGAGTTGTCGGTCCAAATCGTC
>JBEKYD010000187.1:0-15169 GCA_049511335.1 Bryobacteraceae bacterium | reverse complement strand
CGTGGATGCGCTGACCACGGAATACTTGAAACGGCTGCTCATATGGTAGGAAATCTCCTGCGGGCCTACGGCCATTATACTGCGTCTAAACATTGGACGCGCCGGTACTCGATTTGGTGACAAACAGCTCCCATCTCTCAGCTCTCAGCGGTCGGCTCTCAGCCTGTGCCCTGCGGTGGGGCAAAGCTGATTCCTGACGGCTGATCGCTGATCGCTGATCGCTTCCTACCAACCCATCCGCTGGCGCAGGCCGGTGATGTGTGTCGTATGGTGCATTCCATGCCAGGCATACAGCGCCAGATTGGCGTCCAGGCTCATGGGATCGGCATATTCCGGATGCCGGAAGGTGCGGGCAAAATCTTCCGGATTCAAGCTTCTAAGCAGCGCTACCCAGCGGGCGTGCAGATTTTCAAGCAGCGCGAGCGATGGTTCGACAAACAGCGTCCGGGCGTCGGCGAGCTCCGCCCATTTGGCCTGTTCGTATGGCTTGATGAGCGGGGCGTCTTCAGTGAGCGCCAGCCGGCAGCGGATATAGCTGTTCATGTGGCTATCGGCCATGTGGTGGACGACCTGGCGAACGGTCCAGCCGCCCAGGCGATATGGGGTATCGAGTTGGTCGTCGGAAAGCCCGGTAACTGCTCCGCGCAGCAGGGAAGGCGTCGCGGCGAGCACATCCAGAAGCTCGGCTCGTTCTTCCGGCGAAACCGACATCGGCCGGACGAACTTGCCGATCGGGTACCTAGGGTCTTTGCTCAAGCTCCAGCCCACGCTCATCCCCATAATGATACCAGCCACGCCCGGCGAAAATCGCAGGCCAGAGCCACCTGGAGTAGGCGTTTCCCCCTGCGAATTGGCTGGACCCGCAGGGGTGTTTAGCCGATCTGGGGATTTCGCAATTTAGGCACCCCAACCGCTCCCTAATGGTCGCGGCTCGGTTACGGATGCCGCGTGTTTGCAATCACTTACCGAGCCGCGACCGTAAGGGAGCGGTTGGCGGGAACGGATTTCCCCAGATCGGTTAAGCACCCGACACGCAGCCCACGGTCTCGAAGGCGCCCGTTTGCGCTAAGCTGTAGATCAATGAGGATTCTGGTCGTCGAGGATGAAAAGCGCATCGCCGACTTTCTATGCCGTGGGTTGCAGGGAGCCGGCTATGCGGTGGACGCCGCCGGAACTGGCGCCGCCGCTCTCGAAAATATCCACGCCACGGATTACGACCTGGTAATTCTCGACCTCATGCTGCCCGACATGGACGGCCTGGATGTGCTCGAAAAGATCCGCAGCCGCCGGGTCGGCCCGCCGGTGCTGATCCTGAGTGCCAAGGGCGCGCTGGACGATCGCGTGAAGGGGCTCGAGCAGGGCGCCGACGATTACCTCACCAAGCCTTTCGCTTTTGTGGAGTTGCTGGCTCGCGTGAGGGCCCTGTTGCGCCGCGGACAACCGGCGCCGGAACGCCTGCAGGTGGGCGACCTGGCGCTCGATTGCATCCGCCGCAAGGTGGCGCGCGGCGCGGAGACGATCGAGTTGGCTCCCAAGGAATTTGGCATTTTGGAATACATGATGCGCAATCGCGGCCGGCCGCTCAGCCGTACCATGATTGTCGAGCACGTCTGGGACATGGATTACGACGGTTTGACCAATATCGTCGACGTTTACATCCGCCATCTGCGCAGCAAGATCGACGACCGCTTCGCGCAGAAGCTCATCCAGACCGTGCGCGGAATCGGCTACATGATCGAAGCTCCCGATAAGCCGGCCGAGCGCCCGGCCGACGCGGTGACGCAGGCGTGAGATGGCGAAGAAGCGCGATCTGCGCCGTTTGGCCCGCGGGCTTCGCTTCCGCCTGACCGCCGTCTACTCGCTATTCTTCGCTCTGCTGTTGATCGCCGTGGCGGGTTACTTTCGCGCCCGCCTGGAAACCACCCTTTCCGACAGCGTGAAGGACGGTCTGAACGACGAATGGGCCGCCGTGAAAGGTGGGTTCCTGCGAATCTGGGTGGACCCGCTGAAGGGCACATACGCCGATTGGTATTACGACAAGGACGACCCGGACGAAACCACCGCCGTACTCGATATCAAGAAGGTCTATCTCATCGCCGACCGGTATGGCCACGTGATTCCGGATATCATGGCCCAAGGTCCATCGGTCTCGACCGAGTATCAGGACATCGGCATACAGAAGCCCGACGAGATTCACCGGCGCGTGGAAAGAATGCTGGCTTTCGTCAAGGCCCACCCCAACACGCCGATCACGCCCACCTGGGAGGTGCGCCGGGACTCGGACCACAAACCTTTTCTGATCCGCTCCGCCATGGTCTGGGACCAGCAGCATAAGGAGCCTTTCTACGTGGCGCTGGGCGATTCCTTCCAGGAAAGCGACCGGACGCTGCGCGAAACCACCTGGAAGCTGGCGGCGGCCATTCCCGTGGCCATCATTTTAGGCTCGCTGCTGGGATGGGTAATGGCCGGGCGGGCGATATCGCCAGTCCACGACGTGGCTCGAGCCGCGCAACGCATCTCCAGCTCCAATCTCAGCCTGCGCATCCCTTCCCGCAATTCCGGCGACGAGCTCGATTACCTCATCCTCACCTTCAACCGCATGATCGAGCGCCTGGAAGCCTCCTTCCGCCAGATGAGGCAGTTCTCCACCGACGTTTCCCACGAACTGCGTACTCCCATCACTGCGATTCGCGGGCAGATCGAAGTGGCCCTGTTTACGGCCAAGACCACCGACCAGTACCGCGAGGCCATGTTCAATGCCATGCAGGATATCGACCGGCTTTCGCAAATCGTGCGCGCCCTGCTGCTGCTCTCGCAGGCCGAGTCCGGACAATTGGTGCTGCAGCGGGCGCCGTTGAATCTTTCGAGCGTGGTGGAAGATCTGACCGAGCAGTTCCAGATTCCGGCCGAAGCCGCGGGCATCACCCTGACCGCCGAACTGCCGGAGCCTTGCATGCTGGAGGGCGACCGCGTTCAGATCGAGCGCATGATTACCAACCTGCTCTCGAATGCCATCAAGTTCACGCCCGAAGGCGGCCGGGTGCGGGTTGCGGTGCGGCCGGTGGAAGGAGCCGTGGAGTTGGTCGTTGAGGACACCGGCCGGGGCATTGCGCCGGAGCACGTACCCCACATTTTCGACCGCTTCTACCGCGTTCCGGGTACTGGCACGGCGCCGGCGCCCGATCAGGGCCTGGGGCTGGGGCTGAGCTTCGTGGCCTGGATCGCGAAAGCCCACCACGGTTTCGTGGATGTGGAAAGCGCTCCGGGAAAGGGTACCCGCTTCCGCATCCGCCTGCCGGACGGGGGCGCGGCGTCCCATCCGCTCGACCTTGCCAAGGCGCCCGCCGGCCTGGCTTGAATCTGATAAGATCGGCAATCCATGTTGATACTGGCTGCTATTCTCGGCATCCTGGTGTACGGCATCGTCGCCGCCACCTGGGGAACGCTGAATTCCACCTTGGGATTCAACCACGCGCAGAACGGCTCGATCGCTCTGGCGCAAGCTTTGGGGCTGGTCGTAGCCTCTATCTCGGTCGGGCCCTTGATCGACCTGAAAGGCAAGAAGGTGGCCCTGGTGGGAGGATTGGCGCTGATCGCCGGTTCGCTCTTCTGGCTGCCCACCGCCGGCGGCGATTACACCACGACTCTGATTTGCCTGGCCGTGCTCGGTTTGGGCGGGGGCATCGTGGTCACCGGCGCCAACGCGCTGGTTTCCGATGTGACCGAATCGCGCCGCGGCACCGCTCTCAACCTGCTCAACCTGTTCTTTGGCCTGGGCGGCCTGCTGACGCCGTTCGTCACCGCCAACCTGCTCAACGGCGATGCGATTCGCATGTGCTACCTGGCCGCTGCTCTAGCCGCTGTGGTTTTGGTGGTGAACATCCTTACCCCGATGCCCCGCCCCACCGGCGAGCGCGGTTTCAAGGTTTCCGAGCTTGGCGCGGTATTCGGACGTCCGGCGCTTTACCTGCTGTCGCTGGTTCTGTTCCTCTACGTGGCCTGCGAGGTGGGCGTGTGGAACTGGCTCGCGCGATACCTGATCGACGAGCGGGGATTGGATAAGGCTGCGGCGCTCAACATTCTGTCGTTGGGCTTCGCTTTGGGTCTGCTGGTGGGCCGGGTGGTGGTGGCGCGCATTCTGGTAAATGTGTCCTCGCTTACCGTGACCTTGATCGCCTCCTGCGCCATGGCCGCAACCACCTACGGAATGCTGCAGGCGGCCACCGCCCGCGGAGCGTGGATCGCGGTCTTCTGCGCCGGCCTCGCCATGGCGCCCATGTTTCCCACCACGCTGGCCATGGTGGGCGATGCGTTCCCGCGGATGAGCGCCACAGCCATGGGCGTGGTCATCACCTCTGGCTGGATCGGCCTCGCCGTCAGCTCTCCCATCATCGGCAACGTGGCGCGCGCATCCGGATTGCGCACGGCCTTGCTTTTGCTGCCGATTTTCTCGGTGGCGATGGTGCTGGTGAACGTCATGCTGCGGCCGCTATTGAGGCGGAAATAATGACCATCAGCGATCCAGCCCACAGCAGCCAGGACCTTGCCGGATACTTTACGCCCGAAGAATGGGCAGAAGCCGTCCACGATGGCGTCACCCTGGATGAAGTTAGGCGAGCCCTGTCGACAATATCCGGCTCGCTATCCGAGACCGTGATCGCTCTGCGCCAAGAGGGCTGACTTGCCAAGCCACTCGTTATGATGCACCCTCGTATCAAGGTAGGAAGCTTAATTAGTACTCAGTTTTCGGAAATTCAGCGGCGTATTCCCGAGCGGTTGCTGAATATGTCGCCGTACTCCTGATGTCACACCGGCGTTTTCGTGCGGTGAAGAAAAATGAGCTGACCCAACTGACGGCGAATCGGGGGGAAACCAGGTGGGACAGACGATCGTTTTTTGTCGTCTGTCGAGGGGCTGGCCTGGCGAGGGCCTGACAGACCGCGAAAAACGACGGTCTGTCCCACTTCTGACCGCTTGGCCACGGGTGGACCAGGCCCGAAACCCGGCTCAATCCAAATTCCACGACATGAGGAGTTCGGAAGGTTCGCATCATAGTGTGACCGGAACCGGCGACTCTGGGGGCAGGTGCCACGCCGCCGATTGCCAATCGGTGTTTCGCGGGCCGCCGAGAAGCTGCCGAAAGCGGGTTACCAACCCGCTGCAGGTTGCCAACCTGCGCCACAGAATATGTGCTGCCCGCCGTCAGCGCGGACACTTCCCGAAGTGACCGATCCAGCGCCGTAAATAGCGGGCCAGCTCATACGCAGGTGCCCGGCTCTTTCCCTTCCGGAAGATTGATACAGTAGCGGTGCTCGATATGAACCGTACATTGATTGTGCTCCTTGCCGCGGTTTGGGCTTGGCTCGCGGCGGTATCGGCGGATGAAACTGCTGGCTGGCAGATCGGGCCTTTGGCGCGGCCGGTGACGGAAGCGGTGATCGCGCCGGACCGCGATTCGCTGTTCCAGGACCCGATCAGCGGCAGACCGGTCCGCTGGGAAGCGCTGCACACATTCAATCCGGCGGCGATCGTGCGCCACCGCAAAATCTACGTGCTCTACCGCGCCGAGGACGACACCGGGGAAATGCGCATCGGCTTGCACACGTCGCGGCTGGGGCTTGCCCAAAGCGAAGATGGCATCCATTTCCGGCGGCGGCCGGAGCCGGTGCTGTACCCCGACAACGATTCCGAAAAGGAGCGCGAATGGCCGGGCGGCTGCGAAGATCCGCGCATTGTGGAAAGCCAGGATGGAACCTACGTATTGACGTACACGCAGTGGAATCGTCGCCGGACCGACGCCGCCATCGCCTCCTCGAAGGACCTGGTTCACTGGATCAAGCACGGCCCGGCGCTGGGCACGGAAGGCAAATACGCCGCTCTCTCGTACAAATCGGCCGGGATTGTGACGCGCGTGGACCGCGGCCGTGTGATCGCCGCCAGGATCGGCGGGAAATATTGGATGTACTGGGGGGAGGGCGTGGTCCGCCTGGCGACTTCGACCGACCTGGTCCACTGGAACGTTGTGGAAGACGCCCGAGGGGAAGCCGTGGCGGTGCTCGCGAAACGTGCGGGCCGCTTCGACAGTTCGTTCCCCGAAACCGGACCGCCGCCGCTCGTAACCCGCAAAGGGATCGTCGTTCTTTACAACGGCAAGAATGCAGCGGAAGGCGGCGACCCGGCGCTTGGCGTCGGCGCTTACGCAGCGGGAGAGGCGCTTTTCGCCGCCGAAGATCCATCGAAGCTCCTGGCGCGAACCGATCGCCCGGTGTTCCAGCCGGAGCTGCCGTTCGAAAAAACAGGCCAGTATGCGGCCGGCACTACCTTCGCGGAGGGCCTGGTCTGGTTCGGCAACAAGTGGTTTCTATATTACGGCTGCGCGGACTCGATGGTGGGTGTTGCCGTAGCGGATGGCGGGCGCTAGCAATTTGGTGCCTACGGCGCCACCTCGCGCCTGTCAGTTCTTTCGCCGGCGGTAGGAGCGCGCCAGTTCCACGTAGACGCCCAGGTCGCGGTCGAGGTCGCTCTGGGTGCCGTCGAAATAAAAGTTGCGGATGGGAATGCCGCCGTGGTCGCGGCTGACGCGCGGGTAGATGGCTTCGCTGACGATGCCGTTCATGCAGGTAAAGGGGCTGATGTCGACGATTCCGTCCAGGCCTTTTTGGGCCAGGTAAACGGCCTTGCCCACGCTCAACACCATTTCGCCCAATGCGCCATCGGGCGGCAGGTAGGGACGGGCGCAATCGAGGATGGTTTCGACGCCGGGCTCTTCGCTACCGGCGAACTCGTCGCGGAAAACGCCTAGCAACGCCTGCTCATCGCGGTGCTGCACGTGGTCGCGCACCCAGGCCCCCAGCGCGGCCAGCGAATGGCTGTGTCCTGCCAGACGGCGTTTGCGGCGGCCCTCCACGCTGGTGTACCAGACCCATTCGGTGATATCGGAGAGCCACACTTCGGCGCCGAAGGCCTCGATGCGGCGCACCAGATCTTCGTTGGAGTAAGTATTCAGGCGGCAGAAGATCTCGCCAACCACGCCGATGCGGAGGGTAGCCGGATCGCGGCTGATGCGTAGCGCGCGGAAGCGTTCGCGCGAGCGCTCCAGGGCGCCTCGCAGCGCTTTCAGTTGCGCGCGCGGCTCTACCGGCGAGTTTTCGGCGGTAGCGCAGAGATCGTCGAGCGAGCGTTCATGGACGGCGTCCGCTGCGCCCTGTTCGCGCTCATGCGGGCGGACTCGCAGCAGCGCTTTGTGCAGAATGTCGGCGCAAACCAGCATGCGCCAGGAGGTGCGGACAAACGGCCGCGCCAGGCTGCCGAGGTCGCCGTAGGAATTCTTGCTGGTGGGCGACAGCACGGTTACTTCGCTGTAGCCGTTGGCGTCCAGAATGCGGCGCAGGTGGGTGGCGTACTGTCCGAAGCGGCAAGGGCCGTCGGCGGTGGGCATGAAAAACGCGATTTTGGCGGGGTCGGTCTCGGGCGATTCCAGCACTTTCAGGAAATCGCCCACGGTGATCTTGGCCGGGTAGCATTCGTCGCCGGAAGTGTGGCGGGCGCCTAGCTCGCGAGTGCGGTCGTCGGAGGGAGGGGTGATGCGCGCGTCCACTCCGAGGGCGCGAAATCCGGCCGCAAAAGCCCGGCCGCTGCCATAGGCCATCGGGGGTATATAGACGCACTTGTGCTCGAAGGGATGGGCGGCCGGCCTAGCTGCGCCAGCCTGGACCAATTGGCAATCGGTCCGCAGGTTACCAACCTGCACAGGGGTGACTAGTTCGCGCTGGCGGCCATCGCTTTTGGCTCCGGCTCGCTCGGTGACGGGTTGTAGCATCGCAAAATTCCCTTGCTGTCCAGGTACGCTTCGCAGCGCGTCATATAGCCGGCATCGTTGCCGTGGCCGTCGAACTGCAGCACCAGCAGCGGGGCTCCGGCGGCCTGGCGGGCGAAGTGCTTGATGTAGGAATCGGGCCCGCACTTGAAATTGGTCACGTAGATCACGTGCAGGTTGGGCCGCGAGGCAGCCAGCCGCGCCGCCTCCAGAATCTTGCGTCCCGAGGCCCAATACATATTGGGGTGCAGGTCCGAAACCGATTCCCGGCCGGTCACCAAAAAATCCAGCGGGATCACGTTGGCGCCGTAATTCTGGCGCAGCTTCCGGGGCACGTCGCAGTTGATGTTCCGGTCGTAGAGGTTGTAGCTGCGGCCGAGCAGAATGATTCCCGGCTCACCGGTGCGATCGAGCTCGTCCAGGGCGCGGCGGCCGGCATCGAGAAGCCGGGTATCGAACTCGCGTTGGGCGCGGTAGGCGGCATCCACGGCCGCGTCGCTCGAGCGCCGCCGCGCCCCGAGCTTCTGCGCTAAAGGAGCGAGGGCGTCTTTCACCGCTTGGGCGCCCATCTGAAAATGCACGGTGGGCGCCAGGATGCGGTCGGCATGCTCTTCCAGGCGCGGAGCGGCGCGCAAAACGTACGGGAGCGTCTGGTTCCAAGGGCAGAGATGCGACGGGCAGCCGGCTTGCTCGTCGGATTCGGCATCGAGCACATTGGGGACCAGCAGGTAGTCCACTCCCAGTTGGAACATCGACAGCGCGTGCCCGTGAGCGATCTGAATGGGAAAGCACGGCTGCGCGCTGGCCATCTCCACGCCGTCGGCGGCGATGCGCGGATCGGTCTGCCGCGAAAGTACCGTCTCCACATCCAATCCCTTCAAATAGGTGTGCCAGAAAGGGAACCGGTCGTAGGTCGCCATGGTCCGCATCAGGCCGACGTGCAAGCGGCCCTGGCGGAGGGTTTTGGGAGGGACGAGTGGGCCGCCGTAGATCTTCTCCAGCAGGCGCTCGCGCAGGGCGAACAGGTCCTCAATCACGGCCTTTCGGCCGGTGACCGAAGCTTTGCGGTAACGGTCCGAGCACTTATCGCCCCAAAAGCTTTTGTGGCCCTCGATGGTGAATTCCTTGATGTCGCATTCATTGCTGCAGGCTTTGCAGGAGAACTCGCGGGTAGCCCGATCCAGTTTCGAAAGGTCGTAGCCGCGGAAGCGGGACTCGCCGCCGGTGGCTTTGTGCCATTCGCGGGCAATCAGAGCCATGCCGATGGCGCCGATGACGCCATTGTGGGGCGGCACGGTGATCGGGCGGCCCAGCACCTGCGCGAAAGCCGCCGCCACCGCATCGTTGTACGCCGTGCCGCCCTGGAAATAGATTACCTTGCCGATTTTGCGGCCGCGCACCACCCGGTTCAGATAATTGAGCGCAATCGAGTACGACAGGCCGGCTAACAAGTTGGGCACGGTCTCGCCCTGGTGCAGCCAGCCGGTGAGATCGCGCTCCATGAAAACCGTGCAGCGTTCTCCCAGACGGGTGGGCGCGTCCGCGGAAAGGGCCAGGCGGGCGAACTCGCCTTTGATATTCACGCCCAGCTTGTCGGCCTGCTCCTCCAGGAACGATCCGGTACCGGCCGCGCAGGCTTCGTTCATGGCGAAATCCACCACCACGCCGTTTTCGATCGAGATGAATTTGGAATCCTGGCCGCCGATTTCGAAAATCGTATCCACCGGCTCGCCGCCCAGGCTGCGGCTGATGTTCAAAGCGCCGGTTTTGTGGGCCGTTATTTCGTCGTTCACCACGTCGGCGCCCACGAATTCGGCCACCAGCTCGCGCCCCGAGCCGGTCGCGCCGACGCCGAGCACCACCAGCCGGTCGCCCCACTGGCTCTCCACTTCGAGTAGGCCCTGCTGGACGGCTTCGATAGGACGCCCGGCGGTGCGCAGGTAAATCTCATGCACCAGGCGGCCCTCCTCGTCAAGCACCACGACGTTGGTCGACACCGAGCCGATATCCACGCCCAAATAAGCCGGAATCGGCGTGTGGCCGGGCGGAGGGGTGTAGGGCTCGACGCGGTCTCGCAGCAGCGTCACCGAATCCATCGAGAGCGGGCGGCTGTCGAAGCTTCCGCCGGGCGCCTCATGCTGGCGGAGACGGTGAATATCGCCGAACGAACGTTTCCGCGGGTCCTCGCTTTCGAGAATGGCCGTGCCTATGGCGCCGCACCAGGCGTACAGGTCCGGCACGATCAACTGGCCCTCCGGGAATTCGAAAACCCGGCGCAGGGCATCGCTGACGCCCGAACATTGCGACACCGCGCCGATGAACGCCACCGGCGGCGTCACGGTGCGGCCTTTCACAATGCTGGCTTTGAAGTTGCGCGGCACGGCTTCGCACAGGCCGCGCAGGATCTCGGCCGGGGTGTAGCCCTTCTGCTGGGCGTGGATCATGTCGCTTTTGGCGAACACCGAGCAGCGGCCGGCGATGCGTGCCGAGCGGCCGGCCTCCTCCACCACGGCGCCCACCTCTTCCACCGAGTAGCCCATGCGCAAGGCCTGCTGATCGAGGAATGAGCCGGTTCCGGCGGCGCACTCGCCGCTGCGGTCGTAATCGATAATCCCGGAACAGCCGTCTTCCCGGTTGCGGTCGAGCAGAATGTACTTGGAGCTCTCGCCGCCGATTTCAAACACCGTGCGCACTTCCGGGTGGAACGCGCCCATCATGCGTGCAATGGCCTTGAATTCGTTTTCGAAGTAGAGCCCCAGAATGCGGGCGATGGCGCGGCTGCCGGAGCCCGTGACGCGCAATCCCTCAATTTCCGATTCCGGTACGATTTCGTACAATTCCCGTAACAGATCGTAGACCGACTGCATCGGGCTGCCGGCCACCCGCCGGTACGGAGAAATCGCCAGCGGCCGGGCGCCCCATTGAAGCAACCGAAAAGCGGGTTGGCGGACGCAAAGGGATTCGAGCAGACGAAGGTCTTCCGGCCGGCCCAAGGCCGCCAGCTTCACGCTGACGGCGCCCACGTCCAAACCGATATTGAGGCTCATATTTGCTTGCGCTGTCTGGAGCGATGATAACGGACAGCCCGCCAGGTTGCCACAAATTCGCATCCGAACGGCGACATTTCGCTACCGAACGGCTACATTCAGACCTTAATATCGTTAGTTCAGCCGTTAAAATCGTCCGCTCGATTGGCAAGCCATGGATTTTGCGGCCAGCGGCATTACACTGCTAAATCGAACCATGAGCACTGCTACGTTTGCCCCGGCCCCGCCGGAACAGTTCACCATCGTGCAGCCGAAGACCACCCATACCGGCGCACCGATTGTCCCCCTGCCCAAGGGGCTCCCCAAGACCACGCAGTCGCTTTGCCCGGAGTGCTCGGCGCTGATCGAAGCCGAGATCCGCGAGGACGACGGCCGGGTGGTGATGGAGAAATACTGCCCGGAGCACGGGCCCTTCCGCGACGTACTATCCTCGGATGTCCGCCTGTATCTCAAGATGGAGGAGTGGACTTTCGGCGATGGCCGCGGCGTGACCAACCCTACCGTGGTGGACGCCAAGCGTTGCCCGCAGGACTGCGGCCTGTGCTCCATGCATACCAGCCATAGTGGCCTGGCTAACCTGGACCTCACCAACCGCTGCAATTTGACCTGCCCGGTTTGTTTCGCCAATGCCAACGTTGCCGGATATGTCTACGAGCCGCCGCTCGAACAGGTGCGGATGATGCTGCAGACCCTGCGCAACGAGAAACCGGTGGCCGGCCGCATTGTGCAATTTTCGGGCGGCGAGCCGACGGTTTATCCGCAGTTCTTCGAGGCCCTGAGCGCGGCCAAGGAACTGGGCTTTTCCCATATTCAGGTGGCGACCAATGGAATTCGCTTCGCCGAGCCGGAATTCGCCCAGCAGGCCAAGGAAGCCGGTCTGCACACGCTCTACCTGCAGTTCGACGGCGTCACCGACGACATTTATCTGCGCACCCGCGGCCGCCGTCTGGCCGAGTTGAAGTTCCGCGCCATCGAAAACGTGCGCCAAGCCGGGATGAAGATCTGTTTCGTGCCGACCATCGTCAAAGGCGTGAACGACCACCAGATTGGCGACATTCTGCGCGTGGCGCTCGACAACATCGACGTAGTGAGCGCCATCAGCTATCAACCGGTGGCTTTCACCGGCCGCATCGCGCGCGCCGAGCTGGAATCGAAGCGCTTCACGCTGGCCGATTTTGCCCACGCCGTGCACCGCCAGACCGGGATCTGCGATCCGTACGAGGATTGGTTCCCGCTGGCCTGCGTGACGCCTTTCTCGAAGCTCCTGAGCGCCCTGCGCGGCGAGCTGACCACGCATCTTTCCTGCCATCCGCAGTGCTCGCTCGGCACCTATCTGTTCGTTTCGCGCTCCGGCGAGGCCGTTCCGGTCACGCAGTTTGCGAACGTGGGCGCCATGCTGTGCGAGATGGATGCTCTATCGCGAAAGGTCGAATCCCAGCGCATCAAGATGTTCTCGAAGATCAGCGCCTGGAATTTGATGCGCAAGCATTTTCACGAAGACCGCGCGCCGGAGGGCCTGACCTTCAACAAGTTCCTCCAGACTTTGCAGGGTCTGACCGACAAGCGTTACGGCCGCGGCGACAGCGAGCAGGAAGGCTTTACCTTCAAGACGCTGATGGTGGCCGGCATGCACTTCATGGACCACTACAATTACGACGTGGAGCGGGTGAAACGCTGCGTGATCCACTACGCCGCGCCCGACGGTAAGATCTACCCCTTCTGCGCCTATAACGGCGGCCCGACTTTCCGCGAGCGGATCGAACAAAAATACTCGGTGGCACTGCCGGAAGAGCAGCTCGTGTAGCGGCCGGTGGCAGACCTCGCAGCAGCAAACTATCGATGCGCCGTCGTGGAGCAGGCGTTTTCGCCTGCAACCGCGTGCCGCCCCGAGTTCTGCCAAGGGCTGCTGATCCAACGGGGGCCGGACGGCTGTCATCGCTTTGTAACAAATTGATTCCAAAGCCCTTCAGGATTTTCCTAACGCGGCGGCCCGCGCTTTGCGGGATAATTAAAGTGATATGGCAGCTCCAACCCCAAGGCAGCACATCGAAGTCAAGGTCCTCAGCGAATCCGTGTTCCCTTGCGACCGGAAGGAGTGCAGCAGTCGCGCGCACTTTCTGTTCCGATCGGGCCGTGGGCCGATTACCGCATACTGCGATACTCACGCCGAACGGGAAGCGGTTCGGATCGGCGTAGCTCTTCCCGAAGATGTTATGGAAACCCTGGTGCGCGGCGACGCGCGCTAGGTACTGACACTGGAGTCCAGTTCCGTCATCCTCGGGCTACCGCGAGTGCCGCGAGGCCGAGCCGCGACCGCTGGGAAAAATTCAAATCCGAGATGAACACCGATAACCTATTTGATTTCTTCATCTGTGTTTATCTGTGTTCATCTGTGGCTATATTTTTTCACGGTTTCTGAGGGAGCGGTTGCCCGATCCGGTTTCACCCGCCAGTTCAGCTTGCCACCCCACACCTGCTACACTCAGTTTTTTCCATGGCGGACATTCCGGAGTCGGCGCGAGCGTTCATGTCGGGGCTCATCGAGCGGGCCCGCAAGCTGAAAAAAACCATAGCCTTCCCCGAAGGCAGCGACCCGCGGGTCTTGGAAGCGGCCGCCCGCCTGGCGCGCGAAGGCTTGGTCAAGCCCATATTGATCGGCCCCAAACCGGCCGGCGCCCCCGACGGCATTCGCTTTGTCGATCCGGCCACGTCGCCGGAAGCTTCCAAATACGCCGCCATCTACTATGAGCGCCGCCGCGCCAAGGGCATCACCGCCACCGAAGCCGCCGAAGTGGCGCGCAAGCCGCTCTATTTCGCGTCGCTGATGGTAGCCGCCGGCGATGCGGCCGGCAGCGTGGGCGGCGCCGTGAACAGCACCGCGGAGACGGTGCGCGCCGCCCTGCACGCGGTGGGGCCGCACCCGCGCGCGCGCCTCGTTTCGAGCGTGTTCATCATGGCGCTGCGCAGCCGTTCCATGGGTCACAACGGTCTGATGGCGTTTGCCGATTGCGCCGTGGTGGTGGATCCAACCGCCGTGGAACTGGCCGATATCGCCATCGCTACCGCCGAAAGCACCCGCGTTCTGATCGATGCCGAACCCTCCGTGGCGCTGCTCAGCTTTTCCACCAAGGGCAGCGGCAAGCATCCCGCGGTAGACAAGGTGGTGGAGGCTCTTCGGGTAGTGAAGGCACGCGCGCCGGACCTCAAGGTGGATGGCGAGCTCCAGGCCGATGCCGCGGTGTGCCCCCTGGTGGCCAAATCGAAAGCGCCCGGCTCCCCGGTGGCCGGCCACGCCAATACCCTCATCTTCCCCGACCTCGCCAGCGCCAACATCGGTTACAAGCTGGTCGAGCGGTTGGGCGGAGCCATGGCCATCGGCCCCTTTATGCAAGGCCTGGCCAAGCCCGCCAACGACCTTTCCCGCGGCTGCTCCGCCGAAGATATTTATAACGTGGCCATCGTTACGTCCTTGCAGTCGGAGACGCCGTAGCACCCATGCTCCCGTTCCGGCTGGTCTATCACGAAGGATACGACCTGAACCTGGGCGGGCACGTCTTCCCCTCCCGCAAATACCGCTGGCTGCGAGACCGCATGCTTCAAACCGGTTTCGCCGGGGAAGACGACTTCGTCGCGCCCAACCCCATTCCGGAAGCCGACCTAATGTTGGCCCACGATGCCGCCTGGGTCCGCAAGCTGCGCGACGGCGCCTTGAGCTACAGTGAGATTTTGCGTTTGGAAATTCCGTATTCGCGCCGCATGGTGGATGGCTTTTTCCTGGCCGCCGCCGGCACCACTTTGGCCGCGCGCCTCGCGCTCGACCAAAGCGTGTGTTACCACCTCGGGGGCGGTTTCCACCACGCCTTCGCCGGCCGTGGCGAAGGTTTCTGCGCCATCAACGACATGGCCGTAGCCATCCGCGTGCTGGAGCGCGATGCCCTGATCCGCCGCGCCATGGTAGTGGATTGCGATGTCCATCACGGCAACGGCACCGCTTCCATCTTTGCCCGCGACCCATCCGTCTTCACCCTCTCCATTCACCAATTGGACAACTACCCGGCCGAAAAGCCCCCCTCCGACGTGGATATCGATCTGGACACCGGTACCGGCGACTGGGAGTACCTCGAGCGCCTGCGCGCCGGCCTGACCGATGCGCTAGCTCGCTTTTCGCCCGACCTGATGATCTACGTAGCCGGCGCCGACCCGTATCGGGATGATCAGCTCGGCGGCCTCGACCTGACGTTTCAGGGGCTCGAAGCGCGCGACCGCCAGGTGATCGGCACCGCCCTCCAACGCCGGATTCCGGTGG